>NZ_FNLB01000008.1:305420-610841 GCF_900104145.1 Pseudovibrio sp. Tun.PSC04-5.I4 | reverse complement strand
TAAGCCTTACGCACCAATCCGCTGTCATCAGGTTCTGGCAGCGCCTTGCGGTCAAGCTTTCCGTTCGGGTTAAGGGCAGAGCTGACAAAGTAACAAATGCCGCTGGAACCATGTAATCAGGCAAGGTCTGCTGAAGATGCGCGCGTAAATCACCTGCGCTTGCATCTCCGACCACATAAGCAACCAGCCGCCCTTCTCCGGGGCCATCTGCACGTAGCAACACAGCTGCCTGACCAACGGATGGATGCGATGTTAGAGCCGCTTCAATCTCACCGGTCTCGATCCGGTAACCCCGCAGCTTCACCTGATGGTCGTAGCGACCTAAGAACTCAAGTGCACCATCAGCACGCCGGCAAACCCGGTCTCCGGTGCGGTATAACCGGCCTCCGGCCGAACCAAACGGATCTGGAACAAAACGTTCCGCGGTCAAATCCGGCCGCCCTAAATAACCACGAGCTAAGCCAACTCCGCCAATGTAAAGCTCGCCTGATACCCCAACAGGCACAGGCTCAAGCCCTCCATCAAGAACGTAAAGCTGAGTGTTCCAGATCGGATAACCAATCGGAACAGATGATTGCTCCGTTGCATTTACCAAATACCAACTAGCAAATACAGTAATTTCTGTAGGGCCGTAAGCGTTTACAATTCGCCGTCCATTACACCATGGCTTCAATAAGGATGGAAGTGAAGCTTCGCCTGCTACTCTAGCATTTTTAGATTGAGAGCTTGGTCTGGCTTAATTGTCGCCAGATAGATGGAGGAAGCATCAAAGTTGTTATAGCGCGTGCACTTATCTGGTTCGTCAATACAGAACCAACTAATGCGTGCGTGAGGCGGACTATCAGCGCGCACCAGCCTTAGTGTGCAAAAGATCTCCCAAACTGACACATCGAAACTAAAGCTTGCAAATTGTAAGACTCGGGAGTCAGCTGTAATAGAGAACACTTCAATTAGAGCTATTATAGAATGACGCGCACCGTTATGACGGATCATGACCCCTTTCGGGCGTCCGGTTGAGCCGGACGTGTAAATCACATAGGCAAGGTTTTCAGCATCCACCGTCACATCCGGTGAGCTTTGAGGATATTGGCGAATGATCTCCGCATCGGCCTGCAAACACACCAACGGATGATCACTGACCAATCCTGAATGAGCATCATCACATACAACAAGAGAGGCCCCCGCATCCTGCAGCATAAACGCTAACCGGTCAGGCGGATAGGCAGGATCAAGCGGAAGGTAGGCACCTCCAGCCTTGAGGATGGCCAGCAAACTCACAACCATCTCAGCTGACCGGTCAACGCACAAGCCAACAATAACTTCTGGGCCAACTCCAAGAGTACGCAGATGATGGGCAAGCTGATTGGCACGAGCCTCTAACTCACCATAACTTAAACACTGCCCCTCAAACTCCACTGCAACTGCATCTGGCTGTCGGGCAGCCTGTTCAGCAATAAGCTCATGCAAGCAACGGTCTTGCGGATAATCTGCTGCCGTTGCATTCCACTCTTCTAAAACCTGATGACGTTCTGCCTCATCAAGCAGTGAGAGCGTGGAGATCTTCTGCTCTGGATCTGCGGAGGCCATCGCCGCCAAAAGACGCTCCAGATGGACAACCAGGCGTTCCATTGTCGACGCTTCAAACAGATCTGTGCTGTATTCCAGGCGCCCGCGCAGCCCTTCCCGCGTTTCACTCAAACTCAAAGTAAGATCAAACTTTGTCATATTGCCTGTGAGCGGCTCGCTCTGAACGCTTAGACCAGGCAGTGCCATGGCATCCCCTGGAGCGTTTTGCAGCACCAACATTGCCTGGAACAGAGGGTGGCGAGAAAGATCTCGTTGCGGCTGGAGTGCTTCAACCAACCGCTCAAACGGCACATCTTGATGACCATACGCTTCAAGCGCCAGTTCTCTCGTGCGAACCAGAAGGTCATGCACACTGGGATCATCTGACAGATTGCCGCGCAACACCAAGGTGTTGACAAAAAAGCCAATCAGCCCTTCCAGCTCTGGGCGGCGACGCCCGGCCACAGGGGCACCCACCACCACATCATTTTGCTCGCTGTGACGGCTGAGCAGAACCTGAAAGGCTGCCAGAAGAACCATGAACAAGGTCACGCCTTCCCGCTGGCTCAAGGCTGTCAACGCGCCTGATAGTTCAGCCGGGAAAGTCACCTCAATCCGGGCCCCATGGCCACTCATCACTGCGGACGAGGATGATCTGTAGGAAGGTCTAATGTTGGAAGCTCCTGAAGCTTGTCACACCAGTACGAAAGCTGCCCCTCCAGACGCTCCCCCTCAAGCCAGCGCCGCTGCCAGGCGGCATAATCAGCATATTGCACGGGCAGGGTTGGAAGATCGGCTGGCCGTTCCTCACATTGTGCAGCATAAAGCTCTCCCAGTTCCCGCACCAAGACGCCTATGGACCAGGCATCAGAAACAATATGATGTATGCTCACAACCAGCACATGGCGATCCGCGGCAAGGCGTAAAAGCTCTGCCCGGAACAAGGGACCAGTCGAAAGATCAAACCGCGCAGCAGTCAGATCCTGCATGTGTGCCTTCAGCTGTTCTGAGGACAAGCCATCCACATCGGTAATCTTCAATAGGAAATCTGCCGGCGGATCAATTACCTGATAACCGACCCCCTCTTCTTCTACAATCCGCGTGCGCAAGCTCTCATGACGCTCAATCAGTGCTGCAAACGCCCTTTCAAGTGAAGGTACATCCAACGCACCATTTAACCTGACTGCCCCGGAAACATTATAAGCAGACTGTTCTGGTGCCAGTTGATCCAAAAACCAAAGACGTTCTTGAGAGTGTGAAAGCTTCAAAGCCCCACTTCGGTCCACTGGATCCAGAGGCAGATCTTCCATAGTCCGGCCCAAACCGAGAGCCAGCTCGACAGCTGCCGCCAGATCTTTAACGCATGGTGCCTCGAACAATGCCTTCAACGGTATCTCTACAGCAAAAGCCTGTCCCACACGCGCCATAACCTGCATGGCTAGAAGGGAATGCCCCCCCAAGTCGAAGAAGTTGTCCTCAACGCCGACCTGTGTCACGCCCAGAACTTCTGCCCAGATGCTGGTAAGCATCTCTTCAACTGGTGTACGCGGAGCAATATAAGCCTTACGCACCAATCCGCTGTCATCAGGTTCTGGCAGCGCCTTGCGGTCAAGCTTTCCGTTCGGGGTTAAGGGCAGAGCTGACAAAGTAACAAATGCCGCTGGAACCATGTAATCAGGCAAGGTCTGCTGAAGATGCGCGCGTAAATCACCTGCGCTTGCATCTCCGACCACATAAGCAACCAGCCGCCCTTCTCCGGGGCCATCTGCACGTAGCAACACAGCTGCCTGACCAACGGATGGATGCGATGTTAGAGCCGCTTCAATCTCACCGGTCTCGATCCGGTAACCCCGCAGCTTCACCTGATGGTCGTAGCGACCTAAGAACTCAAGTGCACCATCAGCACGCCGGCAAACCCGGTCTCCGGTGCGGTATAACCGGCCTCCGGCCGAACCAAACGGATCTGGAACAAAACGTTCCGCGGTCAAATCCGGCCGCCCTAAATAACCACGAGCTAAGCCAACTCCGCCAATGTAAAGCTCGCCTGATACCCCAACAGGCACAGGCTCAAGCCCTCCATCAAGAACGTAAAGCTGAGTGTTCCAGATCGGATGACCGATCGGAACAGATGCTTTTCCTGACGTGACTTTATGCAATGCAGACCAAATTGTCGTCTCACTCGGCCCATATAAATTCCAAACATGCTCATGGCATGCTGTTAACCCACCTGCAAGATCTCGGGATAGTGCTTCCCCACCACACAATATCTTTCGTAGTCCTGAAGGTATACCTCCAGTCTCCAACAAGAGATACCAAGTGGTAGGAGTAGCTTGAAGAACTGTTACGCGACTACTCTTCAATATGTTAGTTAAGGCAAGTCCATCTCTGCGCTTGACCGTGTTACCAAAACACAGCGGCCACCTAATATAAGTGGAGCTAAATTTCAAGAGTAGCTATATCAAAAGTCAAGTTGGTAACTGCTGCCAAAACATCGCCAGCTGTGAGCTCAAGGACCGCTGTTAAGCTAGATAACGCCCCATTTAATCCTCCATGACGGATCATGACCCCTTTAGGGTGTCCGGTTGAGCCGGACGTGTAAATCACATAGGCAAGGTTTTCAGCATCCACCGTCACATCCGGTGAGCTTTGAGGATATTGGCGAATGATCTCCGCATCGGCCTGCAAACACACCAACGGATGATCACTGACCAATCCTGAATGAGCATCATCACATACAACAAGAGAGGCCCCCGCATCCTGCAGCATAAACGCTAACCGGTCAGGCGGATAGGCAGGATCAAGTGGAAGGTAGGCACCTCCAGCCTTGAGGATGGCCAGCAAACTCACAACCATCTCAGCTGACCGGTCAACGCACAAGCCAACAATAACTTCTGGGCCAACTCCAAGAGTACGCAGATGATGGGCAAGCTGATTGGCACGAGCCTCTAACTCACCATAACTTAAACACTGCCCCTCAAACTCCACTGCAACTGCATCTGGCTGTCGGGCAACCTGTTCAGCAATAAGCTCATGCAAGCAACGGTCTTGCGGATAATCTGCTGCCGTTGCATTCCACTCTTCTAAAACCTGATGACGTTCTGCCTCATCAAGCAGTGAGAGCGTGGAGATCTTCTGCTCTGGATCTGCGGAGGCCATCGCCGCCAAAAGACGCTCCAGATGGACAACCAGGCGTTCCATTGTCGACGCTTCAAACAGATCTGTGCTGTATTCCAGGCGCCCGCGCAGCCCTTCCCGCGTTTCACTCAAACTCAAAGTAAGATCAAACTTTGCCGTATTGCCTGTGAGCGGCTCGCTCTGAACGCTTAGACCAGGCAGTGCCATGGCATCCCCTGGAGCGTTTTGCAGCACCAACATTGCCTGGAACAGAGGGTGGCGAGAAAGATCTCGTTGCGGCTGGAGTGCTTCAACCAACCGCTCAAACGGCACATCTTGATGACCATACGCTTCAAGCGCCAGTTCTCTCGTGCGAACCAGAAGGTCATGCACACTGGGATCATCTGACAGATTGCCGCGCAACACCAAGGTGTTGACAAAAAAGCCAATCAGCCCTTCCAGCTCTGGGCGGCGACGCCCGGCCACAGGGCACCCACCACCACATCATTTTGCTCGCTGTGACGGCTGAGCAGAACCTGAAAGGCTGCCAGAAGAACCATGAACAAGGTCACGCCTTCCCGCTGGCTCAAGGCTGTCAACGCGCCTGATAGTTCAGCCGGGAAAGTCACCTCAATCCGGGCCCCATGGCCACTCATCACTGCCGGACGAGGATGATCTGTAGGAAGGTCTAATGTTGGAAGCTCCTGAAGCTTGTCACACCAGTACGAAAGCTGCCCCTCCAGACGCTCCCCCTCAAGCCAGCGCCGCTGCCAGGCGGCATAATCAGCATATTGCACGGGCAGGGTTGGAAGATCGGCTGGCCGTTCCTCACATTGTGCAGCATAAAGCTCTCCCAGTTCCCGCACCAAGACGCCTATGGACCAGGCATCAGAAACAATATGATGTATGCTCACAACCAGCACATGGCGATCCGCGGCAAGGCGTAAAAGCTCTGCCCGGAACAAGGGACCAGTCGAAAGATCAAACCGCGCAGCAGTCAGATCCTGCATGTGTGCCTTCAGCTGTTCTGAGGACAAGCCATCCACATCGGTAATCTTCAATAGGAAATCTGCCGGCGGATCAATTACCTGATAACCGACCCCCTCTTCTTCTACAATCCGCGTGCGCAAGCTCTCATGACGCTCAATCAGTGCTGCAAACGCCCTTTCAAGTGAAGGTACATCCAACGCACCATTTAACCTGACTGCCCCGGAAACATTATAAGCAGACTGTTCTGGTGCCAGTTGATCCAAAAACCAAAGACGTTCTTGAGAGTGTGAAAGCTTCAAAGCCCCACTTCGGTCCACTGGATCCAGAGGCAGATCTTCCATAGTCCGGCCCAAACCGAGAGCCAGCTCGACAGCTGCCGCCAGATCTTTAACGCATGGTGCCTCGAACAATGCCTTCAACGGTATCTCTACAGCAAAAGCCTGTCCCACACGCGCCATAACCTGCATGGCTAGAAGGGAATGCCCCCCAAATCGAAGAAGTTGTCCTCAACGCCGACCTGTGTCACGCCCAGAACTTCTGCCCAGATGCTGGTAAGCATCTCTTCAACTGGTGTACGCGGAGCAATATAAGCCTTACGCACCAATCCGCTGTCATCAGGTTCTGGCAGCGCCTTGCGGTCAAGCTTTCCGTTCGGGGTTAAGGGCAGAGCTGACAAAGTAACAAATGCCGCTGGAACCATGTAATCAGGCAAGGTCTGCTGAAGATGCGCGCGTAAATCACCTGCGCTTGCATCTCCGACCACATAAGCAACCAGCCGCCCTTCTCCGGGGCCATCTGCACGTAGCAACACAGCTGCCTGACCAACGGATGGATGCGATGTTAGAGCCGCTTCAATCTCACCGGTCTCGATCCGGTAACCCCGCAGCTTCACCTGATGGTCGTAGCGACCTAAGAACTCAAGTGCACCATCAGCACGCCGGCAAACCCGGTCTCCGGTGCGGTATAACCGGCCTCCGGCCGAACCAAACGGATCTGGAACAAAACGTTCCGCGGTCAAATCCGGCCGCCCTAAATAACCACGAGCTAAGCCAACTCCGCCAATGTAAGCTCGCCTGATACCCCAACAGGCACAGGCTCAAGCCCTCCATCAAGAACGTAAAGCTGAGTGTTCCAGATCGGATGACCGATCGGAACAGATGCTTTTCCTGACGTGACTTTATGCAATGCAGACCAAATTGTCGTCTCACTCGGCCCATATAAATTCCAAACATGCTCATGGCATGCTGTTAACCCACCTGCAAGATCTCGGATAGTGCTTCCCCACCACACAATATCTTTCGTAGTCCTGAAGGTATACCTCCAGTCTCCAACAAGAGATACCAAGTGGGCTAGGGAATGTTAGCTATCCGAAGATACTGTTGAGCGCTGGCGGTAACATAGCATGCATTGCAAAATACTGTTTAGGAATTAAGGCCAGTCGCAGTCCATCTGCTTGCGCTTGGATCGGTCATCCGATCTGGAACACTCAGCTTTACGTTCTATGATAGGAGGGCTTGAGCCTGTGCCTGTTGGGGTATCAGGCGAGCTTTACATTGGCGGAGTTGGCTTAGCTCGTGGTTATTTAGGGCGGCCGGATTTGACCGCGGAACGTTTTGTTCCAGATCCGTTTGGTTCGGCCGGAGGCCGGTTATACCGCACCGGAGACCGGGTTTGCCGGCGTGCTGATGGTGCACTTGAGTTCTTAGGTCGCTACGACCATCAGGTGAAGCTGCGGGGTTACCGGATCGAGACCGGTGAGATTGAAGCGGCTCTAACATCGCATCCATCCGTTGGTCAGGCAGCTGTGTTGCTACGTGCAGATGGCCCCGGAGAAGGGCGGCTGGTTGCTTATGTGGTCGGAGATGCAAGCGCAGGTGATTTACGCGCGCATCTTCAGCAGACCTTGCCTGATTACATGGTTCCAGCGGCATTTGTTACTTTGTCAGCTCTGCCCTTAACCCCGAACGGAAAGCTTGACCGCAAGGCGCTGCCAGAACCTGATGACAGCGGATTGGTGCGTAAGGCTTATATTGCTCCGCGTACACCAGTTGAAGAGATGCTTACCAGCATCTGGGCAGAAGTTCTGGGCGTGACACAGGTCGGCGTTGAGGACAACTTCTTCGATTTGGGGGGGCATTCCCTTCTAGCCATGCAGGTTATGGCGCGTGTGGGACAGGCTTTTGCTGTAGAGATACCGTTGAAGGCATTGTTCGAGGCACCATGCGTTAAAGATCTGGCGGCAGCTGTCGAGCTGGCTCTCGGTTTGGGCCGGACTATGGAAGATCTGCCTCTGGATCCAGTGGACCGAAGTGGGGCTTTGAAGCTTTCACACTCTCAAGAACGTCTTTGGTTTTTGGATCAACTGGCACCAGAACAGTCTGCTTATAATGTTTCCGGGGCAGTCAGGTTAAATGGTGCGTTGGATGTACCTTCACTTGAAAGGGCGTTTGCAGCACTGATTGAGCGTCATGAGAGCTTGCGCACGCGGATTGTAGAAGAAGAGGGGGTCGGTTATCAGGTAATTGATCCGCCGGCAGATTTCCTATTGAAGATTACCGATGTGGATGGCTTGTCCTCAGAACAGCTGAAGGCACACATGCAGGATCTGACTGCTGCGCGGTTTGATCTTTCGACTGGTCCCTTGTTCCGGGCAGAGCTTTTACGCCTTGCCGCGGATCGCCATGTGCTGGTTGTGAGCATACATCATATTGTTTCTGATGCCTGGTCCATAGGCGTCTTGGTGCGGGAACTGGGAGAGCTTTATGCTGCACAATGTGAGGAACGGCCAGCCGATCTTCCAACCCTGCCCGTGCAATATGCTGATTATGCCGCCTGGCAGCGGCGCTGGCTTGAGGGGGAGCGTCTGGAGGGGCAGCTTTCGTACTGGTGTGACAAGCTTCAGGAGCTTCCAACATTAGACCTTCCTACAGATCATCCTCGTCCGGCAGTGATGAGTGGCCATGGGGCCCGGATTGAGGTGACTTTCCCGGCTGAACTATCAGGCGCGTTGACAGCCTTGAGCCAGCGGGAAGGCGTGACCTTGTTCATGGTTCTTCTGGCAGCCTTTCAGGTTCTGCTCAGCCGTCACAGCGAGCAAAATGATGTGGTGGTGGGTGCCCCTGTGGCCGGGCGTCGCCGCCCAGAGCTGGAAGGGCTGATTGGCTTTTTTGTCAACACCTTGGTGTTGCGCGGCAATCTGTCAGATGATCCCAGTGTGCATGACCTTCTGGTTCGCACGAGAGAACTGGCGCTTGAAGCGTATGGTCATCAAGATGTGCCGTTTGAGCGGTTGGTTGAAGCACTCCAGCCGCAACGAGATCTTTCTCGCCACCCTCTGTTCCAGGCAATGTTGGTGCTGCAAAACGCTCCAGGGGATGCCATGGCACTGCCTGGTCTAAGCGTTCAGAGCGAGCCGCTCACAGGCAATACGGCAAAGTTTGATCTTACTTTGAGTTTGAGTGAAACGCGGAAAGGGCTGCGCGGGCGCCTGGAATACAGCACAGATCTGTTTGAAGCGTCGACAATGGAACGTTAGTTGTCCATCTGGAGCGTCTTTTGGCGGCGATGGCCTCCGCAGATCCAGAGCAGAAGATCTCCACGCTCTCACTGCTTGATGAGGCAGAACGTCATCAGGTTTTAGAAGAGTGGAATGCAACGGCAGCAGATTATCCGCAAGACCGTTGCTTGCATGAGCTTATTGCTGAACAGGTTGCCCGACAGCCAGATGCAGTTGCAGTGGAGTTTGAGGGGCAGTGTTTAAGTTATGGTGAGTTAGAGGCTCGTGCCAATCAGCTTGCCCATCATCTGCGTACTCTTGGAGTTGGCCCAGAAGTTATTGTTGGCTTGTGCGTTGACCGGTCAGCTGAGATGGTTGTGAGTTTGCTGGCCATCCTCAAGGCTGGAGGTGCCTACCTTCCACTTGATCCTGCCTATCCGCCTGACCGGTTAGCGTTTATGCTGCAGGATGCGGGGGCCTCTCTTGTTGTATGTGATGATGCTCATTCAGGATTGGTCAGTGATCATCCGTTGGTGTGTTTGCAGGCCGATGCGGAGATCATTCGCCAATATCCTCAAAGCTCACCGGATGTGACGGTGGATGCTGAAAACCTTGCCTATGTGACTTACACGTCCGGCTCAACCGGACACCCTAAAGGGGTCATGATCCGTCATGGAGGATTAAATGGGGCGTTATCTAGCTTAACAGCGGTCCTTGAGCTCACAGCTGGCGATGTTTTGGCAGCAGTTACCAACTTGACTTTTGATATAGCTACTCTTGAAATTTTAGCTCCACTTATATTAGGTGGCCGCTGTGTTTTGGTAACACGGTCAAGCGCAGTAGATGGACTTGCCTTAACTAACATATTGAAGAGTAGTCGCGTAACAGTTCTTCAAGCTACTCCTACCACTTGGTATCTCTTGTTGGAGACTGGAGGTATACCTTCAGGACTACGAAAGATATTGTGTGGTGGGGAAGCACTATCCCGAGATCTTGCAGGTGGGTTAACAGCATGCCATGAGCATGTTTGGAATTTATATGGGCCGAGTGAGACGACAATTTGGTCTGCATTGCATAAAGTCACGTCAGGAAAAGCATCTGTTCCGATCGGTCATCCGATCTGGAACACTCAGCTTTACGTTCTTGATGGAGGGCTTGAGCCTGTGCCTGTTGGGGTATCAGGCGAGCTTTACATTGGCGGAGTTGGCTTAGCTCGTGGTTATTTAGGGCGGCCGGATTTGACCGCGGAACGTTTTGTTCCAGATCCGTTTGGTTCGGCCGGAGGCCGGTTATACCGCACCGGAGACCGGGTTTGCCGGCGTGCTGATGGTGCACTTGAGTTCTTAGGTCGCTACGACCATCAGGTGAAGCTGCGGGGTTACCGGATCGAGACCGGTGAGATTGAAGCGGCTCTAACATCGCATCCATCCGTTGGTCAGGCAGCTGTGTTGCTACGTGCAGATGGCCCCGGAGAAGGGCGGCTGGTTGCTTATGTGGTCGGAGATGCAAGCGCAGGTGATTTACGCGCGCATCTTCAGCAGACCTTGCCTGATTACATGGTTCCAGCGGCATTTGTTACTTTGTCAGCTCTGCCCTTAACCCCGAACGGAAAGCTTGACCGCAAGGCGCTGCCAGAACCTGATGACAGCGGATTGGTGCGTAAGGCTTATATTGCTCCGCGTACACCAGTTGAAGAGATGCTTACCAGCATCTGGGCAGAAGTTCTGGGCGTGACACAGGTCGGCGTTGAGGACAACTTCTTCGACTTGGGGGGGCATTCCCTTCTAGCCATGCAGGTTATGGCGCGTGTGGGACAGGCTTTTGCTGTAGAGATACCGTTGAAGGCATTGTTCGAGGCACCATGCGTTAAAGATCTGGCGGCAGCTGTCGAGCTGGCTCTCGGTTTGGGCCGGACTATGGAAGATCTGCCTCTGGATCCAGTGGACCGAAGTGGGGCTTTGAAGCTTTCACACTCTCAAGAACGTCTTTGGTTTTTGGATCAACTGGCACCAGAACAGTCTGCTTATAATGTTTCCGGGGCAGTCAGGTTAAATGGTGCGTTGGATGTACCTTCACTTGAAAGGGCGTTTGCAGCACTGATTGAGCGTCATGAGAGCTTGCGCACGCGGATTGTAGAAGAAGAGGGGGTCGGTTATCAGGTAATTGATCCGCCGGCAGATTTCCTATTGAAGATTACCGATGTGGATGGCTTGTCCTCAGAACAGCTGAAGGCACACATGCAGGATCTGACTGCTGCGCGGTTTGATCTTTTGACTGGTCCCTTGTTCCGGGCAGAGCTTTTACGCCTTGCCGCGGATCGCCATGTGCTGGTTGTGAGCATACATCATATTGTTTCTGATGCCTGGTCCATAGGCGTCTTGGTGCGGGAACTGGGAGAGCTTTATGCTGCACAATGTGAGGAACGGCCAGCCGATCTTCCAACCCTGCCCGTGCAATATGCTGATTATGCCGCCTGGCAGCGGCGCTGGCTTGAGGGGGAGCGTCTGGAGGGGCAGCTTTCGTACTGGTGTGACAAGCTTCAGGAGCTTCCAACATTAGACCTTCCTACAGATCATCCTCGTCCGGCAGTGATGAGTGGCCATGGGGCCCGGATTGAGGTGACTTTCCCGGCTGAACTATCAGGCGCGTTGACAGCCTTGAGCCAGCGGGAAGGCGTGACCTTGTTCATGGTTCTTCTGGCAGCCTTTCAGGTTCTGCTCAGCCGTCACAGCGAGCAAAATGATGTGGTGGTGGGTGCCCCTGTGGCCGGGCGTCGCCGCCCAGAGCTGGAAGGGCTGATTGGCTTTTTTGTCAACACCTTGGTGTTGCGCGGCAATCTGTCAGATGATCCCAGTGTGCATGACCTTCTGGTTCGCACGAGAGAACTGGCGCTTGAAGCGTATGGTCATCAAGATGTGCCGTTTGAGCGGTTGGTTGAAGCACTCCAGCCGCAACGAGATCTTTCTCGCCACCCTCTGTTCCAGGCAATGTTGGTGCTGCAAAACGCTCCAGGGGATGCCATGGCACTGCCTGGTCTAAGCGTTCAGAGCGAGCCGCTCACAGGCAATATGACAAAGTTTGATCTTACTTTGAGTTTGAGTGAAACGCGGGAAGGGCTGCGCGGGCGCCTGGAATACAGCACAGATCTGTTTGAAGCGTCGACAATGGAACGCCTGGTTGTCCATCTGGAGCGTCTTTTGGCGGCGATGGCCTCCGCAGATCCAGAGCAGAAGATCTCCACGCTCTCACTGCTTGATGAGGCAGAACGTCATCAGGTTTTAGAAGAGTGGAATGCAACGGCAGCAGATTATCCGCAAGACCGTTGCTTGCATGAGCTTATTGCTGAACAGGCTGCCCGACAGCCAGATGCAGTTGCAGTGGAGTTTGAGGGGCAGTGTTTAAGTTATGGTGAGTTAGAGGCTCGTGCCAATCAGCTTGCCCATCATCTGCGTACTCTTGGAGTTGGCCCAGAAGTTATTGTTGGCTTGTGCGTTGACCGGTCAGCTGAGATGGTTGTGAGTTTGCTGGCCATCCTCAAGGCTGGAGGTGCCTACCTTCCGCTTGATCCTGCCTATCCGCCTGACCGGTTAGCGTTTATGCTGCAGGATGCGGGGGCCTCTCTTGTTGTATGTGATGATGCTCATTCAGGATTGGTCAGTGATCATCCGTTGGTGTGTTTGCAGGCCGATGCGGAGATCATTCGCCAATATCCTCAAAGCTCACCGGATGTGACGGTGGATGCTGAAAACCTTGCCTATGTGATTTACACGTCCGGCTCAACCGGACGCCCGAAAGGGGTCATGATCCGTCATAACGGTGCGCGTCATTCTATAATAGCTCTAATTGAAGTGTTCTCTATTACAGCTGACTCCCGAGTCTTACAATTTGCAAGCTTTAGTTTCGATGTGTCAGTTTGGGAGATCTTTTGCACACTAAAGGCTGGTGCGCGGCTGATAGTCCCGCTCCACGCACGCATTTAGTTGGTTCTGTATTGACGAACCAGATAAGTGCACGCGCTATAACAACTTTGATGCTTCCTCCATCTATCTTGGCGACAATTAAGCCAGACCAAGCTCTCAATCTAAAAATGCTAGGAGTAGCAGGCGAAGCTTCACTTCCATCCTTATTGAAGCCATGGTGTAATGGACGGCGAATTGTAAACGCTTACGGCCCTACAGAAATTACTGTATTTGCTAGTTGGTATTTGGTAAATGCAACGGAGCAATCATCTGTTCCGATTGGTTATCCGATCTGGAACACTCAGCTTTACGTTCTTGATGGAGGGCTTGAGCCTGTGCCTGTTGGGGTATCAGGCGAGCTTTACATTGGCGGAGTTGGCTTAGCTCGTGGTTATTTAGGGCGGCCGGATTTGACCGCGGAACGTTTTGTTCCAGATCCGTTTGGTTCGGCCGGAGGCCGGTTATACCGCACCGGAGACCGGGTTTGCCGGCGTGCTGATGGTGCACTTGAGTTCTTAGGTCGCTACGACCATCAGGTGAAGCTGCGGGGTTACCGGATCGAGACCGGTGAGATTGAAGCGGCTCTAACATCGCATCCATCCGTTGGTCAGGCAGCTGTGTTGCTACGTGCAGATGGCCCCGGAGAAGGGCGGCTGGTTGCTTATGTGGTCGGAGATGCAAGCGCAGGTGATTTACGCGCGCATCTTCAGCAGACCTTGCCTGATTACATGGTTCCAGCGGCATTTGTTACTTTGTCAGCTCTGCCCTTAACCCCGAACGGAAAGCTTGACCGCAAGGCGCTGCCAGAACCTGATGACAGCGGATTGGTGCGTAAGGCTTATATTGCTCCGCGTACACCAGTTGAAGAGATGCTTACCAGCATCTGGGCAGAAGTTCTGGGCGTGACACAGGTCGGCGTTGAGGACAACTTCTTCGATTTGGGGGGGCATTCCCTTCTAGCCATGCAGGTTATGGCGCGTGTGGGACAGGCTTTTGCTGTAGAGATACCGTTGAAGGCATTGTTCGAGGCACCATGCGTTAAAGATCTGGCGGCAGCTGTCGAGCTGGCTCTCGGTTTGGGCCGGACTATGGAAGATCTGCCTCTGGATCCAGTGGACCGAAGTGGGGCTTTGAAGCTTTCACACTCTCAAGAACGTCTTTGGTTTTTGGATCAACTGGCACCAGAACAGTCTGCTTATAATGTTTCCGGGGCAGTCAGGTTAAATGGTGCGTTGGATGTACCTTCACTTGAAAGGGCGTTTGCAGCACTGATTGAGCGTCATGAGAGCTTGCGCACGCGGATTGTAGAAGAAGAGGGGGTCGGTTATCAGGTAATTGATCCGCCGGCAGATTTCCTATTGAAGATTACCGATGTGGATGGCTTGTCCTCAGAACAGCTGAAGGCACACATGCAGGATCTGACTGCTGCGCGGTTTGATCTTTCGACTGGTCCCTTGTTCCGGGCAGAGCTTTTACGCCTTGCCGCGGATCGCCATGTGCTGGTTGTGAGCATACATCATATTGTTTCTGATGCCTGGTCCATAGGCGTCTTGGTGCGGGAACTGGGAGAGCTTTATGCTGCACAATGTGAGGAACGGCCAGCCGATCTTCCAACCCTGCCCGTGCAATATGCTGATTATGCCGCCTGGCAGCGGCGCTGGCTTGAGGGGGAGCGTCTGGAGGGGCAGCTTTCGTACTGGTGTGACAAGCTTCAGGAGCTTCCAACATTAGACCTTCCTACAGATCATCCTCGTCCGGCAGTGATGAGTGGCCATGGGGCCCGGATTGAGGTGACTTTCCCGGCTGAACTATCAGGCGCGTTGACAGCCTTGAGCCAGCGGGAAGGCGTGACCTTGTTCATGGTTCTTCTGGCAGCCTTTCAGGTTCTGCTCAGCCGTCACAGCGAGCAAAATGATGTGGTGGTGGGTGCCCCTGTGGCCGGGCGTCGCCGCCCAGAGCTGGAAGGGCTGATTGGCTTTTTTGTCAACACCTTGGTGTTGCGCGGCAATCTGTCAGATGATCCCAGTGTGCATGACCTTCTGGTTCGCACGAGAGAACTGGCGCTTGAAGCGTATGGTCATCAAGATGTGCCGTTTGAGCGGTTGGTTGAAGCACTCCAGCCGCAACGAGATCTTTCTCGCCACCCTCTGTTCCAGGCAATGTTGGTGCTGCAAAACGCTCCAGGGGATGCCATGGCACTGCCTGGTCTAAGCGTTCAGAGCGAGCCGCTCACAGGCAATACGGCAAAGTTTGATCTTACTTTGAGTTTGAGTGAAACGCGGGAAGGGCTGCGCGGGCGCCTGGAATACAGCACAGATCTGTTTGAAGCGTCGACAATGGAACGCCTGGTTGTCCATCTGGAGCGTCTTTTGGCGGCGATGGCCTCCGCAGATCCAGAGCAGAAGATCTCCACGCTCTCACTGCTTGATGAGGCAGAACGTCATCAGGTTTTAGAAGAGTGGAATGCAACGGCAGCAGATTATCCGCAAGACCGTTGCTTGCATGAGCTTATTGCTGAACAGGTTGCCCGACAGCCAGATGCAGTTGCAGTGGAGTTTGAGGGGCAGTGTTTAAGTTATGGTGAGTTAGAGGCTCGTGCCAATCAGCTTGCCCATCATTTGCGTACTCTTGGAGTTGGCCCAGAAGTTATTGTTGGCTTGTGCGTTGACCGGTCAGCTGAGATGGTTGTGAGTTTGCTGGCCATCCTCAAGGCTGGAGGTGCCTACCTTCCGCTTGATCCTGCCTATCCGCCTGACCGGTTAGCGTTTATGCTGCAGGATGCGGGGGCCTCTCTTGTTGTATGTGATGATGCTCATTCAGGATTGGTCAGTGATCATCCGTTGGTGTGTTTGCAGGCCGATGCGGAGATCATTCGCCAATATCCTCAAAGCTCACCGGATGTGACGGTGGATGCTGAAAACCTTGCCTATGTGATTTACACGTCCGGCTCAACCGGACGCCCGAAAGGAGTCATGATCCGTCATAGCAGCGCTGTTCAATATCTATTAGACTTTAATCATCGGTATAAAATCTGCTCTTCTGACCATACTGTTGTGATCCCACCAATCACATTTGATGCCTCAATTAGAAATATTTTTGGTTTATTAATTGCTGGCGGAGAAGTAATCATACCTCCTAGAGAAGTGGGGAATGACCCTTTTTTCGTTGCAAATAGGATTTTATCCAGAAACGTGACACTTCTCATTAGTACAACGCCGAGTTTTTTCTCTGCAATTTTGGATTACATTTCTTCCAGTTCATCAAAGCACTTGCCGCTTCGCCTCGCTATGATAAGTGGAGAGTCTCTACCTTGGAACTTGGTTTCAAGAGCAAAAAGCATTTTTCCGAACATTTTCTTAGTCAACTTATGTGGAGCAACTGAATGCACAATGTCCTCAACTTATTTTGAGGTTCCTTCTGATGCGTCGATTGACGAGCAAAAGTCGAGCTCTGTTCCGATCGGTCATCCGATCTGGAACACTCAGCTTTACGTTCTTGATGGAGGGCTTGAGCCTGTGCCTGTTGGGGTATCAGGCGAGCTTTACATTGGCGGAGTTGGCTTAGCTCGTGGTTATTTAGGGCGGCCGGATTTGACCGCGGAACGTTTTGTTCCAGATCCGTTTGGTTCGGCCGGAGGCCGGTTATACCGCACCGGAGACCGGGTTTGCCGGCGTGCTGATGGTGCACTTGAGTTCTTAGGTCGCTACGACCATCAGGTGAAGCTGCGGGGTTACCGGATCGAGACCGGTGAGATTGAAGCGGCTCTAACATCGCATCCATCCGTTGGTCAGGCAGCTGTGTTGCTACGTGCAGATGGCCCCGGAGAAGGGCGGCTGGTTGCTTATGTGGTCGGAGATGCAAGCGCAGGTGATTTACGCGCGCATCTTCAGCAGACCTTGCCTGATTACATGGTTCCAGCGGCATTTGTTACTTTGTCAGCTCTGCCCTTAACCCCGAACGGAAAGCTTGACCGCAAGGCGCTGCCAGAACCTGATGACAGCGGATTGGTGCGTAAGGCTTATATTGCTCCGCGTACACCAGTTGAAGAGATGCTTACCAGCATCTGGGCAGAAGTTCTGGGCGTGACACAGGTCGGCGTTGAGGACAACTTCTTCGATTTGGGGGGGCATTCCCTTCTAGCCATGCAGGTTATGGCGCGTGTGGGACAGGCTTTTGCTGTAGAGATACCGTTGAAGGCATTGTTCGAGGCACCATGCGTTAAAGATCTGGCGGCAGCTGTCGAGCTGGCTCTCGGTTTGGGCCGGACTATGGAAGATCTGCCTCTGGATCCAGTGGACCGAAGTGGGGCTTTGAAGCTTTCACACTCTCAAGAACGTCTTTGGTTTTTGGATCAACTGGCACCAGAACAGTCTGCTTATAATGTTTCCGGGGCAGTCAGGTTAAATGGTGCGTTGGATGTACCTTCACTTGAAAGGGCGTTTGCAGCACTGATTGAGCGTCATGAGAGCTTGCGCACGCGGATTGTAGAAGAAGAGGGGGTCGGTTATCAGGTAATTGATCCGCCGGCAGATTTCCTATTGAAGATTACCGATGTGGATGGCTTGTCCTCAGAACAGCTGAAGGCACACATGCAGGATCTGACTGCTGCGCGGTTTGATCTTTCGACTGGTCCCTTGTTCCGGGCAGAGCTTTTACGCCTTGCCGCGGATCGCCATGTGCTGGTTGTGAGCATACATCATATTGTTTCTGATGCCTGGTCCATAGGCGTCTTGGTGCGGGAACTGGGAGAGCTTTATGCTGCACAATGTGAGGAACGGCCAGCCGATCTTCCAACCCTGCCCGTGCAATATGCTGATTATGCCGCCTGGCAGCGGCGCTGGCTTGAGGGGGAGCGTCTGGAGGGGCAGCTTTCGTACTGGTGTGACAAGCTTCAGGAGCTTCCAACATTAGACCTTCCTACAGATCATCCTCGTCCGGCAGTGATGAGTGGCCATGGGGCCCGGATTGAGGTGACTTTCCCGGCTGAACTATCAGGCGCGTTGACAGCCTTGAGCCAGCGGGAAGGCGTGACCTTGTTCATGGTTCTTCTGGCAGCCTTTCAGGTTCTGCTCAGCCGTCACAGCGAGCAAAATGATGTGGTGGTGGGTGCCCCTGTGGCCGGGCGTCGCCGCCCAGAGCTGGAAGGGCTGATTGGCTTTTTTGTCAACACCTTGGTGTTGCGCGGCAATCTGTCAGATAATCCCAGTGTGCATGACCTTCTGGTTCGCACGAGAGAACTGGCGCTTGAAGCGTATGGTCATCAAGATGTGCCGTTTGAGCGGTTGGTTGAAGCACTCCAGCCGCAACGAGATCTTTCTCGCCACCCTCTGTTCCAGGCAATGTTGGTGCTGCAAAACGCTCCAGGGGATGCCATGGCACTGCCTGGTCTAAGCGTTCAGAGCGAGCCGCTCACAGGCAATACGGCAAAGTTTGATCTTACTTTGAGTTTGAGTGAAACGCGGGAAGGGCTGCGCGGGCGCCTGGAATACAGCACAGATCTGTTTGAAGCGTCGACAATGGAACGCCTGGTTGTCCATCTGGAGCGTCTTTTGGCGGCGATGGCCTCCGCAGATCCAGAGCAGAAGATCTCCACGCTCTCACTGCTTGATGAGGCAGAACGTCATCAGGTTTTAGAAGAGTGGAATGCAACGGCAGCAGATTATCCGCAAGACCGTTGCTTGCATGAGCTTATTGCTGAACAGGCTGCCCGACAGCCAGATGCAGTTGCAGTGGAGTTTGAGGGGCAGTGTTTAAGTTATGGTGAGTTAGAGGCTCGTGCCAATCAGCTTGCCCATCATTTGCGTACTCTTGGAGTTGGCCCAGAAGTTATTGTTGGCTTGTGCGTTGACCGGTCAGCTGAGATGGTTGTGAGTTTGCTGGCCATCCTCAAGGCTGGAGGTGCCTACCTTCCGCTTGATCCTGCCTATCCGCCTGACCGGTTAGCGTTTATGCTGCAGGATGCGGGGGCCTCTCTTGTTGTATGTGATGATGCTCATTCAGGATTGGTCAGTGATCATCCGTTGGTGTGTTTGCAGGCCGATGCGGAGATCATTCGCCAATATCCTCAAAGCTCACCGGATGTGACGGTGGATGCTGAAAACCTTGCCTATGTGATTTACACGTCCGGCTCAACCGGACGCCCGAAAGGGGTCATGATCCGTCACCAAAACCTGAAGAGCTATTTATTATGGGCAGCACATACTTATGGCGCAAGTGATTGGACCAAGTCACTTGTCCATAGTCCAATCTTCTTTGATCTTTCTGTTACCTCATTGTGGTTGCCCCTTTTGCTTGGGCGATGCTGTGAATTGGTTCCTGAGGAACCTGATGCTCTGAAGTTTACCTTGCAACGCATCCCAGATAGCAAAAGCTTTATAAAGCTCACCCCCAGCCATCTTCGTATGCTTGAGGGCGAAATCCCGACAGATGCTATTGATACAACCAACCTTCTTGTCATCGGTGGAGAAGCATTATCTAGCGATGGATTCGGTCCATGGTCGAAGAAACATACAACAGAGATCGTGAATGAGTATGGCCCATCTGAGGCAACAGTCGGTTGCTGTGTGCAAACAGTATCAATTCCGTCCGATACGTCGATTGGCGAGCAAAAGTCGAGCTCTGTTCCGATTGGTTATCCGATCTGGAACACTCAGCTTTACGTTCTTGATGGAGGGCTTGATCCTGTGCCTGTTGGGGTATCAGGCGAGCTTTACATTGGCGGAGTTGGCTTAGCTCGTGGTTACTTGGGGCGGCCGGATTTGACCGCGGAACGTTTTGTTCCAGATCCGTTTGGTTCGGCCGGAGGCCGGTTATACCGCACCGGAGACCGGGTTTACCGGCGTGCTGATGGTGCACTTGAGTTCTTAGGTCGCTACGACCATCAGGTGAAGCTGCGGGGTTACCGGATCGAGACCGGTGAGATTGAAGCGGCTCTAACATCGCATCCATCCGTTGGTCAGGCAGCTGTGTTGCTACGTGCAGATGGCCCCGGAGAAGGGCGGCTGGTTGCTTATGTGGTCGGAGATGCAAGCGCAGGTGATTTACGCGCGCATCTTCAGCAGACCTTGCCTGATTACATGGTTCCAGCGGCATTTGTTACTTTGTCAGCTCTGCCCTTAACCCCGAACGGAAAGCTTGACCGCAAGGCGCTGCCAGAACCTGATGACAGCGGATTGGTGCGTAAGGCTTATATTGCTCCGCGTACACCAGTTGAAGAGATGCTTACCAGCATCTGGGCAGAAGTTCTGGGCGTGACACAGGTCGGCGTTGAGGACAACTTCTTCGACTTGGGGGGGCATTCCCTTCTAGCCATGCAGGTTATGGCGCGTGTGGGACAGGCTTTTGCTGTAGAGATACCGTTGAAGGCATTGTTCGAGGCACCATGCGTTAAAGATCTGGCGGCAGCTGTCGAGCTGGCTCTCGGTTTGGGCCGGACTATGGAAGATCTGCCTCTGGATCCAGTGGACCGAAGTGGGGCTTTGAAGCTTTCACACTCTCAAGAACGTCTTTGGTTTTTGGATCAACTGGCACCAGAACAGTCTGCTTATAATGTTTCCGGGGCAGTCAGGTTAAATGGTGCGTTGGATGTACCTTCACTTGAAAGGGCGTTTACAGCACTGATTGAGCGTCATGAGAGCTTGCGCACGCGGATTGTAGAAGAAGAGGGGGTCGGTTATCAGGTAATTGATCCGCCGGCAGATTTCCTATTGAAGATTACCGATGTGGATGGCTTGTCCTCAGAACAGCTGAAGGCACACATGCAGGATCTGACTGCTGCGCGGTTTGATCTTTCGACTGGTCCCTTGTTCCGGGCAGAGCTTTTACGCCTTGCCGCGGATCGCCATGTGCTGGTTGTGAGCATACATCATATTGTTTCTGATGCCTGGTCCATAGGCGTCTTGGTGCGGGAACTGGGAGAGCTTTATGCTGCACAATGTGAGGAACGGCCAGCCGATCTTCCAACCCTGCCCGTGCAATATGCTGATTATGCCGCCTGGCAGCGGCGCTGGCTTGAGGGGGAGCGTCTGGAGGGGCAGCTTTCGTACTGGTGTGACAAGCTTCAGGAGCTTCCAACATTAGACCTTCCTACAGATCATCCTCGTCCGGCAGTGATGAGTGGCCATGGGGCCCGGATTGAGGTGACTTTCCCGGCTGAACTATCAGGCGCGTTGACAGCCTTGAGCCAGCGGGAAGGCGTGACCTTGTTCATGGTTCTTCTGGCAGCCTTTCAGGTTCTGCTCAGCCGTCACAGCGAGCAAAATGATGTGGTGGTGGGTGCCCCTGTGGCCGGGCGTCGCCGCCCAGAGCTGGAAGGGCTGATTGGCTTTTTTGTCAACACCTTGGTGTTGCGCGGCAATCTGTCAGATGATCCCAGTGTGCATGACCTTCTGGTTCGCACGAGAGAACTGGCGCTTGAAGCGTATGGTCATCAAGATGTGCCGTTTGAGCGGTTGGTTGAAGCACTCCAGCCGCAACGAGATCTTTCTCGCCACCCTCTGTTCCAGGCAATGTTGGTGCTGCAAAACGCTCCAGGGGATGCCATGGCACTGCCTGGTCTAAGCGTTCAGAGCGAGCCGCTCACAGGCAATACGGCAAAGTTTGATCTTACTTTGAGTTTGAGTGAAACGCGGGAAGGGCTGCGCGGGCGCCTGGAATACAGCACAGATCTGTTTGAAGCGTCGACAATGGAACGCCTGGTTGTCCATCTGGAGCGTCTTTTGGCGGCGATGGCCTCCGCAGATCCAGAGCAGAAGATCTCCACGCTCTCACTGCTTGATGAGGCAGAACGTCATCAGGTTTTAGAAGAGTGGAATGCAACGGCAGCAGATTATCCGCAAGACCGTTGCTTGCATGAGCTTATTGCTGAACAGGTTGCCCGACAGCCAGATGCAGTTGCAGTGGAGTTTGAGGGGCAGTGTTTAAGTTATGGTGAGTTAGAGGCTCGTGCCAATCAGCTTGCCCATCATCTGCGTACTCTTGGAGTTGGCCCAGAAGTTATTGTTGGCTTGTGCGTTGACCGGTCAGCTGAGATGGTTGTGAGTTTGCTGGCCATCCTCAAGGCTGGAGGTGCCTACCTTCCGCTTGATCCTGCCTATCCGCCTGACCGGTTAGCGTTTATGCTGCAGGATGCGGGGGCCTCTCTTGTTGTATGTGATGATGCTCATTCAGGATTGGTCAGTGATCATCCGTTGGTGTGTTTGCAGGCCGATGCGGAGATCATTCGCCAATATCCTCAAAGCTCACCGGATGTGACGGTGGATGCTGAAAACCTTGCCTATGTGATTTACACGTCCGGCTCAACCGGACGCCCGAAAGGGGTCATGATCCGTCACCAAAACCTGAAGAGCTATTTATTATGGGCAGCACATACTTATGGCGCAAGTGATTGGACCAAGTCACTTGTCCATAGTCCAATCTTCTTTGATCTTTCTGTTACCTCATTGTGGTTGCCCCTTTTGCTTGGGCGATGCTGTGAATTGGTTCCTGAGGAACCTGATGCTCTGAAGTTTACCTTGCAACGCATCCCAGATAGCAAAAGCTTTATAAAGCTCACCCCCAGCCATCTTCGTATGCTTGAGGGCGAAATCCCGACAGATGCTATTGATACAACCAACCTTCTTGTCATCGGTGGAGAAGCATTATCTAGCGATGGATTCGGTCCATGGTCGAAGAAACATACAACAGAGATCGTGAATGAGTATGGCCCATCTGAGGCAACAGTCGGTTGCTGTGTGCAAACAGTATCAATTCCGTCCGATACGTCGATTGGCGAGCAAAAGTCGAGCTCTGTTCCGATTGGTTATCCGATCTGGAACACTCAGCTTTACGTTCTTGATGGAGGGCTTGAGCCTGTGCCTGTTGGGGTATCAGGCGAGCTTTACATTGGCGGAGTTGGCTTAGCTCGTGGTTATTTAGGGCGGCCGGATTTGACCGCGGAACGTTTTGTTCCAGATCCGTTTGGTTCGGCCGGAGGCCGGTTATACCGCACCGGAGACCGGGTTTACCGGCGTGCTGATGGTGCACTTGAGTTCTTAGGTCGCTACGACCATCAGGTGAAGCTGCGGGGTTACCGGATCGAGACCGGTGAGATTGAAGCGGCTCTAACATCGCATCCATCTGTTGGTCAGGCAGCTGTGTTGCTACGTGCAGATGGCCCCGGAGAAGGGCGGCTGGTTGCTTATGTGGTCGGAGATGCAAGCGCAGGTGATTTACGCGCGCATCTTCAGCAGACCTTGCCTGATTACATGGTTCCAGCGGCATTTGTTACTTTGTCAGCTCTGCCCTTAACCCCGAACGGAAAGCTTGACCGCAAGGCGCTGCCAGAACCTGATGACAGCGGATTGGTGCGTAAGGCTTATATTGCTCCGCGTACACCAGTTGAAGAGATGCTTACCAGCATCTGGGCAGAAGTTCTGGGCGTGACACAGGTCGGCGTTGAGGACAACTTCTTCGATTTGGGGGGAGATTCTATCTTGGCCCTTCAGGTTATTAGTCGCGCTAAGCAACGTGGTCTTGGTTTGCAAGTCCGAGATATTTTTGCCAATCAATCGGTAACAGATTTGAGTAAGGTGATAAAAACACCGCACCTGGGAAGCGACGAGCAAGGTCCCATTATAGGGGACTCCGAACTGACCCCAATCCAACATTGGTTTATGAACCTCAAACTAGAGACACCAACTCATTGGAATCAAGGACTACTTCTCCGGTTGAATAGACCTATTGATTTTAACCTTTTAGCAGAGGCTTTAGCTGTTGTATTTACACACCATGATGTACTTCGGTCACGGTTTGTACACCGGGGAGATAGTTGGCGACAGGAGTTCAGTCCACCAGATACTAGACCTTATCTGGAGATGGTTGATCTAACGCCATTATCAGCAGAAGAACGCTCGACTCACATCACTCAAAAAGCAACTGAAGTTCAGACAGGTTTTTGTTTGACACAAGGCCCTCTATTGAAAGGCGTTTTCTTTGCCGAATCGACGGGATCGGGACAACTACTGCTAATAGCTCACCACTTAGTGGTTGATGGGGTTTCGTGGCGTGTTCTAATCGAAGATCTTTCAACCGCTTATTTAGCGATGGAACGTAATCAATTAGTAGAATTGCCGCCCAAGACTAGTTCTTGGCTGAACTGGACTAATAGACTGTTTGCCTACGCGGACAAGTTAGATAATGAAATTCCTTACTGGAAGGAGCAACCTTGGGAGCGAGCTATACCTCTTCCTGTTGACCACGCCGGAGACAATTTGGAAGGGACAGCAAAAACTATACGGAAGAAGTTAGACCGCCATACAACCGCACAATTAGTACATAAAATTCCGCGGGTTGGCGCTACCATCGAGACACTATTGTTAGCTAGTTTAGCGCAAACACTGACAGAAGCTACGGGTCAACCAATGGCGCTGATTGAACTTGAAGGACACGGTCGTGAAGAACTGTTTGAAGATCTCGATATAAGTCGGACGGTAGGTTGGTTTACAACAACTTATCCAATATTAATTGACCTCTCAAACATCACAAGCGCTGAAGTGTTAAAAAGAACTCAGGAAAGCTTAGATGCAGTGCCCTGCAGAGGTATTGGTTATGGTTTGCTGCGCGAAATAAAAAGCGATTTAAGAGAAATACCAACACCACAAGTTAGCCTTAATTACTTGGGGCATTTTGATCAAACCTTCTCTAACAGCAACCTATTCGAGCCAACAAAAGGGAGTATTGGTGCAAACCGTGGTGCTGATAACCAGAGGCCCCATCTTCTCGATATAACAGCAAGAGTAATAAATAACTGCCTCTCAGTCGATTGGACGTATAACCCGACGCTGCACAATAAAGAGTACATAGAACGCTTAGCAGAAACATTCTTAGATAAGATAAAAAAAATATTTAACTTATTAACTAAAAATAAGATTGCCGACAAAGAACTGAAGAAAATCATAGATGTCATAAATAAAAGATTTTAGTTATATTGCAAACAGGAGGCACAACTTTGTTATCCAATAAACATATAATAACAAGCAAAAAGAAACCGATTGGCATTATTGGCGGCATGGGACCTTATGCCACGTTAGATTTTCTGAACAAGATAGCGATAAGCGCAAAAGCGGCGCATGACCAGCAACATGTTCCATTTCTATTGTACTCCAATCCCGAGACTCCAGATAGGACTAGTGCGCTACTCCACGGTGGTGCTTCACCTTTGCCGTTAATGGTTGAGGGAGTTACATGGCTAAATTCATTTGAGTTAGCTTGTGTTGCAATTCCTTGCAACACGGCACACTGTTGGTTCAAAGAGCTTCAGCTATTATCAGATAATACAATTCTTCATATTGCCCAAGTTTTATGTAAATCCTTAATACATAAGAAATGTAAATCTGTAGCAATTCTATCTACATCAGCAACCTCATCTCAAAGAATATATGAGTCTCATATTAATAGTTATGATATAGATATTGACAATATATGTAATATTGAAGTTAATGATATAGTTGAGACATCTATACACTTAATAAAACGTGGAATGATACAAGAAGCTCAATCATTATTGCTTCCATTAATTGATAATTTACTATCATTTGGAGTTGAATATATCATTCTCGGGTGCACAGAACTCCCCATAGCTTTGTGTGGATTTGGGTTTCCCTTTAACGAAAAACTCCTTGATCCAACCCTCGCGCTAGCCGAAGAGTGCGTTCGTATAAGCTGCAACACAGCGATGGCAAATATTGTTCAACCAGCCTAAATTGAGCCTTGATGGGTTGGATAGAGGTGGCTCAGGTTTTTTGGACAGGTAGTATAAGTGGATTTAGCTCCTGAAACTGGCATGATGCCAAGAACAGGAGATCACCATGAGTAGACGTCCCCGCCGGAACCATAGCCCGGCTTTTAAAGCGAAGGTGGCGCTTGCTGCTATTCGCGCAGAGAAGACCTTGAGTGAGTTAACTCAAGAGTTTGATGTTCAGTAAGCGGTGTTTAGACCGTAAGCGGTGTTTAGTAACCGTCCGCTCAGTACCGCCTTACTTGGTTGCATTTGATTGAGTATTTTCTTCTTCAGTTTTAGCTGAGGAGGCAAGTCATTGTTGGATGAATCGAGGCCACGGCGGTCGTGGACACGGGTAGAAAAGGTGGCAATCACTGCGCAAGTTGGGGTTGATGGAGCAACGTTGTTTGATGTTGCGCAGAGCCATGGTGTCGGCCGGTACTTGCTGAAGCGATGGATGGCTCAGTACTGCGAGAGCAACACAAGTGAAAACACGAAGGCTCCCATTTTTGGTAACCGTCCGCTCAAGGCGCCATGGTTTGGGCTTGACGCTGTGATTTTGCGTCCGGCTTCCAGCTCCATGGCAGGAGCTCGTGGAGGCGGTTGATCATGTGATCGTTGATGTGGGCAAGGACATCTGTGAGATGTAACCGTCCGCTCAAGGCGCCAAGGTTTGGGCTTGCCGCTGTGATTTTGCGTCCAGCTTCCAGTTCCATGGCAGGAGCTCGTGGAGGCGGTTGATCATGTGATCGTTGATGCGGGCTAGGATGTCGGTCAGATAGATTTGTGGGTTAAGGCCATTCATCTTTGCAGTTTCAATCAGCGTCATGGCGTCGGCTAGAGTGTAAGCGTCCGCTCAGGACCGCCTTACGGGTTTGTTTCTGATAGGGTATTTACCTCCTGAGTTTTATGGAGGATGGCCTTGTCTAAAGTTAAGCAGGTGCGGCGCACGTGGACGCGTGAAGAGAAGCTGTCGATTATCTCTGAGATTGGGGTTGATGGTGCCTCTGTTCTTGATATTTCCCGCCAACACAACATTGATCGTTATCTACTGAGGCGTTGGCTCAAGCATTTTAGCAGTGCTGAAAGTGCCGATATTGAGCGCCAGTCAGTCTTTGTGCCAGTTGTGGTTGCTGCCCCGGATCCTGCTCCAGTACATCCTGTTTGTATTGAAGTTGGTTTGAGCACAGGACGCAGCTTGAGGCTTTCCAGCGATCTGAGCGATACACAGATCCAGCGCTTCATTGTCTTGGTGGAAACGGCATGATTGGGCCGGGAACAGGCGTGCGAGTGTATCTGGCCTGCGGAGTGACCGACATGCGCAAGGGGATTTCTGGCTTAGCCGCACTGGCGGAAACAGAATTGCGTCAGCGCCCGGCAAATGGAGCGGTGTTTGCATTCCGAGGTCGGCGCGGAGATCGGGTCAAACTGCTTTATTGGGATGGTCAGGGCTTTTGCCTTTATTACAAGGTGTTGGAAACCGGCTGTTTTCCCTGGCCATCGCCCGCAGACGGCACGGCCAGACTGACGTCAGCCCAACTTGCGATGCTGTGGGAAGGGATGGACTGGAGACGGCCGAGTTGGGGATCTCCGCCGGCAAGAATGGGGTGAATATCTATTGGTTTCAATAGGATATTTGTGGTGTTGCTGGTGTCATAACGGTAAAATACGTATATGCAAAAGCCGCTTAACTCCCTTCCTAATGATCCTGAACTGCTCAAAGCCATAGTGCTGAGTTTGCAGGGAGAGAACCAGGTTCTGAGCGGCAAAGTGAGCAGCCTTGAAGCCAACGAGACCGCTTTTCTGGATCTGATTTCCCACCTGCGCCTGACACTTACTAAACTTCGAAAACAGCGCTTTGGCTCGTCTTCGGAAAAGATTGACCGCCAGATCGAGCAACTGGAACTGGCGCTGGAACATGCCCAGATGGCTCACCCTTCACAGAGCCCAGAAGAAGACCAGCTACCTGTTCCTGATTTGGTTTCAGACACACCTGAAGCGTCCGTCAAACCAACCCGTGGCAAGCCTCGGGTGCGCGGCGATGTGGAACGCGAACGCGCTACTCTGGAACCTCAAGGAAACTGCCCAGACTGTGGTGGTGAACTGCGGCTCATTGGGGAAGATGTGTCTGAACTTGTTGAGTTCATCACTGCCAGACTGAAGGTGATTGAAACCGCAAGGCCTAAGAAATCCTGCCGCTCTTGTGAAAAAATCGTGCAAGTGCCAGCCCCCACACGGCCTATTGCCCGTTCCAGTGCCGGAGCCAGTCTGCTTTCTCACATTCTGGTCTCCAAATTCGATGATCAGCTTCCGCTCTACCGTAACCGTCCGCTCAGGACCGCCTTACTTGGTTGCGTTTGATTGAGTATTTTCTTCTTCAGTTTTAGTTGAGGAGGCAAGTCATTGTTGGATGAATCGAGGCCACGGCGGTCGTGGACACGGGTAGAAAAGGCGGCAATCACTGCGCAAGTTGGGGTTGATGGAGCAACGCTGTTTGATGTTGCGCAGAGCCATGGTGTCGGCCGGTACTTGCTGAAGCGATGGATGGCTCAGTACTGCGACAGCAACACAAGTGAAAACACGAAGGCTCCCATTTTTGTGCCTGTTGTTGTTACTGATCCTGAGCCTTCAGGACCCACCGTTATTGAGGTTGGGCTCGGGAACGGTCGCAGCCTGAGGGTTTCCAGTGACTTAAGTGATGCGCAGGTTCGCCGGTTTATTGGGCTGGTGGAAGCGACATGATCGGGCCGGGAACAGGTGTGCGGGTTTATCTTGCGTGCGGTGTGACGGATATGCGCAAGGGCATTGCGGGTCTGGCCGCTTTGGCGGAGACGGAATTACGCCAGCGCCCTGCAAATGGCGCCGTGTTTGCGTTTCGCGGTCGGCGCGGCGATCGGATCAAGTTGCTTTACTGGGATGGTCAGGGATTTTGCCTTTACTACAAGGTGCTGGAAAAGGGTCGGTTCCCGTGGCCTTCACCAGTCGATGGCTCAGCCAGATTGACCTCAGCACAGCTGGCCATGCTGTGGGAAGGGATGGACTGGAGACGCCCCAGTTGGGGAGCTCCGCCCGTTCGAATGGGGTGAATATCTTGGGTTTTGAATGAGGTATTACTTTGATATTGGAGATATATGAGGTAAAATATCCATATGAACCAGTCTCTTAACTCCCTTCCTGATGATCCAGTTTTACTCAAGGCCATGGTGCTGGCGTTGCAGGGAAAGGTTGAGAGTTTACAAGCCAATGAGCAGGCCCATCTGGTTCTGATCACATGGTTCAAACAAGCTTTGGCCAAGTTGCGCAGGCAACGCTTTGGCGCATCTTCAGAAAAGATCGACCGCGAGATTGCCCAGCTTGAACTGGCGCTGGAAAACCTGGAGACTGCCCACCCATGCCAGGAGCCGGAAGATGAGCAGTTGCCCGTGCCGGAACTGGCCACCTCCACACTTGAAGAGCCCCCCAAACCGACCCGCGGCAAACCTCGGGTGCGTAGCGATGTGGAACGCGAGCGGGTCACTCTGCAGTCACCCAAAGCGTGCCCCGAGTGTGGCGGCGAGCTGCGGCTCATCGGGGAGGATGTGTCTGAGCTGGTGGAGTTCATCACCGCAAAGCTAAAGGTGATTGAAACAGCGCGGCCCAAGACGTCCTGCCGGGTGTGCGAGAAAATCGTGCAAGCTCCAGCACCAACCCGGCCCATTGAAAAATCCAGTGCCGGAGCCAGCTTACTGGCGCATATTCTGGTCTCCAAGTTCGATGATCATTTGCCGCTATACCGTCAGAACGAAATCCTTGCCCGGCATGGCATTGATATTCCCCGCTCTACTCTGTCGGACTGGTGCGGGCTTGCCATGAAAACGCTGGCTCCGCTGAGCGAACTGCTTAAAGCTGAGGTGATGCTCTCAGATCGCTTGCATACCGATGACACACCCATTGATGTCCTGGGTCGCCAGTTCAAGGCGGCGAGCGGTTCCGGCAAAGCTTCGAGGCAGGGCCGGATCTGGACCTATGTGCGCGATGATCGCCCCTTCGCAGGAGAGGCCCCGCCTATTGCTGCCTATTGGTTCTCCGCAAATCGCAAGGCTGACAACCCGCGATGCCACCTCAAAGAGTTTTCCGGCATTCTGCAGGCCGATGCCTATGCCGGCTACAAGCAACTTTATGACAGCGGGGACATTAAAGAAGCCGCCTGCTGGGCGCATTGGCGCCGCGACTTCCATGATATCTTCACCGCCACCAAATCAGAACTGGCCAGATACGCACTGGAGCAGATCGGTAAGCTTTATGACATTGAACGTCAGATCAGCGGAAAACCACCAGACCTGCGGCATGAAGTGAGGCAGAAGCACAGTAAACCCATCGCTCAGGCCTTCAAGGCCTGGTGCGAGGCTCAGCTTACCCGCATCTCAGGCAAATCACCGCTGGCCAAAGCCATCCGTTATGGCCTCTCCCGTTGGCACGCCTTCACCTTGTTCCTCGACGAGGGTCGCGTCGCGATCGACAACAATGCGGCTGAGCGCGCAGTCAGACCTATTGCATTGGGCCGTAAAAACTTCTTATTTGCCGGATCAATGGCCGGCGGAGAAACTCTGGCGGACGCCATGACGTTGATTGAAACCGCCAAACTCAATGGTCTCAACCCGCAGGACTATCTCACAGATGTCCTTGCCCGCATCAACGATCACATGATCAACCGCCTCCACGAGTTCCTGCCATGGAACTGGAAGCCGGACGCAAAATCACAGCGTCAAGCCCAAATCATGGCGCCTTGAGCGGACGGTTACGGTACTCTTGCGGGTTGAGGCCATTGAACTTGGCGGTTTCAATCAGTGTCATGGCATCGGCGAGCGTTTCACCACCTGCCATGGATCCAGCGAACATCCAGTTTTTCCTGCCCATCACCACTGGCTTGATGGCGCGCTCAGCGGCATTGTTGTCAATGGCGACCCGACCGTCCTCGAGAAACAGGGTGAAGGCGTGCCAGCGTGACAATCCATATCGGATCGCTTTGGCCAGGTTTGATTTTCCGGAGATCCGGGCAAGCTGCGTTTTGCACCAGGCTTTGAAGTGTTCTGCTATGGGCTTACTATATTTCTGCCTTACCTCTCGGCGCAGATCCGGCGGTTTACCATTAATCTGGCGTTCAACGTCGTAAAGCTTGCCAATTTCATGGAGGGCATGCTGTGCCAGTTCCGACTTGGTGGAAGTGAAAATGTCATAGAAGTCGCGCCGCCAATGTGCCCAACATGCCGCTTCTTTTATTCTGCCTGTCTCGAAAAGTTGTTTGTAGCCAGCATAGGCATCGGCCTGCAGTATGCCGGAAAACCCTTTCAGGTGTTCTGCCGGGTTTACGGCCTTGCGATCCGCTGAGAACCAGTAAGCGGCAATGGGTGGGATTTTACCGCCAAAGGAGCGATCATCGCGGACATAGGTCCAGATCCGCCCCTGCTTTTTCGCTTTTCCCGATCTGGAGCTTGCCTTGAAGTGCTGGCCCAGCACATCGACCGGCGTGTCATCGGTGTGCAGTCGATCTGACGTCATGATCTGCCTTTTGATGAGCTCGCATAAAGGACTGAGCGTTTTCATGGAGAGCCCACACCAGTCGGAAAGCGTGGAGCGTGGCACTTCAATACCATGCCTCTCCAGGATCTCGCTCTGCCGGTAGAGCGGAAGCTGATCATCGAATTTGGAGACCAGAATGTGAGAAAGCAGGCTGGCTCCGGCACTGGAACGGGCAATAGGCCGTGTGGGGGCTGGCACTTGCACGATTTTTTCACAAGAGCGGCAGGATTTCTTAGGCCTTGCGGTTTCAATCACCTTCAGTCTGGCAGTGATGAACTCAACAAGTTCAGACACATCTTCCCCAATGAGCCGCAGTTCACCACCACAGTCTGGGCAGTTTCCTTGAGGTTCCAGAGTAGCGCGTTCGCGTTCCACATCGCCGCGCACCCGAGGCTTGCCACGGGTTGGCTTGACGGACGCTTCAGGTGTGTCTGAAACCAAATCAGGAACAGGTAGCTGGTCTTCTTCTGGGCTCTGTGAAGGGTGAGCCATCTGGGCATGTTCCAGCGCCAGTTCCAGTTGCTCGATCTGGCGGTCAATCTTTTCCGAAGACGAGCCAAAGCGCTGTTTTCGAAGTTTAGTAAGTGTCAGGCGCAGGTGGGAAATCAGATCCAGAAAAGCGGTCTCATTGGCTTCAAGGCTGCTCACTTTGCCGCTCAGAACCTGGTTCTCTCCCTGCAAACTCAGCACTATGGCTTTGAGCAGTTCAGGATCATTAGGAAGGGAGTTAAGCGGCTTTTGCATATACGTATTTTACCGTTATGACACCAGCAACACCACAAATATCCTATTGAAACCAATAGATATTCACCCCATTCTTGCTGGCGGAGATCCCCAACTCGGCCGTCTCCAGTCCATCCCTTCCCACAGCATCGCAAGTTGGGCTGACGTCAGTCTGGCCGTGCCGTCTGCGGGCGATGGCCAGGGAAAACAGCCGGTTTCCAACACCTTGTAATAAAGGCAAAAGCCCTGACCATCCCAATAAAGCAGTTTGACCCGATCTCCGCGCCGACCTCGGAATGCAAACACCGCTCCATTTGCCGGGCGCTGACGCAATTCTGTTTCCGCCAGTGCGGCTAAGCCAGAAATCCCCTTGCGCATGTCGGTCACTCCGCAGGCCAGATACACTCGCACGCCTGTTCCCGGCCCAATCATGCCGTTTCCACCAAGACAATGAAGCGCTGGATCTGTGTATCGCTCAGATCGCTGGAAAGCCTCAAGCTGCGTCCTGTGCTCAAACCAACTTCAATACAAACAGGATGTACTGGAGCAGGATCCGGGGCAGCAACCACAACTGGCACAAAGACTGACTGGCGCTCAATATCGGCACTTTCAGCACTGCTAAAATGCTTGAGCCAACGCTTCAGTAGATAACGATCAATGTTGTGTTGGCGGGAAATATCAAGAACAGAGGCACCATCAACCCCAATCTCAGAGATAATCGACAGCTTCTCTTCACGCGTCCACGTGCGCCGCACCTGCTTAACTTTAGACAAGGCCATCCTCCATAAAACTCAGGAGGTAAATACCCTATCAGAAACAAACCCGTAAGGCGGTCCTGAGCGGACGCTTACGATTAATGGTAAACCGCCGGATCTGCGCCGAGAGGTAAGGCAGAAATATAGTAAGCCCATAGCAGAACACTTCAAAGCCTGGTGCAAAACGCAGCTTGCCCGGATCTCCGGAAAATCAAACCTGGCCAAAGCGATCCGATATGGATTGTCACGCTGGCACGCCTTCACCCTGTTTCTCGAGGACGGTCGGGTCGCCATTGACAACAATGCCGCTGAGCGCGCCATCAAGCCAGTGGTGATGGGCAGGAAAAACTGGATGTTCGCTGGATCCATGGCAGGTGGTGAAACGCTCGCCGATGCCATGACACTGATTGAGACCGCCAAGTTCAATGGCCTCAACCCGCAGGACTATCTCACAGATGTCCTTGCCCGCATCAACGATCACATGATCAACCGCCTCCACGAGTTCCTGCCATGGAACTGGAAGCCGGACGCAAAATCACAGCGTCAAGCCCAAATCATGGCGCCTTGAGCGGACGGTTACATAAAGCTTACCGATCTGCTCCAGTGCGTATCTGGCCAGTTCTGATTTGGTGGCGGTGAAGATATCATGGAAGTCGCGGCGCCAATGCGCCCAGCAGGCGGCTTCTTTAATGTCCCCGCTGTCATAAAGTTGCTTGTAGCCGGCATAGGCATCGGCCTGCAGAATGCCGGAAAACTCTTTGAGGTGGCATCGCGGGTTGTCAGCCTTGCGATTTGCGGAGAACCAATAGGCAGCAATAGGCGGGGCCTCTCCTGCGAAGGGGCGATCATCGCGCACATAGGTCCAGATCCGGCCCTGCCTCGAAGCTTTGCCGGAACCGCTCGCCGCCTTGAACTGGCGACCCAGGACATCAATGGGTGTGTCATCGGTATGCAAGCGATCTGAGAGCATCACCTCAGCTTTAAGCAGTTCGCTCAGCGGAGCCAGCGTTTTCATGGCAAGCCCGCACCAGTCCGACAAAGTAGAGCGGGGAATATCAATGCCGTGCCGGGCAAGGATCTCGTTTTGACGGTATAGCGGCAAATGATCATCGAACTTGGAGACCAGAATATGCGCCAGTAAGCTGGCTCCGGCACTGGATTTTTCAATAGGCCGGGTTGGCGCTGGAGCTTGCACGATTTTCTCGCACACCCGACAGGATTTCTTGGGCCTTGCTGTTTCAATCACCTTCAGTTTTGCGGTGATGAACTCCACCAGCTCAGATACATCCTCCCCGATGAGCCGCAGCTTGCCACCACACTCGGGGCACGCTTCTGGTGATTGCAGAGTAACGCGCTCGCGGTCCACATCGCTGCTCACCCGAGGTTTGCCGCGGGTTGGTTTGGGTGGTTTTTCAAGTGCGGAGGTGGCCAGTTCGGGCACGGGTAACCGCTCACCTTCCGGCTCCTGGCATGGGTGGGCAACCTCCAGGTTTTCCAACGCCAGTTCAAGCTGCGCAATCTCGCGGTCGATCTTTTCTGAAGATGCGCCAAAGCGTTGCCTGCGCAACTTAGCCAAAGCTTGTTTGAGTGATGCAATCAGAACCAGATGGGCTTGCTCATTAGCTTGTAAACTCTCAACCTTACCGCTTAAAGCTTCAATCTCACTTTGGGCGGACAACAGCAATGCCTTGAGCAAAGCAGGGTCATTAGGAAGGGGGTTAAGAGATTGGTTCATATGGGTATTTTACCTCATATATCTCCGATATCAAAGCAATGCCTTATTCAAAACCAAAGATATTCACCCCATTCGAGCGGGCGGAGCTCCCCAGCTTGGGCGTCTCCAGTCCATCCCTTCCCACAGCATGGCCAGCTGTGCTGAGGTCAATCTGGCTGAGCCATCGACTGGTGAAGGCCACGGGAACCGGCCCTTTTGTAGGGTAAGAGACGTCAGCCACAGCTGACGTTTCTCCCCTCCGAACCGTACGTGCGGCTTTCACCGCATACGGCTCTCCATTCAAGCTTGGCTAGAAAGCCAGCACGAGACCACGATAGTGCGTTTCGTAGAAAGGAGCCTCGTTCTTTTCCCGAAGATAAGGATTTGAACGTGGTGTCTTCCAGCGGAATTGCCCGCGCTGATGATTGGTTAGCCGGTACAAGATGCTTGAAACGCGTACTCCTTCTTTCGTCATCGAGTGCACCATCCATGTCTTGGCTTTTAAGCCATACGGCCGCGCGAACCACTTTCGCATCAGACGAGAGATGCGCGAGCGATACTTGCGCCCCAGCCAATGTGCCATTTTCCAGAACACGACGGTATCGACGTGCTGGAAGACCTTGGATGTGTAATCGGTGAACTGATAGAAGTTTGCCCAACCCATGAGTTGGCGGTTTAGCCGCTTAATCATGTCGGTATGGGGCGTATTGTGGTCGCCGCTAAGAGCCTTAACCAGTCGATGTTTGAAACCGCTGGTTTTCTCTCGGGGAATGGTCGTTACTGGCCGCATCACGCCACGGGGACCGCGTTTGCGAATGATCCGGTGACCGAGAAAGACAAACCCATCATTAACATGAGTGACATGGGTTTTCTCCATGTTTAACGTCAATGCCAGATCGCCTTCCAGGAATGCTCGGCATTCCTCGCGTACCGCGAGCGCCTGTGCCTTCGTGCCTTTGACGATGACAACAAAGTCATCGGCATAACGGCAATAGGACACTGCCGGTCTGCGACAGCGGTTCTCACGAACCGCCACAGGGCTGGCTTTTCTGACGCTCTCATTCCAACCACGACGTTTGTTGCGCGCTGCTTTTCCAAGGAATTTCTCATCCATCCAACGATCAAACTCATTGAGCATAATGTTGGACAGAAGCGGAGAAAGAACCCCGCCTTGAGGAACGCCCTTGCTGGCGGCGCAGAAGAGGCCTTTATCGATGTGACCTGCCTTCAAAAGCCTCCAGAGCAGTGCGATAAACCGTTTGTCCCGGATGCGCTTGCGCACACACGAGAGCAGCTTGCGGTGATGGACAGTATCAAAGTAGCTTGCTAGATCACCTTCGATCACCCAGCGACCCTTTGTGTTCCTGCCATCCGTTGTCTGCATCAAAACGGCCCGGATCGCGTGGTGCACGCTACGCTGTGGCCTGAAACCATATGAGTAAGGACTGAAGTCGCTTTCCCAAATCGGCTCCATCACCATCAGCATGGCGCGCTGTACTATGCGATCCGTCAGTGTCGGTATTCCCAACGGTCTCAGCTTTCCGTTCCCTTTCGGGATGTAGACGCGTCGTGTTGGAGCGGGCGCATAGGTCCCATCCAGCAGAGATCGCCCCAACGTCGCAAGGAGTTCCTCCTCATTTTGTCGGAAACGATCTCGGTCCACGCCATCTACGCCCGGGGTCTTTGCGCCGCTCGACGCCAAGGCAACCCGGGCAGCCTCAGTCAGCCAAGTCCGATCGGCAATTAAGCGTAAGAGGCGATCAAATCTTCTGGTTCGCTCGTCCTGCGCCCATTTCGCAAGCTTGTGTTGCATGTCGCTGATTATCAAAGGTCTTCACCTCGTTGTGGTCAGTTAATGTGCAGCCCTAAGCAGCTTGAACTGTTCCCCTTCGCCATGTGACAGGCTTTCCCTATCTCGGACTACTACGGGAACTCCGCCAGCGTGGCCGTCATCGGGGTGAACTCCCTTGCGAGTATTAAATATACCAACCTCATTCGGCACACGCCTTCCCTCGTTCCTATGTTGGACTTAAAGCGTATTGGTTAGGCTGCCGGCCGTAGTCTTTTCCCTTGCGTCCCGCAAGTCGGCATCGGCCATCGCCAACAAACTGCATAAGTTGACGACACCCTCGAAAGCGTTTCTGGAGTACGCTGTCGGTTTGCGCGCTTCCGGTCATGAAATCCATGGCGCGACCGATGTTCCGCCTGTTAAGCCATGTAGGCGGAGGCTACAATTCAGCCCCTCAGATACGGTTTAGCCGGTTCGTGTTCCTCAACCTTCCAATACTCAGCCTGAAGATGGGTCTTGACTTAATGGCTTCGTCGCACATCTCTTTATCCCACGGGCTACGTCACCTTGCCAGTTCACGACAAATCACCGCCGCTTCGGCTCTCGCCCTTTCGCAGTAAAGGACGGTCTGTTAAAGGAAACCCCTCCTTTCACTAGAATTCCAAACATAAGCGCCCCGGTCGAAACCAGGTTCGAGGCGCACCCAGCACCTTGTAATAAAGGCAAAACCCCTGACCATCCCAGTAAAGCAACTTGATCCGGTCGCCGCGCCGGCCGCGAAACGCAAACACGGCGCCATTTGCAGGGCGCTGGCGTAATTCCGTCTCCGCCAAAGCGGCCAGACCCGCAATGCCCTTGCGCATATCCGTCACACCGCACGCAAGATAAACCCGCACACCTGTTCCCGGCCCGATCATGTCGCTTCCACCAGCCCAATAAACCGGCGAACCTGCGCATCACTTAAGTCACTGGAAACCCTCAGGCTCCGGCCGTTCCCGAGCCCAACCTCAATAACTACTGGTCCTGAAGGCTCAGGATCAGTAACAACAACAGGCACAAAAAGGGGAGCCTTCGTGTTTTCACTTGTGTTGCTGTCGCAGTACTGAGCCATCCATCGCTTCAGCAAGTACCGGCCGACACCATGGCTCTGCGCAACATCAAACAGCGTTGCTCCATCAACCCCAACTTGCGCAGTGATTGCCGCCTTTTCTACCCGTGTCCACGACCGCCGTGGCCTCGATTCATCCAACAATGACTTGCCTCCTCAACTAAAACTGAAGAAGAAAATACTCAATCAAACGCAACCAAGTAAGGCGGTCCTGAGCGGACGGTTACATTCCGGCTGATATTTCCTTCAATGAAGATTCACTTCATGCCGTTTAAAGCCAATGCTGATCGCCGACATAAGTTTGCCAAAGCCAAATACAAAGTGACGAACTGGTCGAAGTATAATGAAAGCTTGCGTCGTCGCGGCGATGTCACGGTTTGGATTGAAGAGAGCGCTGCCAAGGCTTGGTTTGCACCCGAGAACCAACGACGTGGACGGCCCGCCAAGTTTTCAGAGCTTGCCATTGAAACCTGTTTGCAGATCCGGGTCGTATTCGGTCTTGCTTTGAGGCAGACTCAAGGGTTTGTGAGGTCTGTGTTCCATTTGATGGAGTTGGTTTTACCGGTTCCTGACTTTTCAACCCTGTCGCGCCGCGCAGATGGCTTGAAACTTTCAAAACCCAAACCGCGAACGAACTCTGAGCCAGTAGCGCTGGTAATCGATAGTACAGGCGTTAAGATCTTTGGTGCCGGAGAATGGCAGGAAACCAAGCATGGAACCAGGATAAAGCGCAGAACTTGGCGCAAAATTCACCTTGGCCTTGATCTAAATACCGGCGAAATCGTATGTTCTGAACTGACTGAGGATACGGTTGCCGATCCAGCCGTTGTGCCGGATCTGTTGGATCAGGTTGAGGGTCCGGTGGCAACGTTTTTAGGGGATGGCGCTTATGATGGCTTCACGACACGACAGGAAATAGCAAAGCGCTATGACGGTGTTGAGATCATCATTCCACCTCCCAAAACAGCTATCCCCGGCCCACAGGCTGCCACCGCCCCCACTGCTCGCGACCGGGATATTCTTGCCATTCAAAAGAACGGCAGGATGTCTTGGCAAAAGCAAACCGGATATGGTCGAAGGTCTCGAGGCGAAACCTTGATGGGCCGCTTTAAGCAGGTGATCGGGACCACGCTCAGGTCACGAAAGCTGAACAATCAGAGGACAGAGGCAAAACTTGGCGTCGCCGTCCTCAACACAATGACCGCCCTCGGACGCGCTGCGTTCAAGAAGGTTTCTGCATGATCAGATGCATGGGATTGGGCAAGCTGCAAGCTAATTTCGAATTGTGCAACAAGGCCGATTAGGGCGAGTTGTAAGCATATTTCGAATTGCGCAACAGCGCCGAAAGTAAATTACTTTAAGGTTTATGATAAAACAAATTACACCTTTTATTATCTCATGTGTTTACCCTCGGTAATACTGATCACACAATCTGAATCAATTAATATATTTCATTGATACCAACCAGAGTATTTAAACAAACCAGTTGATATACCTATTAAACATGTCTAATGTAAATTATGTTATTAATCTAACTGTAAGGAATAAATATCTATGGGGAGTAGTAAACGATCTGGATGGTTTGGGCTGTTTATCGGGCTAGCCATTTTAATGGGGGCATCTTCAGCGCATTCTAGCCAGTATAACATTGGGCCGATCATCGGACCGCTTGGCGTTCTAAATATGCAGATGTGGCGTGTTCCAGTTAAGCTTGAGGATGATAGTAGGACGATTACTCTAGATGTCACTTCTTTTCGGCCTGTTGGCGATGGGCCATTTCCGCTTGTGATTGTCAATCACGGTGCCTCCCAGAAGGCTCCGGCCAACGGACCATATGATTTTCGCCCCGATTCTGCTATTAGATGGTTTTTGGAAAAAGGGTATGCGGTTGCTGTTTTGATCCGAAGAGGATACGGTCGTTCAGAGGGTAAACGATCCACCATTAAAGGTTGCGATCCCAAAAAGGCGAAAATAGCATATGACGAGAACGCCCACGATATTCTAAGCACTATAAGCTTCTTCCAACGACAAGATTTCGTACTTAGTAATCGTGTTGTTTTGGTTGGTTTTTCAGCAGGTGGAAACAGCGTCCTCGCTGCCGCAAGCAAACGTCCAGTTGGCATGGAAGCTGTAATCGCATTCGCACCTGGTGCGAAAACTGTGACCCCTAGTAAGCTTATCTGTAATAAAAGCATTATTGGGGGATTATACAGAGCGTACGGCTCCAAAAACGAACTACCTATTCTTTGGGTGTATTCACAAAATGACCAGTTTTATAGTCCTAGATTAGCTCGTTTCTTTTTTGAATCATATTCATCGGAAAACAAATCTAAGCAGGAACTTGTTATTTTGCCGTCCGATAGAAAAAATGGTCATAATCTATTCCTTAGAGAGGAAGGGCCTGAGATTTGGGGGGCGTCCATTGAGGCATTTCTTGAGCAATAGCGAAAGGATATCTGGAGCAGGTCTGGCATTGCTAACTTATTTTGAGTTAGCTTTAAAAGCTCACATTGAGCAGATTCTAAGCTGCCATTTCAGCATTATAGTCGGCCCAAAGGGTAAAGGCATTAGATCTTGCGTGACGATAGAAATGAGAGGAAAGTTTTCTATGCTGTTATTCAAACCCTTGTGGGCGCGGTGGTCTGCTTTAGGGGCGAGGGTTTTGACCAGTTTGGTGTAACTTCGCAGTTTATTTGTCACAACGACCCGAGGCTCGTCATATTTCTTGACCAGTTTCTTAAAGAAACGTTTCGCTGCCTTAGAGCCTGACCAAAAAGTAGTTGAATGAATTGAAAAGGTTATTAGTCCATGGGTTCGAGACGACCAATCTCTTGCTTGTCCAGATGGATCGTGATTGGAAGGGCGGCAGGCCAGCCCAACAGCGGGAGTGATCGACAGCCAATCGGTTAAAACCACAGAAAGCGGCGGAGTATGTGGCTTTGATGCTGGCAAGAAGATCAAAGGTCGCAAACGTCACATCCTGACAGACGCATTAGACAACCTTTTGGTCATTCTCGTTCATAGAGCCGCGATCCAGGATCGAGACGGCGCTCCACAGCAGCTCCAGGCTGCCCGAATGCGGTGGTTCCCATGGCTGCGTCATGTCTTCGCAGACGGCGGCTATGCCGGCGATAAACTCCGTCTTGCCTTGGCCGGCCAGGGAAACTGGACGATCGAGATTATCAAGCGCTCTGACCAGGTGAAGGGCTTTGAAATACTGCCACGTCGATGGGTTGTGGAACGCACGTTTGTCTGAATTGGGAGGTGTCGCAGGATGGCAAAAGATTGGGAGAAACTAACCAGCGTGTCACAGGCCTGGGCAACAATCGCTCACATTAGAACCCTCATACGTAGGATTGCAAGGTATTGTTAATACTGAGAAACTTTTGTGTCAGGCTCTTAGCGTTCCGGCGTTACTGAACAAGAATGTCAAGCACGTCGCCGTTAGCGTCAATCGTGCGCCATAGCCAATATTGCACCCCGTAAATGGTGATCACAGCTTCATCAAGATGCCATTCATCATTGGGTTTCGGCCGATCCCTTGTGAACACAATCTGCAAAAAGAGACCCGAAACGATTGACCCAAAGCCGCATAGTCTCCCGGCTGACAATAGTGCCACGCTCAGCAAAAAGGTCTTCCACGTCCGTTTAGCTCATTGAAAACCGATAATACGGCGTATGCGATGATTTCACGAGGGAAACGAAAGCCTATCAGACGCGAAAACGAACTCGGAATCTTTATTAAGGCTGCGCAGCAAATGTGAAATAAATTGGCAAGGCCATTCCCTGTATCGCGACGGACACGGGCTTTCTATAGGCGGTGGAAGCGGTAGTGTTTTGCGGGATATATCCTCTCGAACGTTTGTAACTTAATAAAATACCTAAATATAAAGTAGATACTACATGGATCAGAAAATTAATTATTATAAGATTAATGATAAAATCATATCCTCCATTTATGACATTTGGGAGCGTGGCGAAAGCTATGGCGACAGCGTCACCCCATCCACTTGGGCAAGTGCCTATCGCCGCATGATGGTGGAACTCCTATGTCGCTACTCGTCAAACAAAGACGCAAATATATTGTCTCTAGGATGTGGCAACGCCACCGTTGAAGGTGAATTAGTCAGTCTTGGTTACAATATAAGCGGTCTCGACTTGAACCATGAAGCGCTAGGTTATGCCGCTCAGAAAGGGATCGCTACGATTGAGGGGGATTTTTATGATTTTTTACCAGAAGTAAAGTTTGACATCGTCTATGCAGATGGTTTTTTTGGTCACCTTTGGAACGTCGATCAAAACGCTCGCAATATTTATCAACGTATAAGTAACTTCATGTTGAAACCAAATGGAACGATCATTGTTTCCAACGACGCACCACGGTTTTCGGAGAAGGCTTTACAAAAGCATCCAAATGTACCTGATTTCTACTTTATGTCAGGGCATTACCTTGCAAGCGAAGCAAAATCTGTTGGCCTTCAGAACATTGAAGTAAATACGTTCTTCTATCACCGTCCTGTATCCGGAGCCTGTCCACGCACTATCGTAGTGTCAAAGTGGACCTAAAGCGTTTCGATCGAAAATTGAATCATTGAGGTTCACAAAGAGGTGTAAGTGTGCTTTCCTGCGTTTGGGAGGATCACACAGAGGTGGTCCCGTTTGTTTGGACAGTTGATCGTGTTTTATAAGCGGATCGGCTCCGATTATGCTGCAGCCTGAGTTATGTGCTGCGGGTGATTGTAATAAGCCTGATCCGGGGTATTCTAGTCAAGCGATGAATGTGGGCGTTTCTGATTATAAAAGGCGATGAATTTACCGATGGCCTTTCTAGCTTCTGGCACACTGGCGTAAGCTTTGAGGTAGACCTCCTCATATTTGATTGTGCGCCAGAACGGCCTTGTTGCACAATTCGAAATTAGCTTGCAGCTTGCCCAATCCCATGCATCTGATCATGCAGAAACCTTCTTGAACGCAGCGCGTCCGAGGGCGGTCATTGTGTTGAGGACGGCGACGCCAAGTTTTGCCTCTGTCCTCTGATTGTTCAGCTTTCGTGACCTGAGCGTGGTCCCGATCACCTGCTTAAAGCGGCCCATCAAGGTTTCGCCTCGAGACCTTCGACCATATCCGGTTTGCTTTTGCCAAGACATCCTGCCGTTCTTTTGAATGGCAAGAATATCCCGGTCGCGAGCAGTGGGGGCGGTGGCAGCCTGTGGGCCGGGGATAGCTGTTTTGGGAGGTGGAATGATGATCTCAACACCGTCATAGCGCTTTGCTATTTCCTGTCGTGTCGTGAAGCCATCATAAGCGCCATCCCCTAAAAACGTTGCCACCGGACCCTCAACCTGATCCAACAGATCCGGCACAACGGCTGGATCGGCAACCGTATCCTCAGTCAGTTCAGAACATACGATTTCGCCGGTATTTAGATCAAGGCCAAGGTGAATTTTGCGCCAAGTTCTGCGCTTTATCCTGGTTCCATGCTTGGTTTCCTGCCATTCTCCGGCACCAAAGATCTTAACGCCTGTACTATTGTCAATGCTGGGTCAAATTTCCCCAAAAGTGCTGGACCAAATTTCCCCAGTTTGAGGTTTGGTGACCAGCCTTTTTTTTAGGTCTAGTTCTCCTTTTTAGGTGGTCTTCCGCGACGTTTGGGTGGTGGTGGAGGAGTTATTGATGCGTTGGCTCTTATATGCTCTGGAATAAGGTCGGTGTGACCGCGCAAGCGGTAGCTTGCGCCTTCGATGTGAATGACAACGGCATGATGTAACAGTCTGTCGAGAAGAGCGGTTGCAACAACACGATCGCCAAAGATCTCTCCCCATTCTGCAAAGCCACGGTTTGACGTGAGGATCATCGAGCCTTTTTCATAACGGGCATTGACGAGTTGGAAGAACAGGTTTGCCCCTCCTGTGGTGATTGGCAGATAGCCAATCTCATCGACGATCAACAGAGAGGTTCGTGCAAAGAAACGCAGTTTCTCCGTCAGCCGGCCTTCTCTTTCAGCTTTTGCCAAGGCTTCAATCAGGTCAGCTAAGGCGATGCGATAGACGCGCTTTCCCGCTTTAACGGCAGCAACTCCCAAAGCCGTTGCCAGGTGGCTCTTCCCGGTTCCAGGTGGTCCCAGAAAGTGAAGCACTTCATTGCGGGTGATAAACTCCAGCTCTGCCAGAGCCATGATGCGCTCCCGGTCCAATGAGGGCTGGAATGTGAAGTCAAAGCTTTCCAGTGTTTTGATGGGTGTAAGGTAACCGTCCGCTCAAGGCGCCATGATTTGGGCTTGACGCTGTGATTTTGCGTCCGGCTTCCAGTTCCATGGCAGGAACTCGTGGAGGCGGTTGATCATGTGATCGTTGATGCGGGCAAGGACATCTGTGAGATAGTCCTGCGGGTTGAGACCATTGAGTTTGGCGGTTTCAATCAACGTCATGGCGTCCGCCAGAGTTTCTCCGCCGGCCATTGATCCGGCAAATAAGAAGTTTTTACGGCCCAATGCAATAGGTCTGACTGCGCGCTCAGCCGCATTGTTGTCGATCGCGACGCGGCCCTCGTCGAGGAACAAGGTGAAGGCGTGCCAACGGGAGAGGCCATAACGGATGGCTTTGGCCAGCGGTGATTTGCCTGAGATGCGGGTAAGCTGAGCCTCGCACCAGGCCTTGAAGGCCTGAGCGATGGGTTTACTGTGCTTCTGCCTCACTTCATGCCGCAGGTCTGGTGGTTTTCCGCTGATCTGACGTTCAATGTCATAAAGCTTACCGATCTGCTCCAGTGCGTATCTGGCCAGTTCTGATTTGGTGGCGGTGAAGATATCATGGAAGTCGCGGCGCCAATGCGCCCAGCAGGCGGCTTCTTTAATGTCCCCGCTGTCATAAAGTTGCTTGTAGCCGGCATAGGCATCGGCCTGCAGAATGCCGGAAAACTCTTTGAGGTGGCATCGCGGGTTGTCAGCCTTGCGATTTGCGGAGAACCAATAGGCAGCAATAGGCGGGGCCTCTCCTGCGAAGGGGCGATCATCGCGCACATAGGTCCAGATCCGGCCCTGCCTCGAAGCTTTGCCGGAACCGCTCGCCGCCTTGAACTGGCGACCCAGGACATCAATGGGTGTGTCATCGGTATGCAAGCGATCTGAGAGCATCACCTCAGCTTTAAGCAGTTCGCTCAGCGGAGCCAGCGTTTTCATGGCAAGCCCGCACCAGTCCGACAGAGTAGAGCGGGGAATATCAATGCCATGCCGGGCAAGGATTTCGTTCTGACGGTATAGCGGCAAATGATCATCGAACTTGGAGACCAGAATATGCGCCAGTAAGCTGGCTCCGGCACTGGATTTTTCAATGGGTCGGGTTGGTGCTGGAGCTTGCACGATTTTCTCGCACACCCGGCAGGACGTCTTGGGCCGCGCCGTTTCAATCACCTTTAGCTTTGCGGTGATGAACTCCACCAGCTCAGACACATCCTCCCCGATGAGCCGCAGCTCGCCGCCACACTCGGGGCACGCTTTGGGTGACTGCAGAGTGACCCGCTCGCGTTCCACATCGCTACGCACCCGAGGTTTGCCGCGGGTCGGTTTGGGGGGCTCTTCAAGTGTGGAGGTGGCCAGTTCCGGCACGGGCAACTGCTCATCTTCCGGCTCCTGGCATGGGTGGGCAGTCTCCAGGTTTTCCAGCGCCAGTTCAAGCTGGGCAATCTCGCGGTCGATCTTTTCTGAAGATGCGCCAAAGCGTTGCCTGCGCAACTTGGCCAAAGCTTGTTTGAACCATGTGATCAGAACCAGATGGGCCTGCTCATTGGCTTGTAAACTCTCAACCTTTCCCTGCAACGCCAGCACCATGGCCTTGAGTAAAACTGGATCATCAGGAAGGGAGTTAAGAGACTGGTTCATATGGATATTTTACCTCATATATCTCCAATATCAAAGTAATACCCCATTCAAAACCCAAGATATTCACCCCATTCGAGCGGGCGGAGCTCCCCAACTGGGGCGTCTCCAGTCCATCCCTTCCCACAGCATGGCCAGCTGTGCTGAGGTAAGTCGGGCTGAGCCATCGACTGGTGAAGGCCACGGGAACCGACCCTTTTGTAGGGTAAGAGACGTCAGCCACAGCTGACGTTTCTCCCCTCCGAACCGTACGTGCGGCTTTCACCGCATACGGCTCTCCATTCAAGCTTGGCTAGAAAGCCAGCACGAGACCACGATAGTGGGTTTCGTAGAAAGGAGCCTCGTTCTTTTCCCGAAGATAAGGATTTGAACGTGGTGTCTTCCAGCGGAATTGCCCGCGCTGATGATTGGTTAGCCGGTACAAGATGCTTGAAACGCGTACTCCTTCTTTCGTCATCGAGTGCACCATCCATGTCTTGGCTTTTAAGCCATCCGGCCGCGCGAACCACTTTCGCATCAGACGAGAGATGCGCGAGCGATACTTGCGCCCCAGCCAATGTGCCATTTTCCAGAACACGACGGTATCGACGTGCTGGAAGACCTTGGATGTGTAATCGGTGAACTGATAGAAGTTTGCCCAACCCATGAGTTGACGGTTTAGCCGCTTAATCATGTCGCTATGGGCCATGTTGTGGTCGCCGCAAAGAGCCTTAACCATGCGGTATTTGAACCCCCTGGTTTTCTCCCGGGGAATGGTTGTTACTGGTCGCATCACGCCACGGGGACCGCGTTTGCGAATGATCCGGTGACCGAGAAAGACAAACCCATCATTAACATGAGTGACATGGGTTTTCTCCATGTTTAACGTCAATGCCAGATCGCCTTCCAGGAATGCTCGACATTCCTCGCGTACCGCGAGCGCCTGTGCCTTCGTGCCTTTGACGATGACAACAAAGTCATCGGCATAACGGCAATAGGACACTGCCGGTCTGCGACAGCGGTTCTCACGAACCGCCACAGGGCTGGCTTTTCTGACGCTCTCATTCCAACCACGACGTTTGTTGCGCGCTGCTTTTCCAAGGAATTTCTCATCCATCCAACGATCAAACTCATTGAGCATAATGTTGGACAGAAGCGGAGAAAGAACCCCGCCTTGAGGAACGCCCTTGCTGGCGGCGCAGAAGAGGCCTTTATCGATGTGACCTGCCTTCAAAAGCCTCCAGAGCAGTGCGATAAACCGTTTGTCCCGGATGCGCTTGCGCACACACGAGAGCAGCTTGCGGTGATGGACAGTATCAAAGTAGCTTGCCAGGTCACCTTCGATCACCCAGCGACCCTTTGTGTTCCTGCCATCCGTTGTCTGCATCAAAACGGCCCGGATCGCGTGGTGCACGCTACGCTGTGGCCTGAAACCATATGAGTAAGGACTGAAGTCGCTTTCCCAAATCGGCTCCATCGCCATCAACATGGCGCGCTGTACTATGCGATCCGTCAGTGTCGGTATTCCCAACGGTCTCAGCTTTCCGTTCCCTTTCGGGATGTAGACGCGTCGTGTTGGAGCGGGCGCATAGGTCCCATCCAGCAGAGATCGCCCCAACGTCGCAAGGAGTTCCTCCTCATTTTGTCGGAAACGATCTCGGTCCACGCCATCTACGCCCGGGGTCTTTGCGCCGCTCGACGCCAAGGCAACCCGGGCAGCCTCAGTCAGCCAAGTCCGATCAGCAATTAAGCGTAAGAGGCGATCAAATCTTCTGGTTCGCTCGTCCTGCGCCCATTTCGCAAGCTTGTGTTGCATGTCGCTGATTATCAAAGGTCTTCACCTCGTTGTGGTCAGTTAATGTGCAGCCCTAAGCAGCTTGAACTGTTCCCCTTCGCCATGTGACAGGCTTTCCCTATCCCGGACTACTACGGGAACTCCGCCAGCGTGGCCGTCATCGGGGTGAACTCCCTTGCGAGTATTAAATATACCAACCTCATTCGGCACACGCCTTCCCTCGTTCCTATGTTGGACTTAAAGCGTATTGGTTAGGCTGCCGGCCGTAGTCTTTTCCCTTGCGTCCCGCAAGTCGGCATCGGCCATCGCCAACAAACTGCATAAGTTGACGACACCCTCGAAAGCGTTTCTGGAGTACGCTGTCGGTTTGCGCGCTTCCGGTCATGAAATCCATGGCGCGACCGATGTTCCGCCTGTTAAGCCATGTAGGCGGAGGCTACAATTCAGCCCCTCAGATACGGTTTAGCCGGTTCGTGTTCCTCAACCTTCCAATACTCAGCCTGAAGATGGGTCTTGACTTAATGGCTTCGTCGCACATCTCTTTATCCCACGGGCTACGTCACCTTGCCAGTTCACGACAAATCACCGCCGCTTCGGCTCTCGCCCTTTCGCAGTAAAGGACGGTCTGTTAAAGGAAACCCCTCCTTTCACTAGAATTCCAAACATAAGCGCCCCGGTCGAAACCAGGTTCGAGGCGCACCCAGCACCTTGTAGTAAAGGCAAAATCCCTGACCATCCCAGTAAAGCAACTTGATCCGGTCGCCGCGCCGGCCGCGAAACGCAAACACGGCGCCATTTGCCGGGCGCTGGCGTAATTCCGTCTCCGCCAAAGCGGCCAGACCCGCAATGCCCTTGCGCATATCCGTCACACCGCACGCAAGATAAACCCGCACACCTGTTCCCGGCCCGATCATGTCGCTTCCACCAGCCCAATAAACCGGCGAACCTGCGCATCACTTAAGTCACTGGAAACCCTCAGGCTGCGACCGTTCCCGAGCCCAACCTCAATAACGGTGGGTCCTGAAGGCTCAGGATCAGTAACAACAACAGGCACAAAAATGGGAGCCTTCGTGTTTTCACTTGTGTTGCTCTCGCAGTACTGAGCCATCCATCGCTTCAGCAAGTACCGGCCGACACCATGGCTCTGCGCAACATCAAACAGCGTTGCTCCATCAACCCCAACTTGCGCAGTGATTGCCGCCTTTTCTACCCGTGTCCACGACCGCCGTGGCCTCGATTCATCCAACAATGACTTGCCTCCTCAGCTGAAACTGAAGAAGAAAATACTCAATCAAATGCAACCAAGTAAGGCGGTACTGAGCGGACGGTTACGGTGTAAGGCGGGCTGTTGTCAGAGCGACACCAATGCGGCGACCTTCGCGCGTTGAATACTCTTCATTGAGCAGACTGTCTAAAGCCTCCAGTGCTGTGAGCTCGCCTTGTTCCAGCTGGCTGAGCGTGTGGTCGAGCACCTCTAATGCCCGAGGCATTTTCAAGCCCACCAGTGAAGACTGAATACGTTTACTAAGAGAACTCATGGTTTGCCTCCCGCCCTGGCAAGTCGCTGGCCTACGGCTTCATAGAACTCCAGCGGGCGTTGACTTACACCGCTGTGTTTGGCTGGCTCTTTCCCGCCACGGCGGCGCTGTGTTGTCCGTGGAAGGGCTTTACGATGATGTGGGTCAACCTGACGCTGGTTCTTGCCTTCCAATACCGGGTGGGTGGCAACCAGTTGACCCTCTTCATAGATGCGAACCTCTTGCGGATGATGCTGGACTTCAACCCACGGCTAACGCATGAAACTATAAGCTTATGATTTTTTGCATATAGTCGTTGTTCCAGCCTGCTGTTTTTCGATGCCTTTTAATGCTGCCCTTGCGCGTTGTGTCGGCTTTGACAAGGTTGATAGAAATCTTCCTCAAGACACTTAAATTTGCGGCTGCATTCCGGTCGCGAATGCGGCTGTCGTCCTCTCGAAATCCAACATCAAGCACCCAGTGCAGACTTTCGATGGCCCAATGATTACGGATCGCAGCGGCAATAACGACAGGCGAAGCCTCGGCGCTGGTGAGAAAATAACGAATATCGGCAGTGACTTTGGAAGGTCCTCCGCCATGGACATGATTGAGGGAAGAAATTGTTTCTACTGCCAGAACTTGCGCTAGTTTCGGCCAGTCTTGCAAAGTTTGCAGCTTGCTGATGTCTTCGCAAACAAAGGCTCGGCGTCGGGTCACTCGCCCATGATTGTTGTCAATTGTATCGGCAACCGGACGCAATTGACCTGACATGTCGAACGCATTCCTCTTAAAATAACCTTTTACTTCGTGGTGGGCTTTTTTCTGGTTACCTTTCAAGGCGATAAGATAATCTGCGCCGCAGTTTACAATTGTTTGCGATATTGCTTTATAACAATGCAGTGCATCCAGGCTGATCAAGCTGCCGGTCAGCTCTAGTCCGGCCAGCAGGTCAGGAAGGACAGTGGTTTCTCCCGCCTTTTCACTCACCACACGCTGTGCCAGTGTCACGCCGCTGCCGGTGGAAAATGCACTCACAACATGAAGCGGTGATTGCCCGGTGCGCCGGTTAAATGATCGCCGCATAGTCTTACCATCAATAGCAATATGATCCGGTTCCCCGTCATTCGTAGTTCTAGTGAAAGCCGTTCGGGTCCAGTGCAGGAAGCAAGCTTCAAACTGGTTCGCGTCAATCAGCATAAACACCCGCCGGAACGTGTCATGCGAAGGGATGCCATTGGGAAGAGTGAGGAACTGGCACAACCAGTCATGCTTACAATGGCCGTAATCGGCAATATCCTCATAGCTTTCAGCACCCGCCAGCACTGCGCACACCGAAATCGCTAGAATATCCCCCAATAGATGCTCTGTTTTGCACCCTTGGCGTGGGTCATTAATCTGCCCGAAGCTTTCCAGTAAGTTCATGAAAATCACAGCGTCCCCCTCGTTTCGAGAAGAATCATCTAACCTATTGGATTCATGTTGTGAATCCTAAATCAGGTTTCATGCGTTAGCCGTGGACTTCAACCCTGCGCTTCTTGACGGTGTCAGGCACTGAATAAAGGTTCCCTGCAACTGAGACCATGCCTTCATGTGTCACCCGTCGTTCCACCAGCAAAACAGCATCATAAGGGTGTGCTGGCAAAGGGATCAGAGCAGGCTGTTCCGCGCAGAAAGCCTCCTTCACGACACGATTGGTAGTGGCATGAACGCGGGCATTGGCAAAGTCCTCGCACCATCTTGTGAACTGGGCATTGAGATCACCCAGATCGCGGAATGTGCGAGCGAGAAAGAAATCCTGCCGGATGTAGCGAAATGGACGCTCGACCTTACCTTTGGTCTTGGCCCGGTATGGCTGGCAAGCATCCGGCTGAGCGCCATAATGGTCCAAAAGAGCGACAAGAGATGGGTTAAAGCGAACAGTACCATCTGGATCTTCTCCCAAAACGGCTGTCTTCATGCGATCATACAGCACCTCCAGTGTGGCACCGCCGAAGGCTTCAAAGGCTGCAATATGACAGCGCAGGACTGTTTCCAGTTTTTGATTGGAACAATAGCGTCCCCACACAAACCGAGAATTACCAAGAACAATAGAAAACAAAAAGACTTTGCGCGTCACGCCCGGTTCACTGGTGAACTCTACCTGAAATTCAGCAAAATCCACCTGTGCCTGCTGGCCGGGTGCTGTCTCAAAGCGTCGTTCGAACGGGCGTGCCGAAGCTGGGCGAAGCTCGCGAAGATACTCCGTTACAGTGGAGTAACCGCCTTCAAATCCCAGTGCCTTTAACTCACGGTGTAAGCGCCGGGCAGACAGGCCTGGGAACCGCTCCAGGCGTTCAAGCAAGTAGTCTTTGTAGTCCTCCAGCATACGCCCATCACGCTGACGAGGTCCGTAAACAGGGGCTTCAAGGCCTTGGTGCAGATATTTAGCGACTGTCTTTCTATCCAGGCTCGCTTTGCGCGCTATGGCACTTATAGACAAGCCTTGCTGCTTCAAATTATGGATCATTACGATCTTCCCGAGATTGACCACCCCTCCGCACCCCTTTTTCCAACCGGAACGTGAGGGAGAGTTTGGCCAGCTTTTGATTGAAGGGGCATGCCCCTTCAATCAAAAGTCAAAGCTGCGAAAGTGGGGAATTTTCAAGCAGCACAAATGGGGAGAATACATCCAGCACTGACAACTATCGATTACCAGCGCTACTGGCTCAGAGTTCGTTCGCGGTTTGGGTTTTGAAAGTTTCAAGCCATCTGCGCGGCGCGACAGGGTTGAAAAGTCAGGAACCGGTAAAACCAACTCCATCAAATGGAACACAGACCTCACAAACCCTTGAGTCTGCCTCAAAGCAAGACCGAATACGACCCGGATCTGCAAACAGGTTTCAATGGCAAGCTCTGAAAACTTGGCGGGCCGTCCACGTCGTTGGTTCTCGGGTGCAAACCAGGGCTAACGCATGAAAGGCATTTCTAACCTAACTTGATGTCGAGTGGGAATATGTTAGGGCCAATTCTGTAAATTTGTTTCAAAAATACAGGCAAAAGTTGTCTTCTGGCTGCCAAAATTTGCTTCAAATTGCTTCATGCGTTAGCCGTGGGGTGCAAACCAAGCCTTGGCAGCGCTCTCTTCAATCCAAACCGTGACATCGCCGCGACGACGCAAGCTTTCATTATACTTCGACCAGTTCGTCACTTTGTATTTGGCTTTGGCAAACTTATGTCGGCGATCAGCATTGGCTTTAAACGGCATGAAGTGAATCTTCATTGAAGGAAATATCAGCCGGAATATACGCCGGAAGCGTATTTATGCAACATGTGTGCGCCATAGCCGTGAAGACTGGATTGAGCATCCTGCAGATGCTGAACATTAACCACCGTTATTGTACATGTCCATAACGGCCAAGGGTGCATTGAAAATACTGGGTTTTTGAACCTGTTTTTTGCGAATGTACAAAAGTAATTCATTTGTTTTATTTTTGTACATCGACTTGTGTACATGCTGAAGCCATAATATAATTAGCAAATACAGTGGGTTAGATTTCATTTCCTATTGTCGCATCTTATCAATATTTATGTTTTTGGACAAACAGGCTGCAAAAATGATTTTTGGCTATGTTCGTGTCTCTACCGAAGAGCAGAATCTAAGAATGCAACAGCAAGCTTTGAGCGATGCTGGTTGCGAGGAGATTCTTGCTGACAAAGGGGTGAGGGGCAACGCTGTTGTTAAGCCCCAGCTTGCTCGCCTTCTCGATAAAGCACGAGACGGGGATACCATTGTCGTTTGGCGGCTGGACCGTCTTTCCCGATCCCTGCAAGACCTCCTTGCTTTGATGGAGGATCTGGAGCAGCGTGGTTTGCATCTACACTCCATTAAGGAACAGGTTGATACGAATAGCCCAGGCGGAATGCTCTACTTTCATATGGTGGGAGCATTTGCGCAATTTGAGCGTGACGTAATTCGCGAGCGTACTCGGTCAGGCTTGGAAAGTGCTAAACTTGCGGGTGTGAAGCTCGGCAGGCCGCAAAAGTTAACCGACGAACAATGGCAAGCTTTAAGGCCGCACATAACACCTCATCCAGATAACAACGGGAAGTGGCAAGGTATCGCGAAAGCTGCAACGCTTGCTGGGGTGAGCAGATCTTCAATCTACCATCGCTTGCAATTGGAAGCGCAGGAAGCGCCACAGACAGATGAGGTCGAAACCTAAGAGAGGTTGCTATGAACAATGTAAACCTTGGTGATGCTGGCGGACGGATCAAACGCCTCAAATATTATGCAATTGGTCAATGAGATGCTTCGGTGTTGGATCAATCGTTGTAAGCCATATAAACGAAGCACCCATCCCCAAACGCCTCTAAGCGTCCCCCAAAAGGACCGACGAGCTGCTCTTTTACTTGCTCTTCGGTCAGGTGTTCGGGGTAGCGCCCCTCCAAACGAACGCCTGACGGCACAGTAGTTTCCTTAAGGACTTTTACCTTGCCTTCCTTCTCTGTGTCCATCTTAGCAAGATATGAGAAATAAGCGTCTTCAGCTTGCCGCTGAGCTTCTTCCTTGGTCGGCGCAAGCCCTTGTTCGATAAGCTTCATATCAGCAGCGACCCAATACCACTGCTCGCCGCCCTTAGGTGCAAGCTCTTTGTAAGTTCTTAAGTATACATCTGGCCTGTTTGGGTCTTTGGCGGTTCCGTCATCAGGCTTATCGCGCCAGCTCAGGTGCCATTTAAGGCGGGGTTGGTATCCCACTTTGGGGGGCTCCTTAGTTGGAATTTTTGCGTTTCTTTGCCCACCAAAGCAGAAGCTTTATCTTTTTTACGACAAAAAATAGGTGGATCTTTCTTAGGAGAGATAGTTCTTCTAAAGACTGTACTTGGCTTGGGTCTCTCCCCAGATAGATGTAATCAAGGGGTTGCCCCGTCCGTTTCTTGACCTCCAGTGCAGCCGCAAGCGGGATCCGCGCCATTCCAGCTTCCCACTCGACGTAATCTGCCTCGTTAACCCCTAATTGAGCAGCGAATACAGGAGGATCTAAATCCTGTTCATGCCTAATTCCTTCCAGTCGCTGACCTATTTCAACGAGACTGGCTCCCGGTACATCTGACATATCCCGAACAACTCTCCTTTTATGGACTACCTTCGCTCAATGAGCTCTCTTTGACTTGTTGGGCCATCGCTTCGAGCCCCTCGACGCTGGTGGCTGTAATTTCGGCTCTGTTGCAAAGTTTTGCTTGGACCGAAAAACTAGAAAATCATTCCAGTACATCCCTCAATACGCTAAGCATCACTTCAGAATTTTCCAAATCCGGTCAAAATTCAGTCGATCAGCCTCCTAGCTTGTGCCGTTTTGGTGCTAGGCAAAAAATTTTTGCAACAGAGCCCGTGTCTCTACAGAAGAGCAGAATCTAAGAATGCAAGAGCAAGCTTTGAGCGATGCTGGCTGCGAAGAGATTCTAGCTGACAGAGGGGTGTGGGGCAATGCTGTTGTCAAACCTCAGCTCGCGCGCCTTCTCGATAAAGCACGAGATGGGGATACCATTGTAGTTTGGCGGCTGGACCGTCTTTCCCGATCCCTGCAAGACCTCCTTGCTTTGATGGAGGATCTGCAACAGCGTGGTTTGCATCTGCATTCCATCAAACAAAGAACAGGTTGATACCAGTAGCCCAGGCGGAATGCTCTACTTTCATATGGTGGGAGCATTTGCGCAGTTTGAGCGTGACATTATTCGCGAGCGAACCCGGTCAGGCTTGGAAAGTGCGAAGCTTGCGGGTGTGAAGCTTGGCAGGCCGCAAAAGCTAACCGACGAACAATGGCAGGCTTTAAGACCACACATAACACCTCATCCAGATGACAACGGGAAGTGGCAAGGCATCGCGAAAGCAGCAACGTTAGCTGGGGTCAGCAGATCTTCAATCTACCATCGCCTGCAATTGGAAGCGCAATCACTCAGTGATGACTAATGTGGGTTGCCATCAATGTAGAAGGTAGCTGTGTGACCAAACCTGCCATTCACTTAGATACGGGCAGTCCCAACCTGAACGCTATTTCAACTTCAGCTCGATCTTAATCGCCCTTCCGCAGGGTGCAAAACAGACTTTTGTTGCAGGTACGAGCAAACAGATAATCGAGAAGAATGCGACACCCAAAACTGAGAGCTTGCGCAGGGATTTTTTTTGCTTGTATCCGGGAAAAGTCTTGCTTGCCTCGCAAATTTGGCGACAAATGCAATTTATGAGTGAAATTATTCTACAGCGCCGGCTTTGGTATCGCCTTCATAACAAGCTCCACCATGTCGATCAGGAATTCCTTAAGTCCGATAATCGATCACTTATTGTGCTTGGTGAAGCGGGTATGGGTAAAACAACCCTGTTAAATGAATTATTGGGAGTTGAAGGCTTTGCAAGCTGCACTGCTCGCAAGCTCATCAACAGTTCTAGGCCCGACTTACTGCTGGGGCAGGCCAAAACACTTGTGATTGATGCCCTTGATGAATTTGCGGCACGTCGCGAGGGAGATGCAATTGATCTTGTATTGAAGCGTCTTGAGGAAATTGAATTCCCGAGATTCATTCTGTCATGTAGAGTCGCTGATTGGCGGAGTGCAACAGCCCTCGAAGGTATTGCCGACTTTTACGATTCTACTACGCTTGAATTGCACCTCGAACCATTAGAACAAGAAGATGCAATAGCTTTTCTGGCTGCTACCTTGGGTACAGAAGGTGCCAAGCAGGCAATTGACCACTTAGAAACACGCGGGCTGAGCGGTCTCTGGCGTAATCCGCAGACGTTGAAGTTGGTAAAGGCAGTTGTTGAGCAAGGAAAGCTCCCTCTCTCCAAAGGCAAACTATTCTCTGAAGCCACTAAGCTGTTACGGACAGAACACCGACTCACGAAGTCATCTTCGCCCCTGGTTAATCTCTCAGAAGAACAAGTACTCGACGCGGCTGGCGCGGCCTTCGCCGCCCTAATCCTTACAGGCAAGGAAGCTTTGTCGCGAGAAGCGGCCCCAGACGCGATCAATATCGCACTTCCCGAGATCTCTGTATTGCCTAATGCAGCCGCAGCTAGTGATGTGTTGGATTCTCGCCTTTTTGAGGCATGCGCGCCTGAGCGTTTTACCTATACCCACCGTGCTATTGGTGAGTTCTTAGGTGCTCGTTGGATCGCTAAACAAGCCAATACCTCTCGCAAAATGCGGCGGTTATTAAAATTGTTCAATAACCCTTCACTGGTGCCAGCTAGTTTGCGCGGAATTCACGCATGGCTGGCTTTTCACTCACCAGATTTTGCCGACCAGGTAATAACCGCAGATCCAATGGGTCTAATTGAATATGGTGATGCCGACACACTTAATCCTAAACAAGGCAAAGCCCTGTTCAATGCACTACTCACGTTATCGCGTAAAAACCCTCGATTTAGAGGGTGGTCTGAATATCGAGCTGGCGGCCTAATGCAATCCGTCCTCTTACCCAATATTCGTGAGGTCATTGAGGACGATCAAGTTGAGTTTGGTTTGCGCTTGCTTGTCCTTGAAGCTCTCAAAGGTACCGAGCTTGTTCTCAAGTTACACCATGAACTTATGGCAATCCTGCTCGACAGAAGCACTGGATTTGGACTTCGAAACGAGGCAGGTTATCGTCTTTTGGAGCTAATTACTCCACCTGACTGGCTTGATGTTATCGAACAGTTGATTGCACAAGATAGCGAAGACAGCGCACGGCTTGCCAGCATACTAATAGATGAGGTCGGGTATAATCATTTTTCCGACAAGCTAGTGCTCAACACAATAAAAGCACAGCTAGGTCGAACCGAGTACTCAGTGCTTGTATTCTCTAGGCTGGGGAGAAACTTACCTGAGGATCGCATTGATAGGCTTCTTGATGGTCTCGTTGCATTGCAAAAGTCTCTCACCGAGCGCGACGGGCACGCCTCTCCCAACGCGTCACTCGATAACGAGATCACAAACTTGGTGTCATCAAGAGTTACAGTGTCATCAAGAGGTGCAATTTCTGACCTAGCCTTTACTTTGCTCGTCAGGCATCTCACAGACGTAGTTCCTCAGGCAGATAAGCTGTGGTCTTGGTTGCAAGCATTCAACCCTCACCGCGGTGTACAGAGTGAAAGTCGAAAGGCTGTAGCAAAGGTCATGTGTGAGAACGATAAGCTGAGACACGCAGTACAGCGTCATGTGTTCCTTGAATTAGAGAGTGAGAATAATGTCTGGCAGCACCTCGGACTAATGTCCAAGTTGGGATTTCGACCGAGCGAAGATGATGTTGTCTGGCTACTCGATCAGCTTGACTGTGGTGATCCAAATTGGCGTAAAGTAGTTCTACTTTTACAGCACGGGCCGGAGGACGGAGCCTGCATTAGAGCAGCGGCACTCCGATTTATTGTGGACGGCGCTGAAGATAAGGCATGGTTGGAGAAACTCGCCATTCCTGATGTGCCAGATTGGCAGATCGAAAATGAGCAACTGAAGCGTAAACACTTGTCTGAACAGCGGGCTCGGTGGGATCTGGATCGCACCGATTTCACCACTCGCATTGATTTAGTGCAAAGTGGTCATTACGGCAGCGTAGTCGGATTGGCTAAAGCTTACCTGAATTTATTCAACGATATAGGTGATGAGTGCGCAGATGGCTCTGCCAGGATCGAGCAATGGCTAGGTCCCGAGTTGCGAGGCGCCGCGCTTACTGGCTTCGAGGCCTTCCTGACCAGTACTCCGCCGAAGCCCTCCGCCACCGAAATTGCAACCAGTTACGCTGAGGGTCGCAATTGGGATGCATCGTACATTATTGTCGCTGCATTGGCGGAACGATCGCGTACCGGACGCGGTTTCAATGATCTTCCGGATGAACGTTTGATGGCTGGCTACATTCAGCTCGTACAAAGTCAGATTAAAGATCATGCGGGAATAATAGATCTCGATGTTCAACTTGAAAGTGAGCTCCGTGCCAGAGAGCAGTGGGAGGCAGTTCAGCGCCTCTTAATTGAACCACAACTTGATAAAGGTCTCCAACACATCACTGGTTTGTATAACCTGATGTGCAACACCGAGGATGTGGAACTAGCTGCTCATCTTGCAGCAGAGTGGCTTGGGAAATATGAGGATATGTCTGCTGAGACGGAGTCCGAGATTCTTGACCTGCTACTGCAACGCCCAGCTGAAACAGTCACCATCAGCAATTTGCTACCTAGTCGCTTGGAATTGGAGCTTAATGATGAGCGCCGTCTTATGTGGGATGCAATTGGCTTAATCCTCGATTTCGAAACCACATGTGCACGTCTTGAACAGACTGGTACTATAAACAAAGACCTCTTGTGGGAACTCCGCAAGCGAACCGGCAAACCAAAACGGACCGCAAAACCTATTTCACTTGATGTGAAACTCGTCTCTTGGTCGATTGGCACGTTTAGGAATGCTTACACTTACGCTAGTTGGCCAAGTGGCTCTACCAGAGGTGACACCAACTCCTGGGATGCGGCTGATTATCTAATTGCTCTCATTAACCGGCTAGGTGACAATGTGTCCCCGAGCGCGACTGAAGCACTAGAGGAACTGAGAGAGGCTCCAGAAGATGGCTATACGCCGCAATTGCGTGTTGCACTCGCCGAGCAGAAACGTAAGCGAGTAGAAGCCGAGTGGGAAGCACATGACTTATCAACTGTCACGAACGCGATCACTGATGCCTCGCCGAAAACAGGTACTCAACTTCAATCAGTAATGCTTGATGAGTTGGCTCAAGTGCAGTTGAAGATCCGTGGTAGCGACGTCAACTGGTACAAAGACTTCTTCGATGGTGACGTGCCCAAAAAAGAGGACGATTGCAGGGATACCATTCTGAAGATGTTTGAAGGTAATCTGCCGTTTGGTATTAGTGCATTGCCAGAGGGCCATTTGGCAGATGACAAGCGTTGCGATATTGAATGTATACTTCCGGGTATAATGGTTCCGATTGAGCTGAAGGGGCAGTGGCACGAAAAACTTTGGACTGCAGCGGATCGACAGCTTGACCGCCTATATACGAGCGACTGGCGCGCAGAACGCGGTATATACGTAGTGCTTTGGTTCGGTACTAACGCCTCCAAAAAGCCATGTAAGCCTCCAAAGGGCATTAAGCCACCACAGTCAGCAGACGAGCTCCGAGACGCTCTCGCCGCACAAAGCGCTTCTACTCGTGAGGGACGCACTGAAATAGTGGTGCTAGATCTGACGCGGTCAGCATGATGAAACGTATGTCCGTTTTAGACCAATTTGACGCGTCCGTCAGGAATAACGGCATCACATTAGTCTGCGGATTACCGCGCGTTGGGCGTACCTCGCTCCTTGCCGATTTGCAGTCTCGGCGCACCGACACCAAGCATTGCCAAGAAGTTGCAGGTGTTCCGCATGAGGCTGGTATATTTGTCTTAGATGATGTGGGTGTTGCATCTGTGGATGCAATCATTGCCAAAGTGCGACAGGCCGATAAATGCGGTCTACAAAGACACCTAGTTGTTGCTCCGAATGATCTCGCCACCATGGATTGTTTGCAAACAGCGCTAACAGGTATTGTTGATGTGGTTGAGGTCCCTCCTCTTCAAATCAATGAAGTAGCAGCCGGAATGATCACACAATCCTCCGCTGAAGGGCCAATAATAGATACAATTGCCGGAGCATCACCACCAAGAAACAAAGAGAGATTCGACTTAGATCAACACTGGCTCCGTGGAGGTCTCCCCCAAAGCCTTAACGCGGAAAGTGATGCTCAAAGCTTCGACTGGCGATGTAAAATGCTGGAGAGCCTCTTGATCCGTGATTATACCAGGTGGGATATTCAAAGAACTTTCCAATTACGCGACGTATTCATATGGCTCGCGAGGCGGAATGGTTCTGAACTAGGCGCAACCGGTTACCTTGACTTTAAACGACAAGAACTAATCTCTTTCGTCCATGTGCTTGAGAGACTGGGGCTGGTGCGACGGTTATTCAATACGGCTCCTGAAACAAAACCAAAAATATTTGTGCGGGACACAGGCATCCTTTACGCACTCTTAGGCATAGAGACCTCGATCCAGCTACGATCACATTCATCGATTGGAAGCAGCTTTGAAAGTTACGCGATGGAAGCTCTAATCCTTGCGGCAAATGGGACTTGCAAAGCGAATTTTTACCGCAAAAAAGGGAGCCGTGGTGAAGATGAAATCGATTTGGTTCTAGACTTCCCGTCCCAGAACGATAGGTTAGTTGCCATTGAGTTTAAGGTAGGTTCAGCTCGTAAAGAAGAAAACGGTTTCCATAACGGTTGCGCCGATTTGAAAGTAGCTAAGCAAGACCAGTTTGTGGTTCACTCAGGTGAGAAACCCGTATTTGGAACGGGAGTTCCTCGTCTAGATTTAAAAACCGCAATCAAGCGGATTGCCGAGATAGCACGCGTTAGCTCGTGAAACTCTGCTCTCACCTTTTCTGTAAGACTACGTGCCGCCGTATGTGTAACCTGTCAAAAAGCGGGTACTTTGAATTCAAACGATAAAATTTGAGATATTCAATAATATTCCAAAGTATTCTTTTTTTATGTGTGCCATGCCTCTTTGTTGTTGTTTATCAAGGTCATGTCAAACACGAGGAGTTACGGCATGACCAAAATTAAATCCCACAAAAAAAGCAGCACCAAAGATTTATCAGGTGCGAAAACCTCATATGATCGCAAGGCAGACACCTTGAACGCAAACAAAGGTGTGCCAGGTCAGAATAAAACTCGCGCCAAAAATCAAGGAAATCGTGGAAAGCAGTTGAATCCAAACCAAAATCCATAAACTGTCAATATCGCCCACCCTAGTATTCAATGGTTGGGCGTACTCTTAAGGTTATGGGATGGCAAAGAAACAGAAGTATAAACAAACTCAAGAATTGCTACGGATTGCATTGAAGGCTGGGCTCACCCAAACGGAAGCGGCAAAGCTGTGCCGAACTCAACAGAGCCAAGTTAGTAAATGGAAAAATGGGGAAGCGTTAGCCAACGTTGACCAGGTCAAGCCGCTGCTCGACAGATATGGTTATCTATTGAAGCAAGGTCCGTTTAAAATCTACCAATTTGTTAAAGACAATGGCGAACTTGCTTTCCTTAAGGTAGAAGGAAAATTGTTGCTGCGGGAGAAGTTTCGTTCGTTTGCATCACCGGGTTGCGGCAACTCATCCAAACAGAAGTCTTGCATACGGGTAACGATCCATTGTCATGGCGAGGGCCGATACTCAGTTGTATTCGAAGCCACCACCTCTCCCGCCCCATCCAAGAGTACTGAGCACGTGCTAACATTCAACGATAGGCATGCTGAGTGGCGTGCACTGCCCCTTGACGAACAAAATGTTCGAACGATTAGTGCCGATGAATTGGTAGCGTTCGTATCCACGCTTCATCACTTAAGTAAACACGAGGAATGGTGGCAGCACTTCCAAGGACTGCAAGCATTGCCTTTATTGACGGTTGAGGCTTTGTCACGGCAGGGAGTGATCCTTGAAAAGGTTGAAACGTTCAAGCTTTAAGAATAGTCTGGTACTCCAACCAAACCAATCACGTCTAAAGTGACGTCAAATTGGCATCATCGATTGATGATTGATGCATCAGGTTGTGGGTCCGAAAGGAACGCCTTTGGGTTTGACCTTATTGTCGCCTGGATGCGCCATAATCGATTTAGGTTCCGAACGGGACGAAACGCTGCGGGTTCCTAATCCGTCTCGTAGCGGTTCCTTCTCAAGGGGATTGGGGTGGGCGGCTGCCAAGCCGTGGATCGTTCCAGTTCGAACTTCCGCTGCTTGGTAGCAACACTGCATTACACCGCACTGGGTAAGTGCTTGGGCACTCCATCGCTTGTGGTAGTTTTCACATACTCCGCAGGGCGCTAGCGATTCAATAATAACTGCGTGTTCATCAGACTGATTACCAAAGCCTCTGAATTGGCCTCGTTCTACCTCTGATGGAGCCGCCTGAAGGGCTGCTGTTGGCCCCTTGGTCCTGAATGCCTTTGACCTGAGCTTGCTACCAATATTCGGTCTTCATAAGATGCAAAAGTGGTTGCACATGAATCGGGGATATTGAAATGAACAAGATCCGCAGAGCTAGTCCCGATGATTTGGAGGCACTCTACCGTATTTCGGTTCAAACAGGCCATTTGGGCGATGATGCAAGCCGTTTGTATATTGATTATAGAATGATGGGGCACATATATTCGGCCCCCTATCTAAAATACTCACCTCAACTCGCTTACGTGATTGAGCACCATAACCAAGTAGTAGGTTATTGTGTTGGCACAAATAATACCGTCGAATTTGAAGCAGTCCTGGAATCTCAATGGTGGCCGAGCTTAAGACAAAGATACTCAAAACCAGACGAAGGAATGCGATCGACTTGGACTGCGGATGAACGTCGATGCCAGATGATCCATGTTCCTGAAAAAACACCAGAACAGATTTCTATATGCTTTCCTGCTCATCTACACATGAACCTTCTCCCTGTTATACAAGGGCAAGGCATGGGTGCCCTGCTTCTTGACACATGGATGCGGTGTGCCAAGCGACATGGGGTAGCTGCTGTACATGTTGGCGCGAATGCAAAGAACGCTAAAGCCATTCGCTTTTGGCAGAAACATGGGTTTAGCGAAATTGACGCACTGGCTTCAAGAACAGCATGGATGGGCCGCTTCGTGTCATGCTCCTGATACCTCTCATCTAAAGCTAAAATCACCAATGCGATTTATCTCAACCCATGATGAAACCACCTGAGTGGCTGCTTGTGGCCCGACGAAACGAGCCTAAGAGGGCCAAATGGGGTAGTTACGGGTAAGGGCGCAATCTTGCGCAAAGATCACCCGAAATCGAGTTGTGCGGTTGCGCGGAAGTAATCTCCGATGATGTTTTTGGTAAACCAGCCCCCCTGGTCAGTTGTTACGAACTTTAGGTAGCCGTCTTCGTCCAGTTCATCGGCGCTCATTGCTGAGATGAAACTCATAGCTTCAATGAGCATCTGTTTCCCTTCATTCAGTAAGAGCTCTTTTGGCTGGTAGCTCTTGAGGTAGGGTAAGCACGACTCAGCAATCCCTTTGCCTTTGCCCCAAAGGTTGGAGCCCGGCCAAAGTTGTTCGTTTAGGATATCGAGAGACAGGCCATTTAGTAGTGCCAAACATCCCCGTTCAAAAAGCCAGCAGTAGCGACGAGTTTCGGCATATTCGCGTTCATAGCACACGGTCAGGTACTTCCAGTACTCGTGCTTTGAATATTCTGGGATGACGTAGACATTCGTTGGCTCGTGTAGGTTTTCTTCGAAGTAATGCAAGATGTCTCGCCGCACCTCGTGCATTTCGTGCCACTTCACGGGCACCTTTGTTCCATCAAGGTCAATGCGGAAAAGGATTGAATCAGTCATTCATGAGGTCGCTTTGTTCAATTGGCGCTTCGCAATCGCCAGGATGGGACATAGTACCGAAGCCAATTCGACATTAAAAGACTAGGCTTTTGAGTTTTTGGGACTGGAAGTTCTAGTAATAGGTTGTTTAAAAATAAGGACTTGAGCGAACGTTAGGTAACAAACTAGGAGTTGTAAACCTCTTTTCAGTGGAACGTTGCACAGCCCTGCGAACGACAACAACGGGTCATCCGATGTAATCGCTCGTATGCTCGAACAAGGGGGAAATCGAGTTCTGAGGATGACTGTTTAATAGTTTCACCAATCTGTACTCAATCCCTGATGGAAGCCCCTGAGTGGCAGTTTGTGGCCCTTCACGTCTTGGATGGCCAATTGCGCAATGGGTTTGTCGCGCCGCGGCGAACGGCAACAAAGTCAGCATAGCAAAAACCATTGGCACTCCGGGTGAGCAGTTAAAATGAGCCTGTGCGGTCATCAATGAGGTCGCATGCCTTCGCAAGCGCAACATGTCGAGCTAACGGTGAATCTTGGTGACGGAGTGAATTGCGGCGTATCATAGCAAGTGTTCGAAGCTTGCTTTTGACTCCAGAGGAGCTGATACGCCTATGACAGATGATAGTGTTATCCCGCTTGTGCAGCCAGGGGAATTTCAAGATGCGCTCACGGAAGTTTTGCGTTCGGGTGCACAGCAACTTTTGCGAGCGGCCATTGAGAGTGAAGTCATGAGCGTGCTTTCGCTTTACTCGGACTTAAAATTACCAGATGGCCGTCAGCGGGTGGTCCGGCATGGGCATTTGCCAGAGCGCCAGGTCCAAACTGGGGTTGGGCCTGTCACGGTCAGCAAACCTCGGATCCGGGATCGAGATGAGAATGCAGAAGAGAAAATTCATTACCATTCCAATCTGTTACCTAATTATCTGCGCCGTTCAACCAGTCTTGATGAATTGATCCCAGCGCTCTATTTGCGTGGGGTTTCCACCAATGATGTTCAGCAAGCTTTAAGTGCTTTGTTGGGTGTTGATGCTCCCAACCTTTCGCCGGATGTCATCCGCGGCCTTGTCAAAAGCTGGCGATCTTTATGGGAAGAGTGGAAAACTCGAGACCTGTCAGCGCGCAACTACGTTTATATGTGGGCAGATGGCATCTATCTGAAAGCCCGGGGAGAACGGGAAAGTCGCTGTATTCTGGTGTTGATCGGGGCAACACCGGAAGGCAAGAAAGAGCTGATTGGCTTTGATGATGGCTACCGGGAAGATACTCAGAGCTGGCGGGAACTATTGCTTGCTCTCAAAGCTCGTGGCCTGCAGATCGAACCGAAATTAGCAGTGGGAGATGGTGCTCTGGGTTTCTGGGCGGCATTGCGGGAAGTCTTTGGCACAACAAAAGCTCAACGCTGCTGGGTCCACAAGACAATGAACGTCCTAAGCAAAATGCCTAAATCCTTGCAGGCCAAAGCGAAAAAGGATCTACAGGATATCTGGATGGCGGAAAATCGTGCAGATGCAGAGACGGCTTTTGATCTTTTCATAGAGAAATTTGAGGTTAAATACCCCAAAGCCACGCAATGCCTTGCCAAGGATAGGATCGAACTGTTGGCTTTTTATGACTTTCCTGCTGAGCATTGGGGGCATATCAGAACCACCAATCCAATTGAATCAACCTTTGCAACTGTGCGCCATAGAACAAGGCAAACCAAGAATTGCCTCTCCCGGGATACTGCAATGCCAATGGTCTTCATGCTGATCAAGGCAGCGGAGAAGCGCTGGCAGAAATTGAGAGGCAAAAATCAATTGCCTAAGATAATACAGGGTGTCATCTTCACGAATGGCATCGAGAGTGATGCAAACCAAAATCACGCCGCGTGAAACCCATCACCAACTTTTGCGGTTAGCTCCAACATGTCGCGAGGTGACCTAAGCTGACATTCGCCTCAGTGCAGGGGTCTCGCCGGTTTTACGTTCATGCTATTTCTGATTGTGTGCGTTTCCAACGGACCTGAGGTGTGGACGGCAACCCACTTAAGTGCGGTCCATGTACCCTGTGCGGACGAAACTGCTGTTCGCTGCAACTGCTCGAACGACCGCTTAGTTCGCTGTGAGGCGAAACATGACAACTATAGAGAACGCAGCTCGCGAGCGATATTAATACTAGGGGCAACTTCCAACAGAAAGGCAGATACTGCGTTTGTGTGCCAGGCGCGTGACTAGGATACCTTCTTTGTAACCACAAAATAGCTCGATGCACCCTTGAAAATTTCCTCGGTCTCAATGACCTGCAACCTTTCATTGTCCAACAGATCGTCCAAGTCTGCACTCTTGAGTTGTCGAATGGGCACGGGAATAACCCCAACCTTTAACAACGCTTTGACCAACAGAATTTGCAGTGTAACCAAGGCTGACTTTTTGCCCCCCAAGCAAGGTGTTACAGAAATAAACAACCCGCCAGGCTTCAGCAGTTCAACCGTTCTTTGCACAACACTTTCCGGATCAGGCACCGTGTGCAGCATGTTGAATGCCAACACCACATCGAAAGAACCACTCTCGAACTCTTCATCGAAGATATCAGCTTGTTCGAAATCAACGTTGGCAATGCCACCTGTTGTGGCCTTTACCTTTGCGATTTCGATCATCCCGGTTGAGATATCAATCGCGCGCACGCTGTGAACCAAGCTGGAAATCTCGCAGGCGGTTGTGCCTGTTCCACATCCGTAGTCCAACACAATGTCGGTATCCTTCAGATGTCTTTTTGTGTTCTCGCGGCTACGACTATGAATGAACTCAAATTTCTCTTCTGTGTTGTCATAGTTGCTAGCGGATTGATCCCAAAACCTTTCCAATTTGCTCATTCTGTCTTTCCTGTATTTTGAACGTGATCTTGCAGCGTTTCGTCGCAATTGTGAGCTCCACGTCAATGCCCTACTGGGTCTTTCTAGTTGCTTATCTACGCCTTGTTGCGCGGTCGGATTTGATAGTCACAATCAGCAGCAACAAAGCCAAGGCTTCCTGTCGTCTCTTGCTTATACATAATACCCATACACCAATGGTCGTTCTATTGACTAAATACGTTGATTGTGTATACGTAAATCGATGAACTGGCAGGCCGTATCATTCGACTGGAACCAAGTGAGAGCGTTCCACGCTACCGCCTTAGAAGGGTCGTTCAGCGCTGCGGCTCGCGCATTAGATACGACACAACCAACAATCAGCAGACAGATATCCGCTCTCGAAGCTTCACTCAGTGTCACTCTGGTTGACCGCACTGTTAAGGGGCAAACGTTGACCCCAGCGGGGCAAGAACTCTTAGCCCACGTGCGTTCCATGGGTGAGGCTGCAACGCTCCTGTCGATGGCAGCCGACCGTCAGTCGCAAAATATTACCGGGGAAGTCGTGTTAACCGCAACCGACCTTATGGCAGCAGCCTTCTTGCCCGTCATATTGTCTAAACTGCGGAGCCAGGCTCCCGGCATTACAATCCGCATTAACGAGTCCAGTGGAATCCAGGACCTCATGCTACGCGAGGCAGACATCGCGATCCGACACGCCCGACCAGCTCAAAGTGACCTGATAGCAACCCATGTTGGAGACTTGAGAGCCAACTTATACGCTTCAAGCGACTACCTGACACGAGTTGGTCGACCACGCACAAAAGAAGATGTGGCAGACTATGATTTTGTGGGCATCCCCGATCCTGAACGTTTGATTGCGCCGATGAACAACATGGGTATCCCCCTCCGATCCGCAAACTTCGTGATGCAGCCGTGTTCGAGTATGGTCACTTGGGAAATGGTGAAGTCTGGTCATGGCATTTCAATGCTGCCCGAGGTCTTAGGAGAAGTTGAAACTTCTGTCGAAAAAGTACTCGTTGACCTGCCCTCTATGGAGTTCCCTATCTGGCTGGTTACTCACAGAGAACTTCAAACAAGCCCACGGATCAGAACAGTATTTGACCTTTTAGCCAACTATCTTGGAAAGATCGCTGATGCCCGCATCGAAGATACAAGCAGTTTGTCTTCGTTATTATACAATGAACTTCCCTAAACCGGACATTCGCCGCTCTGCTGAAATCCGGTAAATTCGGCTCAACGAACCCGTGGCACATCCAGGTACAATGAGCGCATAGGTCCAACCCAAAAGTACTCGGGAAAGCGCCTGCAGTAACTTCCAAAAGAACTGTCTCAATCCTGGATGGAAATGCTCGGAAATCAGCTGCTGGCCCTGATTACAGGCATGTTGCTCTGTGACCATAACTGCCGTTCACCTAGATAAGGGGCAGTCTCAGCCAGAGCGAGGTTTCAACCTCAGGTCGATCTCATCGAACATGCTATTGAAGACTGATTACTGACGCAGCGGATCTGAGCTGGACATTCACTTGTCTCCCTCAAATATTGAGGTCGTTGCCCGCAAGATGCTTAAGGGACTTAATGTTCACAAATCTCGATCAGTTCTGCCACTTTTGTGTCGCGAGGCCATATATGGAGCTAACGGTGAATCTTGGTGACGGAGTGAATTGCGGCGTATCATAGCAAGTGTTCGAAGCTTGCTTTTGACTCCAGAGGAGCTGATACGCCTATGACAGATGATAGTGTTATCCCGCTTGTGCAGCCAGGGGAATTTCAAGATGCGCTCACGGAAGTTTTGCGTTCGGGTGCACAGCAACTTTTGCGAGCGGCCATTGAGAGTGAAGTCATGAGCGTGCTTTCGCTTTACTCGGACTTAAAATTACCAGATGGCCGTCAGCGGGTGGTCCGGCATGGGCATTTGCCAGAGCGCCAGGTCCAAACTGGGGTTGGGCCTGTCACGGTCAGCAAACCTCGGATCCGGGATCGAGATGAGAATGCAGAAGAGAAAATTCATTACCATTCCAATCTGTTACCTAATTATCTGCGCCGTTCAACCAGTCTTGATGAATTGATCCCAGCGCTCTATTTGCGTGGGGTTTCCACCAATGATGTTCAGCAAGCTTTAAGTGCTTTGTTGGGTGTTGATGCTCCCAACCTTTCGCCGGATGTCATCCGCGGCCTTGTCAAAAGCTGGCGATCTTTATGGGAAGAGTGGAAAACTCGAGACCTGTCAGCGCGCAACTACGTTTATATGTGGGCAGATGGCATCTATCTGAAAGCCCGGGGAGAACGGGAAAGTCGCTGTATTCTGGTGTTGATCGGGGCAACACCGGAAGGCAAGAAAGAGCTGATTGGCTTTGATGATGGCTACCGGGAAGATACTCAGAGCTGGCGGGAACTATTGCTTGCTCTCAAAGCTCGTGGCCTGCAGATCGAACCGAAATTAGCAGTGGGAGATGGTGCTCTGGGTTTCTGGGCGGCATTGCGGGAAGTCTTTGGCACAACAAAAGCTCAACGCTGCTGGGTCCACAAGACAATGAACGTCCTAAGCAAAATGCCTAAATCCTTGCAGGCCAAAGCGAAAAAGGATCTACAGGATATCTGGATGGCGGAAAATCGTGCAGATGCAGAGACGGCTTTTGATCTTTTCATAGAGAAATTTGAGGTTAAATACCCCAAAGCCACGCAATGCCTTGCCAAGGATAGGATCGAACTGTTGGCTTTTTATGACTTTCCTGCTGAGCATTGGGGGCATATCAGAACCACCAATCCAATTGAATCAACCTTTGCAACTGTGCGCCATAGAACAAGGCAAACCAAGAATTGCCTCTCCCGGGATACTGCAATGCCAATGGTCTTCATGCTGATCAAGGCAGCGGAGAAGCGCTGGCAGAAATTGAGAGGCAAAAATCAATTGCCTAAGATAATACAGGGTGTCATCTTCACGAATGGCATCGAGAGTGATGCAAACCAAAATCACGCCGCGTGAAACCCATCACCAACTTTTGCGGTTAGCTCCCATATATGGCCTAATGAGCACCTAGCTCCGATATTGGTCAAATCCAAAAGCACAACCTACAGTTACGCACAAGCATTTTACTCCAAAATTTAAACGTATTTTTTTGGAGTAATTTCAATGCCTAACAGCACACCAATTTCCTCTCCTGTCCTAGTCAATACCGACGAAAACGGAGTGACTTCAATCCGGGTCATCTTCCAGGACTCAGATCTCAGCGATATTCATTCTCTCACTCTGAATACAGATGAAATGACCGGCTCTGGCATAGTGGTTAGCGACGATACATTCCATTACGACCCGGGAACTGCGTTTGACTACCTTGCCGCTGGCGAAACTGCGACCGACACGTTCTCATATACGGTGACCGATGCGGCAGGCGAAAGCTCCACGTCAACGGTTACGATAACTATCACCGGACATAATGATGGGCCGGTTGCGGCTGCACTGGCATCGGAGACAGATGAAAACACCTCGATCACCATCCCCCCTGACGTCACTGACCCAGACAACAACGATACTCATAGTTTCACAGTTGACACATCCGGTACCGTTGGCAGTGTGACTGTAAATGCGGATGGTACTTTCTCCTATGATCCCAATGGTAAGTTCGAACATCTCGGAGCCGGGGAGACTGCGACAGATACCTTTACCTACACAGTGACAGACGCGGTTGGAGAAAGCTCCACGGAAACCGTTACGGTTACAATCAATGGTATCGACTCAAACACCTCACCGGACACTTTCCCATACGAGTTCACGACCGACGAAGATACCAAAATTGTTTTTCGCACTATCTTCCATGACCCAGATGTGGGCGATACCCACACTTACTCGCTTAATACTGACGGTCTGGAAGGGACTTTGACTGAGACAGGCGATGGTGTTTTTGAATACGATCCGGGTACGGATTTTGATTACCTGGCAGTTGGGGAAACCGGCACCACCACCTTCACCTACACGGTAACTGACAGCTTTGGGGCAAGTGACACCGATACCATAACCATCACAGTCACTGGCCGGAATGATAGGCCTGTTGCGTCTGCAATGAATGTGAGCACCAGTGAGAGCAGTCCACTTGTGATTACGCCAGACTTTACCGACCCAGACGCATCCGACACGCACACCTTTACTGTCGATACAAGCAGCACCACCGGCACCGTGACGCTGAATGATGATGGAACTTTCACCTACAATCCAAACGGCAAGTTTAACGATCTGGATCAAGGTGAAGCCGCCACTGACAGCTTCACCTACACGGTGACAGACAGTGCGGGCGAAAGTTCCACGGAAACCGTTACTGTCACTATTCAAGGCGAAAGCGAGGTCAAGGTTCATCCCGGCAAACTTGTTGCGTCCGATGGTGCCAAGGAGGATTACTTTGGCTCCAACGCACAGGTGAATGATCATGGCGTTGTTGTTGTCGGGTCTCAGGGTGATGATGACAAGGGCAGTAAATCAGGCTCGGTTTATGTCTACACGCCGGATGGCGATGGTTACGTTGAAACCAAGCTGATGGCCTCTGACGGGGCAGCTAATGATGGTTTCGGGATTAAAACGGTGCTCAACAATTCCGGTGTGATCGCCGTCAGTGCTTCCATAGATGGAGACAAAGGCCCTAACTCCGGCTCGATCTACGTCTATACGCCGACAGAAGGGGGAAGCTATTCTGAAGTCAAGCTCACAGCGTCTGATGGGGTGGCTAGGGATGTTCTTGGGTATAATGGCCTGTCGATAAACGCGGACGGGGTGATTGTCGCCACTGCTTATGGCACGACATCCGATCGGATCTATATCTTTACCCCGGATGGTTCAGGTGGCTACACAGAAACGAAACTGGTTGCCTTAGGTGACGATGGCTTCGGCCACAACGTCACCATCAATGATGCAGGTGTCGTATTTGCTGATAGTCCCGGCAAACTGGCTCGCGTTTTCACGCCGGATGGAGAGGGTGGTTATACGGAAATGCAGTTAACCGCTCCAGATTCCAATGCTTCCTTTGGCATAAGCGGTGCAGTTGAGGGCGACGGTACTATCGTGGTTGGCGCGAATTCTGCATTGTATATCTATGAACCGGATGGCAGCGGCAATTATGCGGTCTCTAAGTTGATCACCGAACGGGCTTTTGGCGGTGATCAACTCGCCATCAACGAATCCGGTGTCATCGTGGCCGGGGGGGAGGGCTATAGCGTAGGTAGTAGTTCCAGCCGGGGCATTGTCGGTGTTTATGTGCCGGACGGGTCAGGTAGTTATACGCAAATTTTCCTGACCGCCTATGATGGTGCAACAAGCGACCACTTTGGAAACTCTGTGTCAATCAATGAAGCTGGTGTTATCGCCGTAGGGGCTTACTTTGATGATGATAAGGGCAACAATTCCGGCTCGGCCTATATCTTCGTGCCAAATGACGATGGCAATTATGTTGGCGCTGACGGCACCGTTTACGAGCCTACTGGCACGCCGGTGATTAACTCCTATAGCGAGCATCATGAGGCTGACGGAGACGGGACAGCGTTCAAACTTGTTGCGTCCGATGGTGCCAAGGAGGATTATTTTGGTTCCAACGCACAGGTGAATGATCATGGCGTTGTTGTTGTCGGGTCTCAGGGTGATGATGACAAGGGCAGTAAATCAGGCTCGGTTTATGTCTACACGCCGGATGGCGATGGTTACGTTGAAACCAAGCTGATGGCCTCTGACGGGGCAGCTAATGATGGTTTCGGGATTAAAACGGTGCTCAACAATTCCGGTGTGATCGCCGTCAGTGCTTCCATAGATGGAGACAAAGGCCCTAACTCCGGCTCGATCTACGTCTATACGCCGACAGAAGGGGGAAGCTATTCTGAAGTCAAGCTCACAGCGTCTGATGGGGTGGCTAGGGATGTTCTTGGGTATAATGGCCTGTCGATAAACGCGGACGGGGTGATTGTCGCCACTGCTTATGGCACGACATCCGATCGGATCTATATCTTTACCCCGGATGGTTCAGGTGGCTACACAGAAACGAAACTGGTTGCCTTAGGTGACGATGGCTTCGGCCACAACGTCACCATCAATGATGCAGGTGTCGTATTTGCTGATAGTCCCGGCAAACTGGCTCGCGTTTTCACGCCGGATGGAGAGGGTGGTTATACGGAAATGCAGTTAACCGCTCCAGATTCCAATGCTTCCTTTGGCATAAGCGGTGCAGTTGAGGGCGACGGTACTATCGTGGTTGGCGCGAATTCTGCATTGTATATCTATGAACCGGATGGCAGCGGCAATTATGCGGTCTCTAAGTTGATCACCGAACGGGCTTTTGGCGGTGATCAACTCGCCATCAACGAATCCGGTGTCATCGTGGCCGGGGGGGAGGGCTATAGCGTAGGTAGTAGTTCCAGCCGGGGCATTGTCGGTGTTTATGTGCCGGACGGGTCAGGTAGTTATACGCAAATTTTCCTGACCGCCTATGATGGTGCAACAAGCGACCACTTTGGAAACTCTGTGTCAATCAATGAAGCTGGTGTTATCGCCGTAGGGGCTTACTTTGATGATGATAAGGGCAACAATTCCGGCTCGGCCTATATCTTCGTGCCAAATGACGATGGCAATTATGTTGGCGCTGACGGCACCGTTTACGAGCCTACTGGCACGCCGGTGATCGAAACCTTCGAGACACCATCTCTCGAAATCATTGGAAGCGATGCTGCTGAAACTCTTTTGGCTGGCGATGGCGCTGATGTCATCTACGGCAATGGCGGAGCTGATAGGATCATCGGCGGTGCTGGCGATGACCAGTTATCCGGCGGAGACGGCAATGACACATTTGTGTTTGCTGCTGGTGATATCGGTCATGATGTTATCTCCGGTTTTACTGCTGGAGAGGGCTCTGCCGATGTGATCGAAATCGAAACCGCGGTATTCGCTGATTTTGCAGCCCTCATCGCCGCAGCAGAGGACAGTGGTGCGAATACGGTGATTACATTTAACGATGCTACCTCGATCACTCTTCAGGGTGTGAAGTCTGCTGATCTGCATCAGGACGATTTTCTTTTCGTTTGATCTAGATACCGCCATTGGAAAAGGGGCAATTGTCCCTTTTCCTTTTTTTGCCTGCACAAAACGCTAGGCATTCTAACTTGCGTGTCAAATAAGAAAGACGCGTCGTCAACAATACGAGCAGATCGTTATAGTTTGCCCCTAAGCTTGCTTGATCTGAGTGCAATCAAGAGGAACCCAGAGACTAGAATTGTGCGTGCAGTATTTATACAAAGGCCGAATGACTATTTTAGGGAGGTTAAGCTCTCGCAAAGCGTTTACAAGAGCTTCTAGGCAAGCTGGTTCAACCCCTGATGGAACCGCCTAAACGTCCGCTCGTGGCCCTCAATGCTTGCAACGGCCTCTCACCAGTCTGTGTTCCCGCAATGCGGCGAAGGACAGCTAAGTCTGGTGGGTTCAACTACTCGCTGCAACACATTCGGCAAACTTCTCAGCCACAAGGGGGACTTCGATCTGGAGGCAAAACTCGACCAGTGGGAGCGATTTTACAACCTTCACCAGTCGCTTACGAAGCACTCAGAGAAAAGCTTACAGTCAACGCCTTAATCGCCTCGTGAGTAGCTGCACCTTACAGATCGGTTGAATTGCGACAATCGGGATGCTGTAAAAGCGCAAACAGCAGGAAGCGCGGTGCGAACCCTGCCGAGAGCATAAGTAGGTGTCGTTTAGACTTATCGAATAAGGCCGAACCGAAAACCCTCAGCTACCGCGTGTGTTCTATTCGAAGCATGCAGCTTTCTGGCAGCCGAAGCCAGATACCAGTCCGCAGTATGCTGAGAGATGTTTAGGATCTGACTGATCTCCCAACTTGTCTTGCCTGCAGCTGCCCACTTCAGGCACTCAAGTTCACGAGGAGTAATGCGATGACGAGGACGCCTGATGTTTGAACCAGCTAGTTCACGCACTTTATTACTCGCATAAATACCAACCAGATGAAGAACACTGATTTCGCGTTCATTCAGTCGAACTTCTGGTCCACCAAAAATCAGCATGCCTTGATAGTTCTGAAGGCCACGCACTGGCACACACACTCCGTCATACATTCCGTAATCGCGCGCTTCTGACAGAACCTGCTGTGCAGCTGCAGAAAGATTACTATCACGGGCAACGCTGGACCAAAGGAATGGACGACTAGCAGTACGCGCTTTCGCGACAATCGGATCATTTTGTATGTAATTATGATTGAGATAACGTTGTTGCCATTCAGGCCGCCAACCACTCAACATAATAGACCCATCAAAGGATGCGTTAGCTTCGGGGATCGCGGCAAGACAAAAACTTGTAAAACCAAAAGACTGACCAAGTTCAGCAAGACGCTTAGAAACAAGATCAGGTGTCTCTTCATCATTAACAGATTCAATAAATTCTAGTGCAGCAGTCAATGAGTTCATTTTATACGCCCCTACATATAATGCCTCCAACAATCTTACCTTACGAAATATTCACCTGATTTATAAGGTGAAGCTATTACCCATCATCTACAATTGGCTACCTATTTTCACAATAATAAATAAATGTATTCAATTTTACTTCGCCCCCAATAGAAATATGCCCATAAATATTGGTACTATTAAATTGCACTATGTTTTCTTCAAAAAGATCGTATATGAAAACTTCAGATTCAAAATTAGCAATAGCTTTTTATTGGAAATAATCCATTGAAAAGAGTGCGTTAACATTTAGTTAGTATTTTCTTACTGATACGGTTCCGCATTTAATCCAATGAAAACATTATATTTTTTACACATGGTCGAGATCAGATTTCGTGCTTCTATTTGCCCTGCATAGATGCAAAAACCTCAACGATATGTCTGAGGGGACAACGGGGATAACACCATCCCAGAGCTGCTTTGGGCTCAAAATGCCCCTTATCTTATCGGGCGCTTCACATAATCATATACTGAGAAGAACTCTCCAGAAAGAGACCGTAGTCTCATCTGCAAAGACTTGCGCAACCCTTGCAAGAAACACGTAAAGGTCCGGTCGTGGCCCCTTGTTCCAGGCTCAAAATATTGACCTCTCCTGCAGATATCTTTCTCGACAATACGCTGCTCAGGATTAGATAGTAAAATGATGCCTATTTGCAGGCGTTCTGCCTGCTGATGGACAGCGCCCTGAGAAGTGGGGAGCAGGTCACAACTCCCGGCAAGCCGCTCTTTTCTCCCGTATTCCTCGTCGCTTTAGCCTGATGCACCGCTGCAAGGGCTTACGCCCTCACGGCACCTAGATCGTCGCTCCCCTGACCACAATCTTCCTCGCCTTGTGGGCTGCGGGAGAATGTGGACAGCCTCCCTCCTCACAAGCTCCCGCACACCCGTTTTTTAATGACAAGGAAAATGAAACGGACCTCACAGACGCGGGAGCAACACAAATGAAAATCTCAGACGCCCTCTCAATCCTTGGACTTTCCTCCGGTGCAGACCAAACCGAAATCAAAGCCGCCTACAAGCTTGCAGCAAAAAAATACCATCCAGATTTGAACCCTGCAGGCGGGGAGATGATGAAGCTTGTTAATGCGGCCTATGATGAGTTGCGCAATGCAACCAGCACCGAAACGAGCGAAGAGGCAGATGTGAATTACGGCGAAGAACTCAACGCCGCGCTAAATGCCATCATTAATTTGGAGGGGCTGGAAATTGAGATCTGTGGTGCGTGGATCTGGGTTGGTGGCAATACCTTTCCTCATAAAGAGGTTTTGAAGTCTGCAAGCTTCAAGTTTGCAAGAAAAAAGCAAAAATGGAACTTTCGCCCTTCAGCGTGGAAATCAAAAAGCCGTGGGAACTACTCCATGGAAGATATCAGGGCAACGCATGGAAGCGCCCGCCCATCCCGTCCGGCCTCTCGTGGCTATGCTCTAGGGGTGGCTGCATGACATTGGCAAAAACAGTTTCTCCGGTCGCTGAACTGCTGTTTGAGGGAGAGGGTAAAATCCTCTCCCAAGGCCACACTGTCACGGTAGAGGCCCCCATGGGTGCCTTGGTGATCTACTTCAGGACACAAGGCGGCCGGATTAGTACCAGCGCCAGCCTGCGCAATGATCTGGGAGACAGTCACTATTGGCGCAACCTGAAAGGCTATGCTGAATTGGGAGCGCAGCCCGTTTTGCGGCGCACGTTTGCGCCAGGACGGTTCGCCTCTCAGCCTCAGCAAGTCCTTAGGGAGATTAACCGGCATATCGCAGAGCCAGCGTTACCACTGGCATTCAAAGCACTTGCAGCGATTGCCGACCATCACAACAAAAAACGTAGGATTGCAGCAGCTGTTGAACGTGCAGCCCCAACAGAGGCGCAGGTCAATATCCATGGCCGGTACAGTATGCGCAAAGCGATACGCAACTTTGACCGTGAAGCGCGAGGATCGTTTGAAGTCCGGGCAGACAGCGAATTTTGCGACGTTGAAATTCAGCATCTGTCATTGGAGAAAATGGAGCGATTGCTAGGGTTTCTCAATGAAGGCTAAATGATAAGGGGCGATCTGGCTTGCAAGCTCTGCGCGGGATTTGCCAATCCCACTTTGATCTTACAAACCAGCTCACTCATGTTTGCCAGTGAGCTTGAAGCTGGCAAGCGCCGGGCGCACCCGTCACATGCCAGCTTCAAGCAAGCCGCACCTCATTCATTTTTCCTCGTCGTTTTGACCTGATGCAATGCTTCAAGGGCTTACGCCCTCACGTGAGCTAGTTCGTCGCTCCCCTGACCACAATCTTCCTCACCTTGCGGCTCCGGGAGATCATGGACAGCCTCTTTCCTCACAAGCTCCCGCACACCCGTTTTTTAATGGCAAGGGAAATGAAACGGACCTCATCGGGAGCAAGAACAATGGCTAAACTCACCAAAGCAGAAGCAAAACGCCACGCACAAGCAGTGGAACTGCTCAGCAAAGACGTGCTCACCGAGGAGGACAAGGATTTCGTTTTTCAGAACTGGCATGAAGGTGCTGAGTTTGAAAACGGCTCGCGTGGTGCGTTTTTCACCCCTTGGGATCTGGCTTTTGATTTTTCCTTTGACTGTGGCGGCCACCGCATCATTGACCTTTGCGCCGGTATTGGAATGCTGTCCTTTGCAGTCTACCACCGCTTAAAGGAGCGCAACGACAAAGCGCCGGAAATCGTGTGCATTGAACGCAATCCCGCTTATGTCGCCGTTGGAAAGAAACTGCTTCCAGAGGCAACTTGGATATGCGCCGATGTGTTTGAGTGGGAAGAGCTCAATCTTGGCAGGTTTGATCAAGCGATCAGCAATCCGCCTTTTGGCAAGGTGCGCCGCTCAGGCAATGGCCCAACCTATAAAGGCGGGCTGTTTGAACACCATGTCATAGATATCGCCTCAAAGCTTGCAGATGAGGGAACATTTATCATCCCTCAGAACTCCGCCAGCTTTGCGTATTCTGGAGTTCAGTACCACCGCCAAACCCCAACCAGCGCAGGCGGCAAGTTTGCAGCCAGTCAGGGTTTTGAAATGACGGCGGGAGTGGGCATTGATACCGCCTTTTACCGCAAAAGCTGGAAAGGGGTTTGCCCGCTGTGTGAAGTGGCTTTGATCGACTTTTCACAGTGTCAGGCAAAGGAAATCCAGCCCACTGTCACACCAGCTCCAACACCTTCTGTTGTGCCCGTGGAGCCGGTTTTCCTTCCGCCTCTTGCTGCCATCTCCAACGCAGCCCCAACAGCGCAGCTCTCCCTCTTTTGAGGGGGATACAGGGCCAGTTTGAAAAGGAGATCTGACACTATGGAAGCCAAGCAAGATGCAGCGCATTGGTATTGTGAGGGATGCAAGACGTTTCATTTACCAGCAACAGAGCGGCGGGTTGATGATATGGGGGAGTATTATTGCATCAAGGCTTGGAAACGCCTCATCAACCCGCAAAACACGACTTTTAAGCAGCGGGTGAACTATGCGCGGGAAGGGTTTTGTCTTGGCGAAGACAGCCGCGCCTTTGATAATTGCTTTGAAACGTATGATGGAGCTTTTGTTGTTGCAGCTCTCATGCGCCTTAGTGAAACCGACCGCGAGTTAAAGCAGGCCATTTTGCGCCATATGAGCAAGGCAGGGCTTGCCGAATGGCAGCAGACAACGGCCAGCCTTGCCCACATCCCAACGCACAAGCTTTCTCAAAAAGCAGCCGAACACAGAGCGTTCGAGCAAAATCGTGTTTCTGGGTATGAGCAGCCAAGCCTTTTCTGATGCCTTCCATTGTTCCAGGTCGTCTGATTAACGGGGCGATCTGGCTTGCAAGCTCTGCGCGGGATTTGCCAAGGCCACGTTGTGTGTCACGAAGTCTCTTCGGAGACGAACTGTGTGTAAGATGAGGGTAGGCCCCTCGGAACCGTCTTTCAGGAGGAGGTTCCAAACCACCTTAAGCTGCTGTGGTTAAGAGCCATGGTGGTGAGCGTTAAGGAAAAGGCATTCTAGAAATGTCAGGTGCGTATCAAAGGAGGCGAACGCAAGTGAACCGTTGATGAGGTGTCGAAATGGCTAGATGATGTCAAAACCAGCTACAAGTGGGTAGTTGGGATTAGTTCAGCGGCTACCTGATTACTGGCTGAGCGGCATCCGGCATAAAGACGGCGCGACCTTGATACAGGCTTATGCACGGAACGTGAGAACCTGTCGTCCGGGTGCTAAGGGAGAAGCTCAAGCAGAGGACCTGCAAGAGCCTGAGTACCAAGACCGGGCACAGGGGCGGAGCAGTCCGTAGTAGTGAGGAAAGGTCTTTAATGGACCCGGAGCGAAGGGGCTGCCCTGTTCAGTGGAAATTATTAAACAACCGGCAACGGGATGACTTAATGACAAACACAAAGCCCTTCGATGTTTCCAAACAGCTTGTCTGGGAAGCGTGGAAGCGAGTTAAAGCCAATAGAGGAACCTATGGGATTGATCTTGTAAGCTTGGAAGAGTTTGAGGCTGATCTGCCGAAGAACTTGTACAAGATATGGAATCGGATGTCGTCAGGTTCCTATTTTCCGCCTGCTGTTCGCAGGGTGGATATACCCAAAGATGATGGCCGCACACGACCCCTTGGCATTCCCACAGTGGGAGACCGGGTGGCTCAAACGGTTGTCAAACTGGTGTTGGAACCGCAGATTGATCCAATCTTCCATCCCAATTCCTATGCTTACCGGCCTGGAAAGTCAGCAATCGATGCTGTTGGCCAGACCCGGCAGCGCTGCTGGAAGTATAACTGGGTGGTGGATCTGGATATAATGGGGTTCTTCGATACCCTTCATCATGATCTCCTGATGAAGGCAGTCAAGAAACACACCCAGAACAAGTGGGTGCTGCTTTACATCGAGAGATGGCTGAAAGCGCCTGTTGTCTATCCCGATGGAACAACAGAAAGCAGAACTGTCGGTACGCCACAAGGTGGTGTTGTAAGCCCCTTGCTGGCAAACCTGTTTCTGCACTATGCGCTCGATGTCTGGGTAAGCCGTCACTTTCCGCAGGTTCGTTTTGAACGGTATGCGGATGATGGCGTCTACCATTGTGCTTCTCAAGGTGAAGCGGAAACACTATTGGAAGCGTTAGAGCAACGCTTGAAGGAATGCCACTTATCCCTCCACCCGCAGAAAACTAAGATTGTTTACTGTAAGGATAGATACCGTAAGGGAGCCTATCCTGAGATCAGTTTTGACTTTCTAGGCTTCACCTTCCGGCCAAGACGGGTCATGCCAAAGCATGGAATGGTATCCATTGGATATACACCTGCACTTAGTCGCAAGGCTCTTAAACGGATCGGTACGGTCATCAGGAAGTGGAAACTTCAAAGATGGAGCGGGCGTTCTATTGAAGATATTGCGCGTGTGCTGAACCCGGTTGTGGCTGGGTGGATAGGGTACTATGGACATTTCGGCAGGCGGGAACTCTCTCGCATTTATAACTTGCTCGAATTTGCGCTGATCAGATGGGCTCGGCAGAAATATAAGAAGCTGCGACGTAGTTACCGACAGAGCAAAGCATTCATTGGGCGGTTGCGTAAGCAATCCCCAGAGTTGCTTGTGCATTGGAAACTGTATCGCTTTGGCTGAACAGGAAGAGCCGTATGAGCTGAGAGGTTCACGTACGGTTCTGTGAGAGGCTGGGGGTGAAATCCCCCCGGCCTACTCGACTGATCTCACAAACCAGCTCACTCTTGTTTGCCAGTGGGCTTGAAGCTGGCAAGCGCCGGGCGCACCCACCACATGCCAGCTCCCAGCAAGCCGCACCTCATTCATTTTTCCTCGTCGTTTTAACCTGACGGACCGCTTCAAGGGCTTACGCCCTCACGTGAGCTAGATCGTCGCTCCCCTGACCACAATCTTCCTCGTCCCCTGGACTGCGGGAGATCATGGACAGCCTCTTTCCTCACAAGCTCCCGCACACCCGTTTTATTGGCAAGGGAAATGAAACGGACCTCACCAAGACGGGAACGCACAATGCCCATCAAAGAAAGTCTTCTGATTGCGTTGGTATTTTTTTAGTCGTCGGATCAATTGGGGCATACGCCCTGCTGCTTAACGCCATGCACAAGCGCCACCGATTGCAAGAGGAATTGGTTCCTCCTCAAATTTTGAACAATGCCGATAAAGGCAAAGGATAGCTTGAGTATGAAACAGGTATTTACAGAAGGTCGAAAAAGCCGCTTGCAGCACGATTGGTCAAGAGCAGCAGGGGAACAGGTGAGGATTGAAAAGAAAGGCAAGGAAATTCTCGCGTATTGCACACAGCAGGGATGCCGCCGCCTCGCAAGTTATTACAATCACAGCCCTAAAGTTAAAACGGACTTTTCAAAAGAGCACAAGAGCTACTGTTTTTCACTTCAGGTCAGTTTTTAAGCCCGCCCAACCTTTTCCAAGCGACAAACCGAGAGACCCCGCATGTACAGCTTTACAAAACCGACCTGTTCCTTAACCGCAATCACGTTTCTTATTGAGCTGCATAAAGAAGGCTTGATGTTCCATGCTGACGACAGCCCGCAAGAGTGTGTTTTTGGAAGAGAGATTTCCGAAGAAACCCTTGTGCTGATGGATCAATATATGCAGGCAACCCATGATCATTTGGAAGATCCGCATGTGATTGTTTGCGAGTTGAGCAAGGCTCCAATACCGAGCCAGGAACAGTCAGAGGGCAGACCTGCGAATGTCTTATCTGTTCTTGATCTTTCGACTGCTCATCTGTCCCCCCAAACGCTTGCAATGCTCAGCGAAAAGACGCCGGAGACCTTTCCGCTTTACGGTGGCAATCTTATGAATGGCCTGTTTGTGTCCGCGTGCAGAGAGTACGACTACAGCGACAAGAAGCTTCCCATTGATTTGCTGAGGTGTCTCACGGCTGCATGGGCGCGGGACTGTTCTCACATTCTCTTTGATTGTGATGGGCCGATTGATGAGTGTTTGTTTAACTACTCATTGTGAGCACTGCGGTGAAAGGGAAGAATGGTGCGAAAATACATACTTTGCGTATTATCTGTAAATTCAGTATAATGCGCAAAGTGGCAGTGCCGGAGAGAGCTAAATGAAAGAATATACGTTCACCCAGATTAATAGAGAGTGCGGCAGCGTATTGGACGATGCAATGAAGCAGCCGGTCACCCTGTGCAAGAATGGAAAGCCCAAAATCGTAATGATCCCTTATGAGGCTTACGAAGAAGCGAGCAATAACCAAGCCGCTTACAAGTTAGGGGAAGAGCCACCAGAGGTTTCCGCCCTTCTGGATGAGGGATTAGATAACATACTGAAAGATGACGACTAATGAGACAGGGCGACCTTTTCCAATATCGTTATCTATGGGCATACCAAGCCAAGCGCGGAGAAGAAGCGGGACGCAAGAGCCGCCCTTGCTGTTTGGTAATCAAGGTTAGAGATCAGCTCGCGCTCTTCCCTTGCACGACACAAGAACCAGAAGGGCGGGGCCGTATCTACCTCGAAATTCCTGACTTGGAGCGTAAGAGAGCTAATCTTGATACGCGGTCCTTCATTGTGCTTGATGAGTTCAATATCGTTCGAGATGGTCAGCTATACGACTTTGAGAGCCTTAGACCTCAAGGGCAATTCTCGGAGCAATTCTTGCGCAAAATTGCTCGTGTCCTGAAGGATGCAAGAGCAGAAAAAAGACAAATTCAAAACACTCATCGTACGTGAGGGGAGCGCAAGCTCCCTTTTTCGTACTGGCTAACTTTCCAGATCCGGTGATCTAAAAGCGGGGCGATCTGGCTTGCAAGCTCTGCGCGGGATCTGCAGATCCCACTTCGAACTTTCAAACCAGCTCACTCATGGTTTTCTTAAGAGGGCTGGAAGCTGGCAAGCGGTGGCCGCACCCACCACATGCCAGCTCCCAGCAAGCCGCGCCTCTCTCACTCTTTCTTGTCGTATTCATTTGAGGGGAGGCTACAAGGGCTTGCGCCCTCACGTGACCTAGATCGTCGCTCCCCTGACCACAATCTTCCTCGTCCCCTGGACTGCGGGAGATCATGGACAGCCTCCCTCCTCACAAGCTCCCGCACACCCGTTTATTAGGCGAGGAAAATGAAACGGACCTTCCCAAGACGGAGACGACACCATGACCAAGACCGCAAATACAAAGCTGCTTTCCAACGTACCAGTATCCAAGCTCACCCTGTCAGCGCTCAACCCTCGCCAGAACGTAGACCACAGCGAGATTGAAATGCTGGCCCAGTCTATCAAGGCGTGCGGCTTGATTCAGAACCTTGTCGGGTACCCTGAAGGGGATAGCATCGGGATCGTTGCAGGAGGTCGCCGCCTTCGTGCCTTGCAAGTCCTGCAGGAGAGCAAGGATATCCTTCCAAACTACGCCGTTCCTGTGCGCCTTGCAGCGACCGAGGAACAGGCAATTGAGTGGGCCAATGCAGAAAACACCGCCCGTAAAGACCTCAATCCAGCAGAAGAGATTAAAGCCTATGGCGTGATGGAGGCAAAAGGCCATGCACCTGAAAAGATTGCCATCGCTTTTGCCCAGACCGTGCGCCATGTCAAAGGACGCTTGCGCCTTGCTGGACTTGCGCAGTGCATCCTTGACGCGCTGGAAGCTGAAAAGATTACGCTTGATATCGCGGCGGCTTATACGGTTTCCAGCGATCAGGAAAAGCAAGCGGAAGTGTTTGGCCGCTTGAATGGGCAATGGAATGGGGATCAGCTTCACACGATCAAACGCAGTCTTATGGATGAGGTTGGAGAGGCTAACGACAGCCGAGCGGTGTTTGTTGGGCGAGAGGCGTATGAAGCAGCAGGGGGAGCAATCCGCGAAGACCTGTTTGGGGAGGATGCTTATTATCTGGACAGCGACCTATTGGAACAGCTCGCCATTGATAAGCTTGAAGCGATCCGCCAGAAGCAACTTGCACAGGGCTGGAAGTGGGCCAGCGCCAGTATTGACCTACCGGAGATTTGCGAGCGCCAGAGGCTCACGCGTCTATTTGCTGAAGATGTGCGCTTAACCGAGGAACAGGAAGAGCGCAGACAGGCTCTTATTGATGCTGAGAATGAGGAGCGGGCAACATCAGAAGAGCTTGAGGAATTGGAAACGTTCTGTGAGCTTCAATTTCTCCCCGCTCAAAAGAGCGTTGCCGGTGTCTTTATCGCGATTGGCTATCATGGAGAGCTGCGCATAGAAAAAGGTTATGTTGCGGAGCAGGATCAGGCCGCAGCGGTTGAAACCGGTGTGCTGAAGGAGCCTAAAGACGTTGCAGGCAACTCAAATGAGCCGGAAAGCAAAGAGTACTCGCAAGCCCTGATTGAAGATATGAACGCCATCCGTACCGGTGCCATGCAAGAAGCAATTTTAGGTGATCCAGAGCTTGCCAAAGACATTGCGATTTTCGCGATGATCACGAAAAGCTATGAAGGCGACTTGCCTTGTAAAATCCAGTCTGGGACGTGGCGCAATGAGGCTGAAGACCATGGCCAGAACCTACCTGAAGAACTAACAGCTACAGATGAGACCCGTATTTATGGGGAAGACGTTGCACAGAGCTTTGCTGCATTCCGCCTGAAGAGCGAGCAGGAGAAAGCAACGCTTCTCACCAATGCGGTAGCGTGCTCATTTGCAGCGCGTGTGGGCGGACAAGTCCCGTTTGTTGAGCTTGTGGCCGACACAGTAGAGCTTGACCCGCGCAAGACATGGACCCCGAACAGTACGTTTTTCAAACGGCTTAAGTCCGGCCAGCTGGACGAGGTGAAGAGCTACATTGACGGCAAACCAGTAGGAGCAGAATTTGCCAGCATGAAGAAAGGCGACAAGGTGGCCCGCCTTCATGGGCTGTTTAACAACGAAGCAGACCGTAACGGCCTATCTATTGAGGCCAAAGAACGCATTGCAAACTGGATGCCTGAGTGTTTGAAAACCCAGTATCAGGCACCAGCTACCATTGAAGAAGCAAGTGAAAAGATCGCCGCTTAAGGCGGATATGACAAGGGAAGGGCGCAGGGTCCGCGCCTTTCCGCTCTGTGTGATGACAGTCTTGCTTGTTTTACTCTTTGACTGGCAAAAGCAGCCTGTCTTCGTCGCCTCAATTTGGATTGCACACTCCAGAAACATCAATCAGGGAATGAGCCACACGCGTTCCTTTAGATGCGGGGCGAGCTGGCTTGCAAGCTCTACGCGGGATCTGCTGATCCCACGTCGACCTTACAAACCATCTCACTCATGATTTTCTTAAGAGGGCTGGAAGCTGGCAAGCGACCCGCGCACGGGCCACATGCCAGCCTCCAGCAAGCCGCGCCTCTCTCATTCTTCCTTGTCGTTTTAACCTGATGCAGTGCTTCAAGGGCTTGCGCCCTCACGTGCCCTAGATCGTCGCTCCCCTGACCACAATCTTCCTCGTCCCCTGGACTGCGGGAGATCATGGACAGCCTCTCTCCTCACAAGCTCCCGCACACCCGTTTATTAGACATGGAAAATGAAACGGACCTTCCCAGACAGGAGCACATCACATGTCACTTCGTAACCTTTTGAACTCCCTGAAGACCCTCCTTGGTGGCACCTCCTTCAAGGAAGAGGAAACTCTTTTAGCTGCACAGCATGATCCTGAAGCGGTATTGTGCTCTCAGATGCTAGATGCAGAAGCACCGCAGGAAGATGACTTTGATGATGAGTTTGAGACATTCCAACGGCTGGAAGCGGACCTATCAGAAGGTGAGTTCGCCTGCACGATCAGCGGGACACACTGTGAGGGATGGAACGCGGAAGCCGATCTTGACTATCAGGAAATCATTGAAGCGAAGACCTTTGAACAAGTGATTGCGATCCTGTCTGAGCGTTACCACTGTGATTACTCATGGTCGGTAAATGCACGGGACTGGACCGGCAACACCTACAAGCACCGGTGTGAAGCTGAAGACAACGAGCACGATTATTTCTGTCAGCACGACATTGATCCGGGCCTGTGTGAGTTCGCTTGCCTTATCAGTCGGGTAAGTGATGTGATGGTCTCACCCGAATACGCTGGTAATCTCGTCTTCATTCAAGCCGAAGAATTTACCGAGGTGATAGCCGAAATGTCTAACCGCCTCGGGAAGGATGGGTCGTGGAGCCTTCAGGCTATGGACTGGACCGGAAAGCGGTTCAAATACGAGCAGATTGAACGCCAAGACGTTAAATCTGCTGCGTTCTGAAATCGCAGCAAAACAACGGGATCACTGAAAGGCAGAGTGCATTGCTCATAGCAACCACGGGGTGCATCTGCTAAAAGGAATTGAAAGTTTTAGGGCAAAAGCAGCGGCGCTGAGCCAGCCAGCGCATCGGGAAAGATAGGCTCTCCCGACTGAGGCAACAGCCTTGCTCTGAAACCGGAGAGTGATGAAATGTGGTTCATTCCATTTTCGATCACGCTTAAAATGAAAAAGACTCGAAGCAGCTGGACACTGTCAGTTCGAGTCAATTTCATAGCGTAAGTAAAGGGAAGGGGACTTAGGTTCCCTTCCTCTCCGGTATAATACTCCGAAATTTCCTAAAAATCAAATACCTCGGCTTTGAAAATCTGCTGTGATATGGGGCTTGCTTTGAGCGCTTCCAGGTCACGGGCGATCTGCCGATCACACCGCGCCCTGGAAGCGCTCAAAGCAAGCACTTTTATTCTGGCCTTGATCAGGCAAACATCGCGTTTGGGTATCGGCTCCTTGCAGGAGACACGATGCCCAAACACTCAGCTTGCCTGATCAAGGCCGCCTCGGCGCGCAGCGTTGGCTCGCTTGCAGCTCGCACAGCACCCCGCGCCTCTCATGCGAGCGTTGCTCGCGAAGCGGGTTTTGCTATTTCTGAGGAAATGATATTTGCGCTGTCCTCCCACTGAGTAATGCAGCGCTGCAGATCAAACCGCCTGTTTTAGCCCCGAGAAATCGTCCAGAACTTTTCTCGTTTCTGACGTCTTTTGCATGGTTTGGATACGGTGGGAGTGCGCATTTTGAAGGAAATATCCATGATCGGACTGAATTTTGACACGTGCCGCACAATTCAGTGGCATGAGATGGCACATGCCACCGTTATTTTCTGGCTTGAGATGGCACGAGATGGCGCGAGATGGCGCGAGATGGCGCGAGATGGCGTGAGATGGCGGGAGATGGCTTAAGTTGGCATGAGATGGCAGGATGGTGAAAGTGGTCCAGACCACGTTTCAAGCAGACTTATTCGCACCTGCGGTGCTCAACGCTTTGCTCATCCTGTTTGTCGTTCCGACAAATTGGTTCGCCTCCCGGCGAGGTGTTGCCAGCTCTGTATGAGCTGGTGTCTCCTCATGATGTCATGCGCAGACTTTGGGGAGGCGGATTTGAACGGCAAAGAAGAGACGAAAAAGATGAGAGGCAAGCCCTTGCCAGCAACCCTTAAGTGGCTTGCCGTTTGTGCCTTTAGAAGAAATGTAGTAATGTATCTACATAATCTATGGAGGACCTGATGCCGATCACAAACATATCCAGCAGGGAATTTAATCAAGACATAGGCAAGGCCAAGCGAGCGAGCCAGAAAGGGCCTGTCATAATCACCGACAGAGGCAAACCTTCTCAGGTGCTTTTGTCTTTTGATGATTACAAGCGCCTGACCAATAAACGCAGAAATATAGCGACTGCACTGGCGATGCCAGAAGCCGCAGATATTGAGCTGGATCTTCCGAAATCTGAAATCACCAGTAAGCGCGTGGATCTGATTTGATGTTGTTGCTTGATACCAATGTTGTCAGTGAACTGCGTAAGGTTGGGGCTGGCAAAGCGGATGCAAATGTAGCGGCCTGGTGTGAAACCGTAGAGGCGAATGATCTGCATATTTCTGCAATAACGGTGATGGAACTTGAAATGGGGATCCTGCGACTGGAACGTAAAGATCCGGTACAAGGGGAGATCCTGCGGTCCTGGTTTGGACAAAAGGTTTTGCCGGAATTCTGTGACAGGGTTCTGCCCGTAGATATGCGGGTTGCTCAGTGCTGTGCTCAGCTCCATGTCCCCAAGAGCGGGCGTGATGCTTTGATTGCAGCAACCGCTCTGGTTCATGGAATGCAGCTTGTGACCCGCAATACCTCTGATTTTGCTCAAACCGGTGTGATGCTTGTTAATCCGTGGAAGATCACTGCAAACACGGGGGATGAAGAGTGATTAAGCCACATAATGAGTGAGGGAGTATTCTTTACAGATCTAGTAAAATCATACCAGTTCTTGCCGGTCATGCCTCGACAGTTACGAGTGTTGGATGAGCCCACTGCAGATCACCATCAGACACCCGACCTTCGCGGATGCATCATTGTTGCTCAGTGACCAATGCTGACATTGGCCCTAGCTTGGGGCACACCCAGCCAGAGGGAGGTTTCAACCGCAGGTCGATCCCATTCAGTTTGTCGCTGTGGGCGGAAAGCCGACATTCGACGCACGAGCATATACGTCGTGTCACATCTTGAGAGTGGCCATTCCAATCCGGTATTTCGGAAATGAGCTTCACTACACTACTTAGGGGTGTTATTCTGCCTTTCAAATCGCCTATGAGTTGCGCGCCCTGAAGTGAGATTTAACGTAATGAATGTTCCGGCTACTCCAAAGCCCTTTTTGAAGATATCCGCTCGCCACATCGGCCCAATTATGTATCTGGATGCCACACTATCCAAAAACAAACAGAATCTGATTTTCGCTCGCAACGGCACTGGAAAGTCATTCTTGGCGCGGTCGCTTCGGCTATTGGATGAAAGCGCGTTGGAAGGTGTCTTACCGCAAAACATGCCTGATCTTCTTGTCTCTGAAGAATCATCAACAAAGCAGGGAACGTTCCAACTCTTTGAAGATGATGCGTGTATTGGCAGCATAGACTTGAACCGCGCCAGCAAGACCGTGAGCTTCTCCGTTCCTCAGTATATTTTTCATGTCTTCTCCGAAGACTATGTAGACTTTCACCTCCGGCAGAAATCTTTTGAATTGGATGGTGAAATCGCGCACGAAATTATTATTGGTCAAGAAAATCTCACCCTTGATGAAAAAGAGAGCGAAAGTGTTTCGGTGAAAGAGAAATTGGCCACAAGCCGAAAGACTCTTGATGAAGCCTTTGCAAGTCAAAAGAATAAGCTCCAGAAGGATTTCCAGATCAATGCTTCTCTCGGTAGATTTCGAACACTGAGCACTAATGTGTATTTTGAGGCATCGCCATTTTCAGCGGAGAGCTTGGATCATAGTTTGAGCCAACTCCTAGCGAGTTTCAACAAATTCAAGTCGCTCCCAAATGACCCCAATTTGCCTACAGCAACCGCACCCAATGGGCTCGGCTTGGATTGGGAAATTTTGAATTCAGCCTTAGCCAGAGTCACATCTCCGTCAAGCGTTGCCGAGGAGGTAAAGCTAAAGATCGCGGAAGACCCTGACTTCTTTCGCTCAGGCCTCAAACTGGCACCCGCCAGCCCCAAAGACTGCCCGTTCTGCACGCAAAGTCTGACACAGGCGGCCCAATTTGCGCTCTCCAAGTACCAAGAATACTTCGAAGACGCCGAGGCTAGGGAGAAAGATGCACTCATGTCCCTTGTAAAGGACGTGAGTGCGGCGCGATCGAAAGTGGAAAAATGGAAAGGTAAATACCTGAGGGCGAAATCGGCTTTTGATGAGCTCAAGGCGTTCTTTCCATCAGTTCAAGAAAAGAAGACGGAAGACGAAAGCGCTGCACTAGAAGCAGTTGACGCCAACCTTGAAGCCATATTGGAAGCTCTGAAATCTAAACAGCAGAGCTTAGAAACTCCTCAAGAAGGGCCTGTTGACAGCGCTGCATTCGAATACGATGAGTTCGTCAAAACCGTAGAGCGCAACGGGAAGCTATTCAAAGATTTGGCTAGTTTGGTCAACAACTCCTCCAATGAGCGTAAGTCTATCCAGAATAACGCATGCGGGGCGTTTCTTAGCAAGTATTGCAATGATCATTCCTCGGACATCGAGAGCATCCGATCCCTCACTAAGCAGGTTCAAACACTGCAGGGAGAAATCGACGAGTTGCGCCGAACGCAAGGGGACAAGGCAGATGCACGTACTCGCGTTGCAGAAACTTTCAAGATACTATTAAAACGGCTTTTTGGCGCCAAATACACATTTGATCCGAACGAATTCAAAGTCCTACGTGAGCAAAAAAATATGGCACGAGGCGGGGATCGGACACTAAGTGATGGTGAAAAGGCGGTCATGGCGTTCTGCTACTTCATCGCGCAATGTCATCTAAAAGTAACTAGCAACGAGGACTATGCTAGGCTCTACTTTGTCTTCGATGATCCAGTGAACTCCATGTCGTTCGACTATGTGTATGCAATCGTTCAAACTCTCAAATTATTGAGAATTGGTGCCGCAGGCGAAATAGAATTCAATCCCAAATCTGGAAACCCGCGTCCTCGAATGCTGGTTCTCACCCACAACAACTACTTTTATAATGTCGCGAGCAGTAATAGCGCGATACCAAAATCCGGGCTTTTCCAGCTTGTACCCGGAGCGACACAACACACGCTGGCCAGCCAAAAAGGCTTTGCTTCGCCCCACCAGCAACAACTCAAACATGTTCATGATGTAAGTGTAGGGGATGTCGAACCGGATTTCATGACACCAAACTCCATTCGCTCCGTCGTAGAAAGCATGTGGAAGTTCTGCCGACCGGATGTTGCCGATTTTGGAGCATTCTTCGAGTTTCTAATAGACGAGTGCGAGATCGAACTAAAAAGTGTGCTCATCAACGACTTGTCGCACGGAGGGAAGTTCGACGATCCTCCGCACAAAGCGGAAGACATCGTTGAAGCCGCTCGGGAAGCGATAACTGTCGTTGAGCGTTTTGCGCAGGGTCAACTTAAACACCTTTAAGGGATTTAAGGCCTGCCATTCACGCTTAAAGATCGATCAATATCTCCTCTTACGTGCCGCACAGCAGCGACGATGTCTTTCTGTCAATGGCAGCTAAGGGCCGGTCGAGTAATTCCAGATCGCTCATAAAAGCTACTGTAGAAGCCTCCGGGTGAGCGTGTCTCAACCCATGATGGAACCACCTGAATGCCCGCAGTTGGCCCGCTCGTCCCAAGAGTAAGCTTTTGCGTGTGCAGCTCTTCGCGCTTGCAGCGAAGGTCCATTTCGTCCGCGTCTTACCAATTTATACTCCGAGTAGCCAACGACAGCTGCTCAGCATGTTCTTTAATTGTTCTGAATTTCGCCATTTTTGCAGCTGGGGCCTCTTGGGTATAAGACTTCTTTACTCTGCCACAGAAGATGATCCGATCCTTTGAAGTATGGATAGCAAGCGCACCGGTATTGCCTTATGAAAATAAGGCTTCGCCTTGTATGTAGGTGCTCTATCCCAAAAGTTCAGGATCCAAAGCAAGGGCAGATTAAGGAGATTGGAGGCGAGGGTCTAGCGCAAACCGCTCTTGTGTTACTTCATCGTAAAACTCAGAGACCTGATCAGCGTCGAAAATCAAGTTCCAGCTGTGTTTTGATACAGCCGAGGGGATCAATATAACGGGGTGTTGCTTTAGAAGTGCATCTCCGAACTCCTGCTGATTTTTGTTGGGCGTGATCGGCGTAAGCCAGTTTGGATTAGGAATATTGTTTGGATCAACAACGTGAATTTTTGAGGGATCGATAATGCGCGCTGATGTCAGGTAATGTGGTGCCGTGTCCAAAACTTTCAGGCTCTTATGAACTGCAACTTCAAGGCAGGCAGTTGCAGGATCAAGAGAGGTGTAGACGGCGTGAATGCCGGCTGAATTCCAACGTCCGCCAACTCTAAATGCGCCTTCTCCTGATGCCCAGGTCTCATAATGGGCCTGCTGATCAATGCGCCAGATACGGACTTCACCTGGCCCAAGTGGGGGAGGAAGTGAGTTCATGAATAGACCCCGTACTCTATTCGAGTGAGATATTCTTCTACTGCCTCTACGCCGGCAGATGTAGCAAGCAAGTCCAGAGGCTTGCGGTTAGATAAGCCAAGAGCAGGGCGGTTCAACCAGGTTTCCGCTTCCTCCTTGGAACCCAGTACCTTAATCGCATGTCCGAGGATCTCGGCAAAGCGCCAGGTCCTATTACTTTGCTCTACGCTTAAAAGTTTTGTCTTCTCGTCCGCCTTGCGTCTTTGTAACGTTCGCACGCTGACGCCTATTGCCTTCAGAAGCGCGTCGTCGCGCTCCAGGAATTCGACCGCCTTGACGAGATAGAGGAGAGAGGCTGAAGGCAGTCCCTTCACCAAAACGTCGTGGGCATCCAATGCGTTATTAATGCGGGACCGGATTATCTTGTTCCCACCAAGTAAATCATATGTGCGAGTGACATCGCTTTCAACTTTGACTGCTCGGGCCATTATGCGCGCTCCTAATGTCATGTGTCGCAATATCTATGACACATGACATGTCAAAAATCAAGACCAGCGACCAGCAGATGAAGAGGGGATTTACGAACAAAGGACTGGTAACTGTGCGCCAATGCAAATTGTACGTTGCTCCTTTGGGGGGAGAGTTTTGGTTTATCAGGATGACGCTTTGATTTCCGGCTGCGGTGTTTGGAATACCGGTATAGCTCGGGTTTGGAAATTCCAGCAGTAAGGAAGATGGTGCTAACTAGAGGATAGTATCTGGTTTCTCGTGCTTGCTTAGGTCTAAGTTAAATAAAAATTTTACTATGTAGCATCAAGCAAGACCAAGAAGCAGCCCCAACAACATTAAGAATTAGAATCAGTTAATTGTGTATTTTAATAAAATCGATTTTGAGTTCGCGTATTCTATAGCGAACGTTCCCAAAAATTAACCATGAATGCGTGTATAGCAGCAAAAAATAACAACCAATGGCTGTGGATAAGCGGAGTTGTGATTACGAACTGCGACTTTATACGTATAGGCAAATTGATTCCGGCGGGACTAGGTTGAAGGTGCCCGGACGACCAAACTTAAAAAAGTCGTCCGAGCTGGCACAAGCCATGCGTCAACATGTTTGTGCCAGCAAGTAACATCCATTCCATGTCACCTGCTTAGGAGGTATTCTCAAAATTCATTAGGCCCAGCCAACAGGCGCACAATATCGTGCGCTTGGCTGGCCTTTTATTTTTTATACTCCACCACATCCCAATCTCAAACTTTAACGCAATTCAAGGCGCTCGACGTTGCTTGAGCGAATGATGACGCATGTCTGAATTAAAGCGGATGATCCGATTAACATGGGGTCAGGCTCAAATTGAAGCTAATTTTCTCAAGGATGCAGCATATCCACTTGTAAAACAAGGGCTTGCGGCCTCTGAGATAAAACGAAGGTTGTCGCAAGACACACCCGTCGAAATGTCTGACAGGGCATTTCGCACCTTTATCGGTGTGTTGAAAGGCGAGTGGGATCGTGAACTTACGGGGTCTATTGGCAAGATTATTAGTGTGAATAACTGCAAAGGCGCCCCTTTGGATGCTCCGCAAAGCGCCTTTTTGCCGCCCAAAGCCACACCTTCGCCAAAGAGTGGTCCCGCCAGAGTGGTGGCTGATTCCATAAATCCCTCAATTGTTGCTGAGATTAGCGACACAGAACCCGGCAATGCGGCTGCGAGCGATGAAATCGCAAGCACACCAAAAAACGGCCCTGGCGGTTTCAAGTTTAATCCCAATCCTGACCCCAAAAAGATATTCGGTGAAGATAAATGATCTACGTTCATATCGGCCTTCAGAGTAAAGGCGGGGTTGGAAAAACATATTCTGCAAGTGCCCTTGCGCAATACTTTCAGCACAAAGGTGCTGATCTGACTTGTATTGATGCAGATTCAAGTACACCCACACTTTCTTCTTTCAAATCCTTAAAGGCTGTGCAGATCGCCATCACAGAAGGGAGCCGGATCAATATTCGTGGTTTTGATGCCATGATTGAGAAGATCTGTTCTTTGCCAGACGGCTCCACTGTCGTGGTCGATACAGGCTCTTCTACCTTTTTGCCCTTGGCGCAGTACTTTTCCGAGGCTCCGGTGCTTGAGCTTTTGAAAGATCAGGGCTGTGAGGTCGTCATCCACTCCGTCGTGAAGGGCGGGCAAGAGGTTTTAGAAACCATCAACTCGCTGGCCTCCATTATTGAGGGATTTCCAGATCTGCCGGTGGTTGTTTGGAAAAACGAATTTACCAATCCGGTGGCCTATGACGGCAAAGCGTTTGAAGCGTCCCCTTTTTATCAAAAGTACAAGGACCGGTTCCGGGCGGTGATCACATTACCGGAATGGCAAAAGGATACTTACGGCGAGGATCTGAAAGCGGTTCTTGAAAAACGGTTGACCTTTGCGCAGGCCCTTGCAGATCCAGCCATGAACCTGCTCGCACGCATGCGTGTCAAGGCGATCTGGAATGATCTGATCAACTCCCTTGAACAAGCAAAGCTTTAGGGGCCGGATATGGACGAGAACCCAGATCCCACAAGCTTTGAGCCAGATCTCAGCGAAAGCGGGATTGAACCTGGCACTGACTTTGCCCCGTACGGCCGACCTATGACCAAAGGGCAGGCGCAGCGGATACTTGCTGAAACCCATGGTGTGGTGGTTGGGGACCGAGATCCTATTTTGATGCTGGTGACGTTGCTACAAGGTTTCCATAAGGATCAGCAAATGGTGCTTGGCGCGTTTGAGCGGCAAGTCAATGCGGCGCACAGCGATGTTCAATCTGACGCTCAAACCACAGCAAGTGCGCTTGAAACCACCTTGCAGCAAGTCACCCGGCAGCAAGGAAAAATGCTGGAGGAAGCTGCAAAAGTGATCTGTGAGGCGGTTGAAACCAGCCTGCAACCTGTTGCGGGTTTGGGTAATGAGATCGTCAACCGGCTTGGAGAACGCTCGCTGCAGCAAACCATTGCTGTTGTGTCTTCACACTCTGCAAATGTGGCTGATTTCAAATCATGGACCCGCTTCCAGCTTAGACGCTTCACCTTTTCCATGGCGGTTTTGACCGCTCTTAATCTGGGCGCGGTGGCCGCGCTGTTTTTTAAGTCATGACGGAGTTTGAACTCATGAACACTCACCTTAGAACACTCAAGACCAAGGTCCGAGCCGCGTTTGTTACGCTGACTTGCGGCATGCTTTACGCCCCGGTTGCCTATGCAAAAGGCTCGGCTGCATGGGCTACAGAGGGAACGGATCTAAGCTGGGATCTTGCCAGTGGTCTGAAATCCTTTGGTGGTCCCATTGTCGGGGTCGCGATTATCGCATTTGGCCTGTTCGCACTTCTGCAAGGCAAGATCGACATGCAGCGCTTTATGCACCTGGTCATGGCGGGCGGCATCATCACCGTTGGTCCGGCAATGGTGACCGCGCTCATCAAACTTACTTAAGTTTAACAGGAGCACCGATCATGCGGGCAGGCAGTGCAATAAATGTCCATATTCAAAAGCCTCTGGCGATCTTTGGGATGCCGCCTCTTTTTGCGACCATCGTCCTTATTGGCGAAATCGTGATGCTGGCATTGCTCGGTATTTTTGCTGGCGGAGCCATCACTTATGTCGTGGTCCTTGCCAGCGCACCGCCTGCCATCGCAGCAATTGTGATTGCGCGTCGCCGTGACCTTCACTGCGAAACACTTTGGATGCTGCCCTTGCAGTTTTTCAAACAAAAACCCTCGCGCGTTTTACTGGCGGGCGTCTCCCAAAACATCAAAAAAACAAAGCGGGTGAAACGATGATTGGCGGAACAGCCCTCCTATTAGGTGCAGCCCTTGCTGGCGGCGCGCTGGCAAACAAAGCGGTAAACTCCTTTGTCCTTGGAGATATTGAGCGGGACTGGCTTGCTGATGAGCTGGAATTTGACAGCATCCATCCAGACCGCAAGACCGTGAGTTTAAAAAGTGGTCAGGTGATGCGGGTTTTTCAGCTCAAGGGGCAGGCTTATGAAACCAAGTCCTTTGAAGAGGAAGAAACTCTTTTACGAAACCGCACAAACGTCCTGCACCAAAGCGCAAAACCGGGAGTAACTCTGCGCTTTTTCGGTGTGAAGCGCATGCGCGATGTGTCTTTTGACGCCCAGTGGCCCTCCATTACTCTTGAAGAAATCGGCAAGGCGGAGCAAACGCTGTTTAAGAGCGCTTATTCTGTGAGCTGGTTTCTGGTTGTTCAGGCACCCAGCCAAAGCCTTCTCATCAAGACCTGTAAGAACCTTACAAGTGGCTTTAGCTCTTATGGTGCAGAGCAGGTTGAGGCGGCAGAGCTGCCAGATAAACCTTGTCCATTGTCCCGCTTCATCAATTATCTGATGAGCGGCGAACTCATTGATGAGCTGTGTTCGCCAAGTGCAAACCTTTCTGGAAACCTGCCTGCAAGTGATCTGCATTTTGACCGGACCAACGGCACGATTGACAGTTACACGCCTAACCGTAGACGCACACGGGTTATTGGGGTGCGGTTGTGGCCCGAGCAGGTCAGCGGCTTGCTGGTCTCGCGCATTATGGCGCTTTCCGGTGAGGTCGAAGTTAGCCAGATCTGCAAGGCGCTGCACAATGAAAAGTCTCTTGCCTTGCTTCACCGTCAGGCTGCAGAACAGCGCTCAAGTTTCTTTGGATCTGCTGCTGTTTTGGAGGAGATTGAGGAAACAAGCGAAAGCCTGACCAACAATGTTCATTCGCTTTTTGAGACACAATTCCAGATTGCCTTTAGAGCGCGCAGTGATGAAGACCTTGAGGTGCTTCAGGACGAAATCACGGATATCTTAAACAAGGCCCGGGTGACGTTTTCGCTGGAGACCAAGGGTGTGGGGGTTGTCTGGTTTAACCGGATGCCGGGGCGTGAGAACCTGCTGCGGCCGCTGCGCATGTTTGATATCAACATCGCGGCTCTTTGGCCGTTCCAGTATTCACCTGAAGGCAAATACACCTCGCCCTTTGGTGACCGGCCTGTGCGGCTTTTTAAAACCCCGACCGGCCAGAACTATGCTTTTCAGTTTCATATTCGCGACAAGAAGGAATCTGCTGGAAACTATCTTGTGTTTGCCCCGACCGGCACGGGTAAATCCACACTGATCATGCACTTGCTCAGCGGGTATGCAAAGTTTCCAGGCGTTCGCAATTACATCTTCGACAGTGAAGAAGGTGCCCGTTACATGATCGAATGCATGGGCGGGGTCTATCAGGGTTACAATGAGCTGGCTCTCAATCCGCTGGATATGGATTTGAGCGATAAGGACGGCCAGCACTCAGCGCACCTGATTATGCGGGCCATGCTGGGAGAGGTCTATTCCTCTGATATGGATGATCACATCCAGGCGGCCATTGACAATGCTGCCGAACTGGAGCCAGGCCTGCGCACCTTTAACAATATCTACAATGCCTCGTTCCCGGCACGATCCGTCATCCGTCAGGAATTTGCCAAATGGATCAATGATGGTCGGGGCAGAGATGGCATTTACAGCCATATTTTCAACTCCCGCCGCGATCAAATTGCAGCCTACCTGGATAAGAGCTTTCTTGTCGGCATTAACATGAACAAAGCGCTGGAAGATGTGGTGCTTGGTCCTGCGATTATCGCCCATATCACTCAGGCAATTTCCAGAGCGGCGCGCACCTCTGAAGATGGGTTTACCATCTTCGTCGATGAAGCGGCCAATCTGCTGCAAAACGCCGGGTTCCGTACAGAAATTCTCAAGATGTACCGCGAATATCGCAAGCGCGGCGGTCTTGTGGGGCTGGCGTTTCAGGAACCGGGTGCTCTTCTCAATTTTGAAGATTCCCACGGCATTATCCAGAACACGCAAACCATCTTCCTGTTTCCAAATTCCAAGGCAGAAACCGAGGATTTGAAGGCGCTTGGCCTGACCTCAGAGCAGATTGATTTTGTCAAAGGCGGGCTTGAAATGCGCGGCGGCCGGCAGGTGCTTTTGATCAAGCAGGAGTTGGCCTCCAACTACAATGAAAGCACGATTTTGGACATTGATCTGTCCGGGCTTGGCGATGCGCTGCGCTTTTACAGAGCGGGCGATAACGTCAATGCGCAATTGAAACTTCTCAAAGAACAGCATGGGGACCAATGGCTTACACAACTCTAAGAATGGCGGTGGCAGCTGGCTTCATCCTGTTCAGTTCTGCGGCCAGTTATGGCGCAATGGCTGTTTATGATCCAGCAAATCTTGCCGAGGCACAAAAACAACTTATTCAGCTCAAAGAGCAAATCAAGACAGCTCAGGAACAGCTCAAAGCTGTGACGAAAATGCGGGATGATATCAGCTCGACGCTGAATGCGATTGGTGAGGCGACAAGCCTTTCTATCCCGAGCATAAACTTCAATGAGCTCTCCTCCCAGATCATGGGTGATATGGGGTGTCTCGTTCCAGATTATCAAAAGATGATGCCTTCGCTTGATTTTGACAACATTAGCTTAGGAAGTGTGTGCGAGCGCGGAGATGCTTATCGCTCAGGTTTAATGTCTTCACCCGATGATGTGGTGGAGTTGAACTGGGAAGAAAAGCGGGATCGCCGCAAGGGTATCCAAGCCAACCGTTCGCGGGTGATCACCGATGCCACCACCAAAGGTCTGGCACAGGCAGATAAAGCGCAGGAAGATGCGGCCACGACGCTGCGAACAGCTCAAGAATATAAAAATGCGGGATCATCAGCAACGACGATGAATGACCGCTTGCAGGTTTTAATTGAGGTTGAGGTTGCTCAACTGGCTTCGCAAGCTGCAGCCAATCAGATGATGGCGCAGCTTTTGAAGGTCATGTCGGCGCAGGTTATTCATACATCCGTGCCGCTTGAAAATGACATGGCAAAATCTCAGTCGGAGGATGACAGTTGATCAATCAACTTTTGCCTCTCCCCTTCCGGCATGTTCATGATGGCCTCAAAAGCTTTGCCAAATTTTTGGTTTTTGGCTTTGCGTATCCGAAGAGTGATCTTGCGGGCGCGTTCCTTGTCGGACTGCCAGTCGGGAATGGAGCACGTGTCTCCCATCAGGAACCCGAACTGCTTTTGAAATCTTGGGCAGACGTCCTGTTCCCATGCCGCCCATTCGTCACGAAGCGGCGGAGCGTCGCCTGCATGTCTGCGCCACGCTTCGAGGATCATAACCAAATCTCGGGTGCGGGTGAGACCAGCCGGGTTGTCATAGGTCTTCAGCGTATCCAGCCGAGTTTGCCGTGTTTTACGGATCTTGCGATTGGAAACAAGTTTACTGTTCCATATAAAGTATTCGTCATAAGCCCTGTTCAGCTCTGGAAAGAATTCTTCTGCAGTCTTGAGGTCCTGCCAAACCTGCTTGGCATATCCGGCATCAAAAAACCATTCTGGACGGAACTCTTTGGGCCTGCTTTGGCACTTGCCGCTATAGGGCTGCACGCTGCCTGTAATCTTGTAGATTTTCCCGTCCGAAGCTTCCACGCTTATGGGACTGCAGTCCTGCTTGGGTCTGGCGGCGACACTCCCGGAGGCCAGACACATGGCGAATGACAATAATCCCGCTTGTATCAGTTGTGAAATCTTTGTGTCGTACCAAGACCACGCTGATAAAGTCATTGACGGCTTTTTTGATAGTTTTAATGGCGGCATGTTGGGCCTGTTTGTTGCAATTCTTGTTGTCTGGATTGTATTTCAAGGCATCAAAATGGCAATAGGCACCATTGATATTCAAGGGGCTGGTCAACAGTTTGTCTATATACTTGTGGGATTTACCTTTCTTCAGGGATTGGGAGAAGGTTTAGCCCAGCAAGTACTTGATACCTCCATTTCCATCATGAGCGGGTTGTCAATCAAGATCATGAGCCTCGGGGTTGATAATATCAACGAAGACGGCGGACTGATTGCACTGATTGGTGCCGTGGAAGGTGTCCTGCGCAAGGTGTTTTCCGTAGCAGTGGCTATCATTGAAAACGCCAACCTTCCTTACATCAAAGAGCTGTTTTATGCGGCAGCTCTGGTCATTCCCTATGCTCTCTTATTGATCCTGTTCCTGGCTCATATCACGACTGCGCTGCTGCGCCTTACGGTTCTCACTCTGATCAGTCCGCTTATTGTTCTGGCTGCAAGTTTTCCGTGGGGCCGGGATATGGCGTGGTCTGCGGTGCGGGTGGTGCTGAGTGCCATCCTTACCTTGTTTGCTGTGTGTACTGTGTTTGCAATTATCATCTCGCTGATTAGCGGGCTTAACGTGGGCGATTCAAACACCACTTCAACAAGGGCCAGTGACGTGCTGAGCGGCCCGTATATGCTGGCTGTTGTTCTTGGCTTTATGGCAACGGCCCTTCTTTCTGAAATCACATCCATGGTTGGCAGTATCGGCGGAGCTATGGGCGGGGCTGGTGCCGCCATGATGACGGGCGGGGCTGCAAAGGGCGCTTCAATGGGAGCAGGTCTTGCAGGCCGTGTTGGCGGTGCAGCTGCAAGTTCTGTCTTGAAGCGGACCAATTCGGACATGCATCAGAGCGGCCAAAATATAAAGGACAAGCTCAATGTTGTTTTCAAAGACAAATCCTAAGGGTGAGAAACTTCCAATGAAACAGTTAGTTAGTGTTGTGGCACTTGGCCTTTTTCTTGCCGGTTGTGCCAATGTGGAAATGCCGTATGAGCCAGAGGGCAGTGATGAGATGAGAAAATCTCCGTGTGCCTGCCTGGCGATTGATTACCAACCTGAAGGGTTTGAGTGGATCAATGTTCAAGCGTAATTCCAGCGCCAAAGCACTGAGTGACGCAAAGGACCTGGGAAGCCCCGGTGAGCCTGCGTTAGCCGGGGCACCGCCAATAGAACCGCAAGCGCCTATGAGTATTGAACCCCATTCATTCCGTGAAGTCGATGAGTTTGCTTTTCGTTCTTCTCATCGCCGCATTGCATGGTTTTTGAAACTGTCGGTTGGTCTCAACATTATCTTTGGTCTTGCAACCGCGAGTGTCTCACAGGCTTTGATTGAGGCTTATCCGCTCAAAGAAACGCGCATTGCGTTGCTTCGGGCAGATCCAGCCGACAACCGCATTTACCGGGTTGAGCCAATCTCGCAGGAGGTGGACGGCTTTGAAATGATGTTGGAGCAGTTCTCGCGCCGCTATGTGTCTTTGACCCTGCCCATTGACAATATTACGCAAAATGAGCGTTTCAAAGAAGCAATGATCTACTCCGATCGCAAACATTGGAGTGCGTTTTTGGACAAACGCAAAGAGAACATTGCTGATGCTCTCAAGGACGGTTTGAACCGCTCCATCATCGTTCACAGCTCTAACTTTATCGCCCAGTACGGCGATGTCTGGCAGTACTCGGTTGAGTTCAGTCAGATTGATGAACTGGAGCGGACCCCGCGCACCACCCGCCAATACCGCGCCTATCTGGAACTGACCACACGCCCTCAGGAAATCAAAGAAGCCGAGCTTTATGAGAACCCGCTTGGCATCCGCGTTGTCGGAATGGTCGTTAAGGAAAAAACATTATGAATACGTATATTAAGACCTCACTCCTTTCTGTTGCAGCGGTGGTCACGCTCTCGTTTGCTGCCAATGCACAAACCGCAATTAACATGCCTTCAAAGCCTTCTGTTCAAACCAGAATTCAAAACGGCTCAAGCGTTATGGCGGCTAAAGGTATTGTTCCTGCTGCTGTCAAAAAACAGGCGCAGCAGCAACGCCGGGGCAATTACGGTGAGATGGTCCGGCCAACGTCTGCAGGCGGGCAAATCCAGCAAGCGTGGGATAGCGCAGGTAAGACCAGCGGAACGCACAGCCAGATTGAGTGCGAAAGCTGCGTTTACCGGGTTCGGTTGCGTGAGTACATGGTCACAGCGATCCAGCTTCCAGAAGGGGCAACCATCACCTCAACGGATCTGGGAGATGGCAGCAAGTTCGAGGTCGAACCGCGTAACGCCAATACGGTTGTGGTCAAACCTTATGGGGCGGGCGTGGACAGCTCCTTGCAGATCTACACTGAGGAAGGCAAGGTCTACTCGTTTTATCTGCGCTCTGAGGGGATCAGCTCAAAAAACCTGCCTGACTTGATGTTCAAGATCGAGGGGGTGCGCCGCTCTGATATCAGCTACACCCAGTGGAGCAATCAAGCGGGCGCAGCGCTTTTAAATCCTGCTATCCCTTCAGGGGGTACGGCAGAAAAAGTAACAAAGGATTTCCTGAAAACCGCTCCTTTTGATCCTGCCAAACTGCGCGGATGGAATGACTATAAATTGTGGGGTGATGAGACACTTAAGCCCGCCTCGGTCTTTCGCGATGACAATTTCACCTACATCCAGTTTGGCGAGAAGTGGAACGACCTTGAGCTGCCAGCGGCCTATGTGGTGGTTGATGAAATCGATGAGATGGTCAACACCCGCGTCAGCGGCACAACCTATATTATTGAAAGCACTCAGCGACTTATCACATTGAAGTCGGGTCAGTCTTTCATGTGCATCCAGTACACAGGGGCTTGAGAATGGCTCTGTGTGATTTGATAGCCTGGACTGGATTGCTGGTTGGTGTATGCGCAACCCCACAAGACCAGATTCCGCGGTTGCCACAAACAGATGATCCCGGCGTTTTTGACTATGTGGCCCCTCCCAAGCCAGAGCCTCGGGCCGTGGTCGTAACACCTCCCATTATCATCAGGCAGGAGGTGCCGGTTGAAAAAACGGTGGTGGTCAAATCAAAGCCGCCAGCTCCGATCATCAAAACTGAATATGTCAAAGTTCTGGTTCAGCCGGACCCGCCCAAAGTGATTGAGCCTGATCCTTATGAGCTTGAGTTGCAATCAGAACTGATGGCGCGGCGCGGTTCTCAAACTCGTTTAGGGTCAAACGGTGGGGATTTTGATCAGGCCGGGACTAAGCGCCCTGCTTTGCCGATACCGGGGCCAACACCACAAGACATTGTGCCGGCATTCCTGCCCCCCGCTGGGATCGATAAGAACAACAATGAGTACGCAGCACCCCGCCGTTTGAGTACCAGTGCGGTCGATAACACCCGGATCATGGGGTCGGATCGTTACATTACCGGTATTTTGGAAGGTGGCATCAACTCGCAACTGTCCTCGCAGGGAGCCGTTGTTATTCAGGTGAGCCGTCCCACCTACGGCTACCATGGCCGCACGATCCTGATCCCGCGTGGATCACGGTTGGAGTGCAGTTATGAAAGTGCTGATAAAGCCGGTCAAACCCGAATTGGCTTCAATTGCCACCGCATAAGACTTGGTGAAAGCCGGGCCGAGATTTACCAGCTCAGCGCGACAATAGGAGATGCGCAAGGCTATGGCGGCGTCTCTGGTGACGTTGATAACCGCTGGTGGGAAAAATACGGCTCTGCGGTCATGACCGTGGGGATTGGTGCAGCAGTTGAAAGTGCCGTTACGCTCGCCACACAAAGCGGCGGTTCGAGCGGTGAGGGCAAAGGCAGTGCTGCCTCTGAAGCCTTTTCTGGAATTTCTGAAAACATCGGTGTGCTGAGCAGTCATTTCCTTCAGGAAACGGTCGATCTGAAGCCGGTCATTCGCATCAGTCAGGGAACGAGGGTGCAAATCCGGCCCAAGTACGACTGGTATCTGGCAAGTCCAAACTAAGTGAGGAATGGGGAAACTATTATGAAATCCAGGATAATACTGGGGGCAACACTGCTATCTTTGGCAGTCCCGATCTCAGTTGGAATTGCACAAACTGCTGGCATTCCAACGCCTATTGAAGCAGATGCGGTAACAGCTTCTCAAGCCGCGAACTCGTTGGAAGATCAAGCGGGAAAAACGGCCGATGCAGCCGACAAAAAAAAACTTACCGAGAACCTGTTTTCCGTAGGCGTTTCTGAACTTCTGGAACTGGAAAAAGGCAAAGCAATAGAAACATCTTTGGTGTTTCGGTCCCAGCCAAAGGTTGACGAGCCAGTCTCCATTGAGGGGGTGACCATTGACGGTTACACCAGCTATGCGACCTACAATGGGAAAGTCATCGGCCAGACAGTCATCACCAGCTTGAAAAAAGAAGGGATGATTGTTGATCTGGATGCTCAGGATTTTTCCTCCCAGTACAACATGGATACGCCCAGGATTGATCCAGAACAGGAAATCTCAATCAAGGGAAATGAAGCGGCCTTGGTGCGGGCGTTGAAAACATTGAACGGGGAGGATGTTAAAGAAGAAGAGGAGAAAGGCGAGGAGGAAGAGAAGGAAGAAGTTCAGGAAAAATCTGATGGAGGTTCCCCTGCTATAAATAGCTCCGGGGCTAAAGATAAAGCGGCAAATGGGTATCAAACGCCTGATCGCCGGGAAGTGGCGGACCCTAAGGAAGAGATTAAAATTACTGAAGAGGGCTGTAAGCCGGTTTATGATTCAGTCCAAAATGTTGTCAAAGGACAGAACAAGACGCAGACCTTCAAAGATGGTGTTCTTGTTAATGAAACAGTATGTGAGCCTTCAGGCGTAACCTTCACTGTTCAGCAGCAATATGGCACTTGTCCAGATGTCGTCGATGTTCCGGGGCGTTCAGCAAAACCTCAGTACCAAGCCTACTATCTGGATGATGTTAAAGTACGTAAGGATTTAGGGGAGTGTCAGCCTGATCTGAACCAGACTTTCAGTATCAGCGAAAAAGACAGTTGCCCGATTAATATCGATCTGGTCGCCAAAACAGCAACAGTCGTCTCTTCCCTTGTTTACACGGATCGCAATAACACTGAGCGTGTGGTTCAAAGCTGCCAGCCCTCAGAAACGACCCCTGCGCTACCGTTGATTTTGAATACGGCTGCGTGTTCCATCAAACATGACTTTTACGCTGGTAAATCCAAGGAGATGGGCACCTGGACTTACATGAAGGACAATGTGACCTATCAGGCGTCAGATTGCATCGATACGGGGAACGTCTTTACGCACAATGTGTTGTTTAAGGAAAACGGCGTTGATGTATGTCCGGTCATCCTAAACATGGATACAAAAATTGCCATACCTCAGTCTCGTACTCAAATCGAAGTAAAGGGCACAAAACAATTCATTGATGAATGCAAACCTGACCAGACAGTCAGCAAGGGCATCCGTGCAACGACAGATACATGTGATGATCCTGCAAGCTTTACACATGATCTTGGTGCAGGAATTTCTTATGGTCGTGAACGGTATTACTATGAAAACCCTGACCGTATCTTCGTGAATGAATGCCAGCAATCAGCTACCAGCTATACGCATAGTGTTGAGATCATGGGCTGGGTGAATGATGATGCAAAGCTGTCTGGACAGGCGCTTTCAACAGTTTCCATCAGTGTAGATGGCACGAGATATAATATTACCGAAAACACGCTTTTGGCTGGTGCACCTCAGGTCGGTTATTCTCTCGTCAAAGAGGAAGACATTCCCCGTGACGGTGATGCGGCGATTGATGGGTGTCAAAAGACAACCCCGTCAACACTGGTGCGCACCTACACAAGACCGGATGGCAGTGAATACGTTCTTGAGGCGGGTGAAGGAAACGGCATTGTTTCTGATGTTTGCACGCGAGACTTGGAAAACAAGAACTACAGCAAGACTAAGAGCTATTCTCGATACCCTTCGGACTGTTCTCAGGTCTGGGGAACAATTACGACATATCAGGAATACAAAACCCGATACAAAATCAAATACCCGGATGGGCGTATTGAGTACACCTCGTGGTCCAGTAAGAAGAAAAAGTTACTCTCTTCGAAGCAGGGATATATCAAAGGCCCGAGATTCGGCAGCAGTCAGTGCTGATTACGCTTAACTGAAACTGATCTGGCGGGTTGATGCAATGCGCCTGCCAGTATCACCAAAAGACAATTATCTAACGCAATCAGAGTATTAGTTGGAACATCCTGCAATCTTAATCAGGGTGAACGGGGAAGTTATGTCTGACATTTTGCTTGAACAGCTTTTAAAGCCGTTGGCTGAGTTTTACGACCATGCAGATGTTGTCGAGGTGCGTATGAGCGAGCCTCAAAAGATCATTATTGAACGACGTAATCTTGAGAACAGAACGGGCGAGCAGGACGCGCCCAGACTAACACATTTTCAGCTTGTGAAAATCTGCCGTGCGCTGGCCTATTCAAAGGGTCTGCGGTTCTCAGAAGATGAGCATCCCAAAGTCTCAACCACCTTGCCCGATGGGCACCGCTTTGAATGTTTGATGGGAGCTGCCTCATCTGGTCATCTGTCGTTGTCCATTCGCTGCAAGCATCCTCATAAGATCTCCTTTGCCAATATGGGCCTTGACGATGAGATGGTTGATTTCATCCTGAACGCGCTTGAGCGGCAGGCCAATATTGTCATTTCAGGGGGAACGAATACCGGCAAGACAACCCTGCTCAACAAGCTGTTGTCCCACTTGCCGCAAGAGCGGCGCGTCGTCAGCGTTGAAGATACGCCTGAGCTTGAGGTTGATCGGTTTCGTGATGGTGTCGCGCTTTTTGCAGCTCGTGACGCCAGTCAGGGCATTGGCCTGCAGAGCTGGCAGCAGCTTTATGAGCATATGATGCGGATCTCTCCTGAAAGTATTATTTTTGGCGAGATTTCTACCCAGAACGCCTTCAATGCGCTGAATGTATTGAACACCGGAGCGCGGGGCTGGATGTGCTCGGTTCATGCCGACCGGCCGGAAATGGTCAGCGCAAGGTTCCAGGCAAATATCGATGCGTCCGGGGAGAAGTTGGATGCCGATTACTTCATGAGACAGATGGTGGATCTGGTCATCCACATCACCCGTGATCTGAGCGGAAAACGCAGCATTACCGATATCTGGGAAATGAAAAACGACACTTACGTCATGCGTAATGGCGAAATTCTAGATCGGGAGATGGCGGCATGATGCAGGCAATTTCTCTTTTCTCCCTTGTCGTTATCATAGGCGGAACACTGACGAGCTGGTATGTTCTGATGGGCTTTGATCCCTTAGATCCACGCTGGTGGGTCTGGATCGTTGATTATTACAAGGCCACCAAGCAGTTCCCGAACGATATCGCCTATCCGTTTTATGCCAGCAGTGCAGCGGGCGCGCTTGTTTTACTCCTTGGCCGGGTCATTCTTGCCCGCGCAGGCGTCTCCACACTCTCAGGCGATCATGGATCAAACAGCCTGCACGGATCGGCTAAATGGGCCACCAAAAAGGATATTAGTCGGTCGGGACTGCTCAATGATACGGGCATCGTTGTTGGCGGTTTTAAAGGCAAAACACTGCGTCATGACGGGCCTGAACACGCGCTGGCGTTTGCTCCAACCCGGTCCGGTAAGGGTGTCTCGCTTGTTCTTCCAACCCTGCTCTCATGGAGAGAGAGCGCGATTGTCCTTGATATCAAGGGCGAGAATTACGCGCTCACAGCAGGCTGGCGGGAAAGTCAGGGCCAGAGGGTTCTGTGTTTTAGCCCTGCCTCGATAGAGGGTTCACTGCGCTACAATCCGCTGGAAGAAGTGCGCATGGGATCGCTTCATGAGATTGCAGATTGCCAGAACATTGCCTTGATGATCATTGACCCGGACGGCAAGGGCCTGAAGGATTTTTGGATGCAGGAAGGTTACGCCTGGCTTGCAACTGCGATCTTGCATGTTCTTTACCGCATAATGATCAAAGAAGGCCGCACAGCAACACTGGCAGATGTGAAGGGCTTTATGTCCGTTGGTGATGAGGATCTGGATGATCCCGTTCGGCAGGATCAGGGAAATTCAGAGCAGCAGCAAGACGAAGATAAGAAATCACCCAAGCCAAAAAAAAAGGGCGCACCCAAATCGGATGATGACAGCTTTGAACGGCTGCTGGTTGATATGGAAAATTTCAAGCACGGCCGGAAGCTGGTTGATGACGAAGTGCGCATCGGGGCATCGCGGATGCGCAAGCGGGCGGGTGCGGAGCGCTCAGGTGTTCATTCTACCGGGACCAGTCAGCTTGCTGTCTATGCAGATCCAATCGTTGCAAAAAACACCTCTGATTGCGATTTCCGTATCAATGATTTGATGAACGGGGAAACGCCAACCACTCTTTATCTGATCATCCCACCTTCGCAAATTGAGCGGATGCAGCCACTTTTGCGTATCATAATGAACCAGATCCTCTCCCGATTGACGGATAATATGGAGTTCGAAAACGGGGCGAGCAAAAAGCATTACTCTCACAGGCTTTTGCTTTTGATGGATGAGTTTACCGCCATTGGAAAACTGGAAATATTTGAAAAAGGGCTGGCGTATATGGCCGGTTACGGCCTTAAAGCGTTCCTTATCATTCAAGACCTCACCCAGCTTCACAAGGTTTACGGCAAGGAAGAAGCAATTACCTCAAACTGCCATGTGCGTGTTGCCTTTGCTCCCAACCGGATTGAGACGGCAAAGCTCCTGTCTGACATGAGCGGCAAGACCACTGTTGTTTCCAAAAAACGCTCTGCAAGTACCGACATGGATAAGGTTGGAACGCGGATTTCAGAGAGTATTTCAGAAGTGGCACGGCCTCTCATGACTGCAGATGAGTGCATGCAAATGCGCCTCATAGGAACGGGGGGCAAAGGCAAAAGAGTTGCTGCAGGAGAGATGCTGGTGTTTGTCGCCGGTCATCCAACAATCTTTGGAGAGCAAACGCTGTACTTCGAAGACAAAGAGCTGTTGAGACGGGCGCAAATTCCGCCCCCATCGTCCTCGCCTTTGCTGCCTGCACAAGAACCGCAGAAGGGTCCTGCCAGCAACCCCGCAAAAGCTGATCCTGAGCCGAGCGATCACGTTCGCAAACAAGCCATTTTATCACGCATCAGCGCTGCTGCAATGCGTCCATGAGCGAGGGAGAACAATCAGATGAAGATCTTAAATGCAGAAGGGCTGGCACAAGAAGGATTTGTGCTCATTCGTGCACTGTTGGACAAACGGATAGAAGGCGGGGAGAGCTTAGCACTTCAAGTCGCTGAAGCGTTACACAATATCCCTGTTCGCGAGAATGAGTTCACGGAACAAATGACCGTTGAACGGGTGTTGGAACTTCAAGTTAAACATCCGGAACACAAACAATTGCGAAATCTCATGCGTTGGGTCGAGGGCGAGCTTCCAATTGTGAGGGAAGTTGCTGCTGCAAAGAAACCAGCAGAGGTAATGCAAACTGAAGAACTGATGGTTGTTGAACCAGTCACTACAGACGAAAAGCAAAGCCTGTTGAAGCGCTTTGCCAAGTTTGCAACACGGAATCTGTGATGAACCAGCCTGAACCTGTAATCCTGATTGATGACCAGGACCAACGAGATGTTGAATCGCGCACGATTGTTCTTCTGGCGGAGGCTGGCCTCAATCCTGCTGTTGATCCTGATCTTGCCGAAGATATGGGCGCGTTTGAAGATCACGCTTTGGATTTTGCCGTCTTGCTTGACCAGAACAGCACAGCAACCGGCGAGGATGAGCAATGACAGCTTCCTCTCAAATCCGGGAGTTTCGTGAGAGCGTTACCAACGAAATCCTGACCCGCCTCGGGCAAGGTCTTGCCCCGTGGCACTCAGAGCAGACACCCACACCAGAGCGCGAGTTACCTTACAGTCCTGGCGAGGGGGAGCGGTATCGCGGCATCAATGCCCTTTGGCTCGATATGCAGGGACGTCAGGACCCGCGCTGGCTCACATTAAAGGAAATTGCCAATGCAGGTTTGAGTGTGCGGGAAGGCGAGAAAGGCGTTCTGGTTGAGCACTGGCAATTTACAGGTGTTGAGGCTGGACAAGCAGTTAAACTTGAGCGACCGGTGGTTTCCTATCCGAGCGTTTTTAACGGCGAGCAAATTGAGGGCCTTGCAGCTTTTGAGCAAAAGCCCCGCAGTCTTGATCCAGTTGAGCGCGCTTCGCGCCTCCTTGCGCAAAGCGGCGTTACTGTTGGTGAAAGCGCGAGCGACAAAGCCGTTTATATGGCGGGTGAGGACCAGCTTGAGTTGCCCGCTCAAAGTGCCTTCAAGAACGCCAAAGACTATCACAGCACTGTGCTGCACGGTTTAACGCAGGCTACAGCCCATGAAACACGCCTTGCACGCGAAACCAATCCCTTTGGGGCACAGCAACATGCTCATGAGGCGTTTCGCGCTGAGATCGCCTCCTATCTCGTTTGCCGGGAGGTTGGACTTTCTCCAGATCCGTCCAGTCACAGTGCTTACGCGCAGCGCTGGATGGAGATGATCAGCGAGGATCGCAACGTTTTGTTCCGGGCAGCGCGAGATGGTGAGGTGATGCGCACATGGGTGATGGAACCTGAAAAGCGCCTGGACCTGGAACGCACTGCACATCTCCGCGCACAGCTAGCCTGCAAGGATCAGATCATGGAACCGGTCAATGATAAAACTCAGCACCTTTTGAACTCACTGGACCGCTCAGCAAATCGTGACGACAATACAGATAAATCACTGTCTTTGCAGCCACCCAAGCCCGGCCGGACTTATCTTGTCGTGCCCTTTGAAGACAAAGACCAGGCCAAGGTGCTGGGTGCCCGTTTTGATCGCAAGACAAGCTGCTGGTATGCGCCAAATGAAGCCGCTCTTGAAAAGCTGGCTCACTGGAAGGTCAATGAGGCTCCAAAATCCTTAGGCCGAGCGGATATTGAAAAAGAGTTTACCGCGTTCCTGACGGTCTCGGGGGCTGAGCTTGGCAAAAAATCGCTGGTGATGGATGGCAAGTGGCACCGTTGTTATCTCATCGGGGAGAAGGAATCGAACGCCTCTTACTGCGTTCATACAGATGGTGTTCCGACCGGGTTGCTTAAGAACTTCAAAGGTGAGCTGGAAAAATGGGTTGGCACCGGCCAGAAGGTTTCCAAAGAAGAGCTTGCAGCTCTTAGCGCACAGGGACAGCTCAAAGCAGCAGAGCGCGCGTTAGAGCGTACCAAGGAGCAGGGCAGGGCAGCAAAACGGGCCTACGGGATCTGGGTCAACTGCAAAACGTGGGCGAACCAGAGCAACTGCGACTATTTGAAGAACAAGGGCTCACGGGGCTATGGCGTCAAGCTCGATGGCGAAGGGCGCATGATTGTCCCTCTTCGTGATGAGAGCGGCAGGCTTCAGTCTTTGCAATTTGTTGGTACCGACAAAAAAGCCTATTTGACGGACGGGCGAAAAGAGGGGCTGTTCCACACAATAGATCCTCAAGGGTATTTGCGGGACGGGTCAAAACTAAAAGCCACAGATACGCTTGTCATTGCAGAGGGCTATTCCACCGGCAGTACAGCTCATGTCATCACCAACAAACCAACCATTGTTGCTTTTGATGCTGATAATCTGGTCCGTGTTGCTAAGGTTATTCGCGAAAAATATCCGCACGTTACAATCTTGATTGCTGCCGACAATGATCACCACCTTCCCCAAAAGCAAAAGCCTCTTCCAAACAAGGGGCTGGTTAAGGCTGAAGAAGCTGCAAAGGCCACGGGCGGTTTTGTTATCACACCGCACTTTGACAAAGTGGAACAGCAAAAAGGTCTGACGGACTGGAATGATATGGAAGCCTCACGCGGGATTGATGCGACAGCGCGTGAGTTTATCAGCGAGGCCAAACAGGTCATGCCGCGCAAAGAGCAGCGTTTGGTGCAAACACCAGCCCAAACCCAAGCTGCGGTTCAGGCCCAGATCCAGACACAAGATAAATCCGGAAACAAGAGCCAGATCCAAAGCCTGCCGCTGGCAAAAGAGCAGCGCCGTGACCAGGTGCTTGAACAAGCGCAAACCAAAGAACAGGAAAAAGAGATCGTCACAGAGCGCGCGCAGGCGAAACCGCGCTCCCAAGCTCAAGGCCAGGAACAAGGAATGGCGATGTGAGCAAGGATAAATCTGCGACGGGTAAATCTCGCTACGCCCGTTCTCACCTCTCGCCACTGAAGGAAGGGGCACGGGTTCCTGTGAAGGCGCATGTTCTACCAGTACTCAAAGCACAGCTGAAAAATGAAGCTGAAGAGCGCACAATGTCTGTTTCCCAGCTGGTGGAATACATCCTCAAACACCGAGCGGTGCCAGATATTTCCGCGCGTCAGAACTTTCAGGGTCTTTTGAAGATCAATGCAGATATTGCCCGTCTTGGGAACCTGTTTGATGAGGCGTTGAAGGATCCTGTTCAAATGCATCACCATGTTGAAATGAGCAAGCTTTTGCAGGAGCTGCGGGATTTGCAGGGTGTTTTGAAGACACGGGCGCGGGAGATCAAGCTGTGATCGCCAAGGAAGCGCTCAGCAGGCGGGAGGGCAAATTTGCCACTCTCGCCACCTACATTGCCGGCGCAAAAGACAAAGGCGAAAAACTGGATGATCTTTGGGTTGTGGGCTGCAATGCCGGCACACAAAAGGATGATCTGGATCTGGTGATCAGCGAGGTCGAGGCGTCCCAAAACCTCAACACACGCGCAAAAACCGCCAAGAACTATCATCTCATCGTCTCATTTGGAGAAGAAAAGCCCTCACCTGATCAGTTGCGCGAGATTGAAAAGGAGTTTGCTGCAGCACTGGGGTTTGAAGAGCATCAACGTGTTGTGGCAACGCATAAGAATACCGACAATTTCCATATGCATGTGGCCTATTCCAAGATCCACCCGCAAACCGGACGGATGCACAGTCCCTGGAAGTCCAAGGAAACGCTTTTAAAACTCAAAGCGGAGCTTGAGAAAAAATATGACCTGAAGGTCGATAATGGATTGGAAAGTGTGAAGGAAAACGCCAATTCGAAAGCGCAGGATCATGAGCGCCATACCTGGGAACTGTCGTTTTCCTCCTATGTGAAAGAGCACAAGGAAAAGCTTCTGGAGATCCGGGAGAAATCTCAAAGCTGGGATGAGTTCCAAAAGGGAATTTCTGATTACGGCGTGGAGATGAAAAAGCGCGGCAATGGTCTGATTTTCAAGGATATGGACGGGGAGAATGCGGAAAAGGCCAGCGCGGTAGATCGCAAGTTTTCCAAAAAAGCGATGGAAGACAAGTTCGGGGTGTTCCCGCAGCGCGAGCAAAAAGCAGAGCAAACCCAGTCTCAAACCCAAACTCAAAGTGAACCGTCTAAGGACAAGTATGAACGTAAACCCGTTGACCCCAAAGCGCGCAAATCCAAGTTCTGGCTAAAGTATCTGGGTGCGCGCAAGCGCGGCCGTGCGCGTAACTGGCGCGGGTATCTGCAAACACAAGCTCCAATGCACAAGGAAGCGGCGGAGTTGATGAAGGCCCAAAGCTTGTTTTTCTCCCTGTTAACCGGCGGCAGAGGTGGCGGCGGTGGCAGGTCCAGTTGCAACCGGCAAAACCGGAATGATCATGCCCGCGCCAAAAACGAGTTTTTTCTTGCCGTTGCCCGCATTGAGACCAAGGAAGCCAAGCAAGCAGGAGCCTGGTGGGACAAGAATGAACAACGTTGGTTTGCACCCAACTTTGATACTTATCGTGACTGCGCCAAATGGCACAAACCGGCCACTTTGCAAGAGCAAAGCGCAGCAGGTTTTGAGGCGGCTGCCAAGAAGTTCGTCAAGGAACAGGGCGGCGAACTTAAACACGGCATGATCATGGATGGTCTATGGCACCGCACCAAGTTTGAAGATGCAGATACAGGCTTTTACCGCGCCTTTGCGCAAGGGGTGCCCTGCGTTGAAATCGTGAAGGCGGATCTGGATGAAAACGATACCCGCAATGTATTGGAACTCAAAGTCGATGCCAACCTGAAGGAATCGGGCCGCGAAGGCTTGGTGTGGCGCGATCAGGCTCTTGGTGACGCTGAACTTGATAAAATCAATACCATCAACGAGGAGCGCATTCGCGATATGCGCGCACGGCAAGCTTATGTGGTTTGGAATAATCTCAGCGTTAGCCCGGATCACAGTAATTGCTCTTACCTGGCTGAGCAACAAATTGCGGCTTATGGAGTTGGCCTGGATGCAAAAGAGCGCATCGTGGTTCCACTGCGCGACATAGAGGGCCAGTTGCATTCTCTGCAGTTTGTTGACGGCAATGGAGATGAAGGATTGCGCGGGGCGAGAACGAGCGGGCTGCTGCACATGTTAGGTGCGCCCGATCCCGGCAAACCAAGCGAACTTTCAAAAGAGGATGATACGGTTCTCATCGCGCAAGGGTACGCCGATGCCGCAGCCTTGCATGAGCTGACAAAACGGCCCGTTGCCGTGGTGTTTGATGAGGAAAATCTATTGCTTGTTGCGCAAGACATGGCGCGCAAGAACCCTGACAAAACAATCATTATCGCGACAACAAGACAGGATCAGGTCCTTGAACGTGAGGACGTCAGGGCGCAGTTAATCAAGCCGGTCATACGTCAAAACGAGAATGGAATTGAGAAAATGGGTTGGAATGACTGGTTTAGATCAGTTGGTGAACACAAAGCCATTCAGGATCTTGAAAGCCAACACCGTACGATCGTGAAAGACAGCAAGCAAAAACAGCAGCAGGAATACGGCATGGAAAGATAACAAGGTTCGTGAAGGAAGTCGTTCGCTTTAGCCCTGTGAGATTACCAACTTAATTGGTGCTTGGTTGTGGGAGCCATTGTTCAAGCGCAGCAACGGCAGCGTTATCAGGGGCATACCAGCGCTTGGAGGTCCAATCAAACTTTGCGCCCAGAGCTTTGGCCTGGTCCTTTTGAACATAGGGAACATTTAACCAGACAGGTCCAGAAGATTGTGGTGCTTGATCTTCTTTCCGTTCTGGTGTGATGGGGCTTTCTTCAACTGGATCAATCCTGGGTGGCTGGACTTTGAAGGGATGCCTTTTGCTGGCGTAAAAGCTGGTGAGGAACTCCTGTGGGACTGGATCGATATGGGCAGGAGCGCCGCCATTATCTGTGAGCTGGACAAGTTCATCGCGGCGCAGCTCAGAGGGGGGATGCGAACTGGTCAAATTGGCATAAACACCAGTGATGGCTTCCTCATTGGTGACGAAGGTGTTGAACAGGCTTGCAAGGCCGGCTTCTCCCAGCAGCGAGAACGCATAACGGTCGGCTGCATATTCCTTGCTGGTTGAAAGGGTTTCTGAAAACGAGAACAAGCCATTGTAAAGCAACATGACGAGGATATGAATCGGGCGGGTGATCAGGTTTACGATTGGAATAAAGGAGAGGAACTCGAAAATCGGCGTGAAGATCCGTACAGGGAACAACAACAGATCGTAATATAGATTTTCCCGTGCATCGCCATTGCGTAAATGCCCCAGTTCATGGGCGGCAACCCCGGCAAACTGCTCAAAGCCATCTGCGCTTTTGCGCGCATGTTTTAAAAGGCCGGTGGTGAAGTAAATCCGGTTCCTGCCATAGGCTGCCGCATTGATTTGAGCGCTATCCTTCACCAGCCATTTTGCATTTGGCAGCTTCACGCCATTGGCCTCGGCCTGAGCCTGCAGGTAGGCTTTGACCGGGTCAATTTGTGTAAGCTCGCGTGCTGAGGGGCGGCGGCTTCCAGCGCGCATATCCAGCACACCTTCAATCAGACCTGGAATACTCAAAAGGGCCATTGGGAACAGAAAGGTTGCAGCAAAGCTCAAAGCGAACCCCAAAGGGCCGTTTAGTTCTTTTGGAACATCGTAGAAGAACTCCGCAAAGTCCAAAATGATGCACAGTGAGGTGAAATTGACTGTACTGCCAAGCGCAATCAGAAAAGCAAAGTACAAGCCCCGAACCAAATCAATCTTTAATGTGCTGAATAACCCGAACATAAAACAACCCTCTATACTACTTAATATATTATAGATTACACGTATATGTTGCAAGTTAATATTGATGCGTCAGGCATGTAAAACTAGTTATAATTCATTTGTACTTCAATTCATCTTAAGTAAAGTCATAACATGAGAAGTAATCGAAGGTATGGCACCTTAAATCTTAAGGCAGTTACCTTGATCATCCAGCATTGTAAATGAGCTGCCTTACTCGCTGAAGAGCGGTAAATGTTAACCAATGTTAACACAGTGGCACGTGCCATTAAGTGAGCATTATCAATAATTTGGCGGAAGAATAAAACGAAGTTCAAATTTTCCATAAAGCTCTGGATAACCGGATGCAGGCCGCACTCAGCCGCGAATACGAGTAGAGTTGATACTCGTTTCAAGTGTAATATTTTCATGGATTTTATTTGGTGGCTTTGTGATTCATCTACGGGAGTATTCTCGCGTTAAAGACACAAACACAGCAAGCAAACATCAATAAAGGAAGAGAAACAGGCGGACATAGTCCATAAAAAAGTAAACCCTGGAAGCCAGAGGCAACCAGGGAGCACAACATAAAACCAATAGAATAAGCACCTACGGTTTTATGTTGTTCTCCCAAAAATTGCAAGAGTGAAGAACGCAATAGTTTTTGCGAACGGGATTTTTTACTCTCAATTCTGCTCAAAGCTTCCGTTTGTAACGGAAATTACGACATGCATATTGAAGCGGCACGGCCGCAAACCCCGACAAAAATAGTCGGAATCGGTAACACATCGCGCCAGCAAAATGAGATGGCTGAAGAGGCTGCAAAAGACTTTGTTGGATTGCCGGACGGGGTGAGCCACTGGGATGTGCTCTCCTTGTTGAAGCGGGCGAGGCTTGCAATGAACATTACAGGCGCGCTGATTTCCTATCTGGAGTTTTTGATGGGTTTTACGCGGCTGCAAGATTGGCAACCTGGCAGCAGTCCAATTGTCTATCTGACCGTGAGTGCGGCCGCGAGCCGGCGCGGGATCAGTGAGCGTCAGGTTTTAAATATTGAACGTGCGCTCAATCGCCTTGGATTACTATGCTGGCATGACAGCGGCAACAAACGTCGATACGGCCACAGATCTCCAAGTGGGGAACTGAAGGAAGCCTATGGCGTTAATCTGGCACCACTGGCCGCTCTCTATGAACGCCTTTTGGATTTGGTTGAAGGCCAGGAACAACGGGCGCTGATCTGGAAGCAGGAAAAAGCAGGGGTTCAGATCCACAAACGTGTTTTGCGCGAACGCCTCACCTTGAACCCCGGCCATGCGGCTGCAGACCAGGCAATGAGCCTGCTGAAAAGCCTTCCAAAACGGGTTGAGGCGCGGGTGACAATCACCCAGCTGGTTCAGTGGAGCCAGCAGATGAAATCACTCATCGAGGCGTTCGAAAAGCCCGCTACTCCTGATGGTGAAACAACCCCAAACGGGGCTAGTACCCAACATCCAGGCGAGACTAAAACAGCACCCTTGAAAGAGCGGAAAACCGCCTTTGGTGGGAAGAATACTTCCGACAGGTCGGAAATTAATTTCCGACACATAAATACAAACAATACAAAACAATCACTTTCTAACGAAAGAAGTAATAGGCGGACATTGCCTTCCGGCAACGACTTGAAATCTCCCTTAGCCGCTAACGCGGAAATGGCTCTTGAGAAAAGAAAGCATGGAAGCGCCGCCCCTGCACGGAACGTGTCAACGACTTTGAGACAGTGGCATTTGGACTTTAAGCTTGATTTTCTTTCTCTGGCTTTGGTGGATTGATCCAGACGGCCGTCGGGATTTGAGGTGGTTTTGGCGGTTTTAGTACGAAGCGCTCGGGTGTACTGATGAACGCAGCCTCGAGAGTTGCTTGGCGTGCGGCATAGACAGCCTCGGCCTGTCCAAAGTGGACCTGATCAGGGGTCATGAGTCCGATGCCTGCATGATGGTGTTGTTCGTTGTACCATGCAAAGAATCTGCGGCAAAAGTCGCGAGCTTGCTCGATGGTTTCAAACTTCCTGGGGAATTCGGGCTGATATTTCAGCGTCTTGAAGTGGGCCTCTGAGAACGGGTTGTCGTTTGAGGTATGGGGTCGGCTGTGGGATTTGAGCACACCAAGATCCACCAGCATCAGAGCCGTTGTCTTTGCCTTCATTGGCCCGCCACGATCGGCATGCAATGTCAACTGATCGCGTGGAACAGCATGCTTTCCCATCGCATCCATGAACAGTTCCTTGAACTGGCTGGCGCTTTCGGCCTGCTCAATGCGCCAGCCAACAACACGGCGGCTGAAGATGTCCAAGATGACATAGAGATAGAAGTAAGACCATTTCACCGGGCCCATCAGCTTGGTAATATCCCAAGACCAGACCTGATTGGGAGCTTCGGCTAGAAGTTCCGGCTTTTGATAGACAGGGTGCGTGCGCTGACGGCGACGCTCAATGACTTCGCCCTGAGCGGCCAGTATCCGATACATCGTGCGGATCGAACAGAGGTAGGTGCCTTCATCCAGCAAAGTGGCGAATACCTCGGTGGGGGTCTGGTCGGTAAACCTGGGCCCACACAGATGGTCCAGTACCCGAGCCCGTTCATTTTCCGGCAAGGCACGCGCTGAGGGGGGACGTGGCTTTACCGCGCGTGGCGGAGCAGCCAATGTAGCGCGATGGCGAAAAACGCTTGCCCGCGACAAAGAGAGCGCGGAGCAAACGGCTGAGGTCAGGCCGCTGCCTGAGGGCAGAGCAATCGCGACGGCCATCATGACTTGCCGCTGCGCTCTGGCGTCTGCTCCATCTCGTCCAACAATGTCGCCACTTTTTTTTGGATTGCAAGGATGGCTTCCGCCTGGTCCAGACGCCGCCGTAGTGCTGAAACTTCACGGTTAGCCTTGGACAGTTCGGCCTGTAATGGGTTGGCGGGTGCTTTTTGTGGGCCACGTTGACGCGGCTGCAATGATCCCAATGAGCCTGCAGCGCGCGCCCGACGCCAATCCGTTAGCGCAGAAGAATAAAGCCCTTCGCGCCGTAGAATGGCTGTAACACCACCTGTGTCTGCTGCTTGGTCCGTCTCGTCCAGAATGCGCAGTTTGTATTTGGCTGTGAAACTTCTCCGCTTAGGGATAGCGGTCAACTCGGCTGTAGGCTGCACTGGCGCTGTCACCATGCGGGTTGGCGGTGGCGGGGGCACAATATCATCAGGTCCAGTATCGGGTGAAAGCGGTGTCTGTGAAGGCATAACCATGGGTTCGTTCTCCTACGCCATCAAGTGTAAACTTTGGCCAGTGGAATGTCTCACACTTATTGGCACGGAGGGGCAGGTCAACACCTGAAGGAGCTTGAGGGAAGACCCAAGTTGCTTCCCCTTCCCTCCCCTTTGCCGCCTTCAGCACACGCAAATTATTGCAGCTCCGGCATCGAGCACATCACGCTCAAGCAAGTTCTGGCCTGTGCCAGCCTCATGCTGCGCGACATGATCCGCAATGCCTCAAAACCGGGTGGATCTGACTGGGCTGCTGTTGTTGAAGCGGCACAGCTGGCAGCTGGTTATCTGGGGATCTCCGCCCCTGCATGGCAGGAAGCCTATAGCAAACTGGGAGCAAGTGCGGCCGCAACAATTGTCGTGATTGCCGAGCGCAGAAGCACCGATCCGAAGACAACGATCAACTCATATGGTGGTTTTTTACGGGGCTGTTTAGCCAAGGCCGAGGCCGGGGATCTCCATCTTCACAAATCTGTTTTTGGACTGCTCAGCAAGGGAAACCTTGATGAATAACCCTGTCAGAAATCGGCTGTGTTGCCGCTGGTCGCTGTTATGGACAAAGGCGTTAAAGTTCATCAAACTACTGAATTTATTACCTTTTTGCGTGAAGTTTACGCTGAAAATCCTAGTCCTGAGTTCACACAGAAAGGATACAACAGAATGAGACGAGAAGGAGAAAAAGCAATGACTGGTGCCACTCAACACATACTTGGTGATGACAGAGTTCGGCAATTAGCACAGGAATTCACAAGAGCTATGGCACAGGACGGAAAGCTCTTATTTCCGGCAAATGCGATGCTTGGGCATCGAAACAGGATCGAAAGCAGAGCCCAATCGCTAGGGGCCGCGATCACGGCGGAAGGTTGCGAGGCAATGGTACTGGCCTGTTACGCGAATTACCCTTCCACGCCCAGGGAAGATACCGTTGAGATGATCCAATTAGTCGATATGTTCCTGACCAATCCAGCAATAAAACGTCATCGCAAAAAGTGCTTCCCGCATAAGGCAAAGGATTGAACCAATGAAGAAATACGTCTCTCTTATCGCAGCCTCAATGCTGCTTGTGGCCTGCCAAACCACAGCCCCTGTCACCGATGAAAACCCACCAAGGGCAACCAGTCAAAAAAGTGCCCAGCAAGTCTCAGCTTATCTTGCCAAGGAGTTCCGTGAGCAGGGGTATGAGATTAAAACTCAGTCCAGCAAAAAGGTGATTGCGACCAAGGTGATGGATCCAAAAACCGAGGGGCAGAGATACTATGCGGATCGCTCAACCGGGCTTCCCCATCATAAGCTGAAAGTGGAGTTCGCGAAGACAAAAGACGGAGTTGAGGTCATAGGTTGGACTGGAATACTCATGAATCCGGGAACCGCGAAGCAGTATGATTTTTCCGTGGTATCGTCAGCAGATGGCCAGCGATTGCAGGGCTTGCTCAATAAGGCTGCTCGATAATGACGAAATCGAAAGAAAATCGTGCGGAAAGTTTTGATCTGCTTGTGGGGCACAACTTGAGGGTGAACTTCAAACCGATTTTGTAAGCCACAAAACCCACCCTAGGCCCTATGGGCACATAGCTGAATGAGGATGTTAACCCCACTCGAATTAATGTCGGTAGGTCAATAGGATACGGTCATGTGAGTATATTTTACACGTATCCTCAACAGACCCCATGTAGACTGTGGTTTAAGAAGCTGACTGACTTCTTTTTTCACGTGAAGGCGGGGAAAATTGGTTACCCAGGAGTAGGGAAATAGTTTTCCTGAGCTAGGGGTGATGAATGACCATCTAAGTAACGTATATCGAAGTACCGTATCTTCTAAGTAGCGGAATGAACGAATATACAGGTAGGGAAAAATGTTGCCCCACCATGACGCCCTAGCGAACTTGTTTGAACCTCGTGATCCATCTACTGTTAAGTTGAAAGCGAGGTTGCAATGACACAAGCAAACAAGGAAGTAATTCCTTTTACTGGAACTGCAGGTACGAAGAGTAAAAAGCAATCATCCACAGAGAGGATCTGGGGGAAGGATGTGTGTTCCCATGGATATGCGGGCGTACCCTCAATCCTTATTAGGTGCCAACAGCGTTTGGGGCTGAACCCTACCCAGATGAACATAATTCTTCAGCTGTTGAACTATTGGCATGATCCGCGACGCAAGCCATTTCCGCGAAAAAAAGAGCTTGCTGACAGAATTGGCGTTACACCAAAGACAATTCAAAACAATATTAGGGCTTTGGAAGTTGCTGGATTGATTAGGCGCGAGCAACAAAAAACAGCGGCAGGTGATTGGGGTAGCAATATCTATCATCTCGATGGGCTAGTCGAAAAGGTGAAGAGCTTCGAGCCAGAGTTCACAAAAGAAAGAGACGAGAGAAAGGCTAAGAAGGAAGAACTTGAAACGCCAAAAGGTAAGCGCAAAAGTAGTTGAAAAATAATTTACCCCGGCCGCGTGCATAAGCAGAGACGGTACCGGGGTGTACAACACTTATATACGCTAGGTAGGGAAAATAATCAAGGCAATGTGTGAAGTGCTGCAATATCAAGGGTTTGAGACTGCTTTGTCACTGGAGAGGTTCGGTCGTTACCTAGAGTGGGCAGGTGGTGATAGAGAGAAGGCAATCTTGTTGTATTCTCTTAATACTCGGATCTCGGAAGCTTTTTATCCATCTCTGCAGATGTTGGAAGTGTCGTTACGTAATCGTATTCATACAGTAATGACAGACTTATATAATAATAGATGGATCTTTGATGAAAGATTGATTTTGAATGCTCGCCATCAAGAACAAATAGCTAGTGCTCGAGAGGATATAAAAGAGAGCAAAAAAGAGGAAACTCCTGACAGAGTTGTAGCTGAGCTTACTTTCAGTTTTTGGACCGCCATGTTAGGTCCAAGTCATGACGCCCTCTGGAATCAAGGGCTTCATAAAATTGCAAAAAAAGCTGATGGCAAAGGTCTTCGTCGTAAGGATTTGTCTTCTCCCCTTACTCCGATCCGGGTACTACGCAATCGCATTGCTCACCACGAACCTATAATCGCTTGGAACTTGAGAAAGCATCACAGCAACATACAGAATATTATTCTCTGGCTTTCTCCTGCCGCCCATGACTGGTGCAACGACCACTGCCGTTTTAATGCTGTTTATCCTACCCAGCGAATTGAGCTTATCAAGTGAAGCTACGAGCTAGAGGTTCCCATTACTCGCTTTCGACCCCTCTAGAGCACCAATAAGAAATAATCGCATTACGTGACATGCCACGGCGTCAGACCATGCTTTTCGCTGTAGGCCCCATCGGAAGGTTTGTGCGTAGAATCCAGTTAAGGAGGAACGTACGTATAGCGAACAATGATATAGGACCACGCAATAAAACTGTTGCCGAACAACAGGTTGCAAAGACGAGGCATTTTAAGCCAATTTATGATCTTGGGCAGGCAACTCTACCTGTCTCAAAATCGACCGTTATAGAGGCATAAGCCGCCGAGCCTTGCCAAGTGTCAAAATGACCCGTTATTGTGTCTCTAAACCTGTCTTTTTACGTTCTCCGTCCTAAAACTGACGTTAGACCTTTAAGAGAATTTAGACCAGCAGCAAGGTTTCTCATTTGTTCTCCCTTAGCGGGATCGTACGCACAAACCCCCCTGTGTCAGGGATGTTGTCCGCTGTTCTATTTTTCTCTATTTTAAGGTGGGCGGGATAGGAAGATGACGTGGGATATTCACCGGAACGAAAAGCGGCAGTGCTTAAGCGGATGCTGCCACCGGGCAACATAGCCATTCGGCAGTTGTCGCGCGAGGAAGGGATTTGCGAGGCGACGCTCCATAAATGGCGGGCTGAGGCGCGCGGCAAAGGCCAGCTTTTGCCCTGCGCTGACACGAGCCCTGAGGGATGGTCCTCGCGTGATAAGTTTGCCGCTGTGTTGGAAACGGCGGCGTTGAATGAGGCTGATTTGGGCGAATACTGCCGCAAGCGCGGGCTCTATCCGGCGCAGATCGCTGCATGGCGGGTCGCTTGTGAGCAGGCAAATGACTGGGACCGCGCCAGCACTGCGCGTCTTGGTCAAGCGACGAAAGAAGAGAAAAAGAAGGTTAAGGATCTGGAACGGGAACTGGCCCGAAAGGAGAAAGCTCTGGCTGAGGCTGCTGCGTTGCTTATTCTCAGAAAAAAGGTCTCAGCGATCTGGGGGGGCGCAGAGGACGCATGATCAGCACCCCAGATCGCACAACCGCAGTCGCTCTGATCAACGAGGCTGTCACCGCTGGCGCACGACGCCTCATGGCCTGCGCAGAGCTGGAGATCAGTGAGCGGACATTCAGGAGATGGACGAAAGACGGCCAAATTCAGCCCGATCAGCGGCCTATTGTGCCGCGCCTGGAGCCAGCTAATAAGCTCAGCGAGTATGAGCGTGCCGCAGTGCTGGAGGTCTGTAATTCAGAGGAATTCGCCAGCTTGCCACCCAGCCAGATTGTACCAAAACTGGCCGATCAAGGCCGATATCTGGCGTCTGAATCCAGCTTTTACCGCATCCTGCGCACAGATGGTCAGCAGCATCACCGTGGCCGTGCCAAGCCTCCTGTACGGCGCAAACCACCCACCAGTTATCAGGCCAGAGGGCCCTGCCAGGTGTGGACATGGGACATAACCTGGATGCCCGGACCGATTGCGGGCATGTTCTTCTACCTTTACCTGATCGTGGACATTTTCAGCCGGAAAATCGTCGGCTGGGAAGTGCATGAGCGAGAGAGCGCAGAACGAGCTGCTGAGCTCATCGAAAAGGCGGTGCTGGCCCAGGGCTGTGTTCTGAAACCTCTGGTCCTCCACGCAGATAACGGCAGCCCAATGAAGGGGGCTACCATGAAAACAACGATGGAAAGGCTGGGCATTACAGCGTCCTACAGCCGACCACGTGTCAGCAACGACAATCCCTTTTCAGAAGCGTTATTCCGAACCTGCAAATACCGCCCTGACTGGCCCTCCAGGGGATTTGCCACAAAGGCCGATGCGCAGGCGTGGGTAAAATCCTTCGTCATCTGGTATAACAGCGAGCACTTGCACAGCGCGATCCGCTTCGTTACGCCAGACGCGCGCCATGCAGGGCAGGACCGAGCAACGCTCGATAACCGTGCCAGGATTTATGCAAATGCACGTGCGCAAAAGCCAGAACGCTGGTCAGGAAAAACACGCAACTGGCTACCTGAAGGACCCGTCTGGCTAAACCCGGAACGCGAAATCAGCGGCACCGAAATCAGAGACGCTGCATGAAATTGGCGGACAACTTGTTTGACAAACACCGAAACCTTCCGACTGGGCCTATGGCGATGAAAGGCTTCTGCCCGGTTGTTCAGGCCCTCTTGCAAATAATATTCGGATGCCTGCTATTTGGGTAAAGCGAGAGGTATTCCAGTGAGCGGTGATTTCAAATGGCGGCATTATCGTAGTGAAGTCATCCTGTGGGCTGTTCAGTGGTATTGTCGCAACGGGATTAGCTATCGTGATTTGGAAGAAATGCTTGAAGAGCGCGGTGTGGATGTCGATCACACTACGATCTACCGCTGGGTTCGAGAGCACCAAAAAATGTGGGGCAGCTGTTGATTGTCGAACTTTTCTTGATATCGAAACGTTGTGGAACTGCTTGTTTTCCGCATGCTCATCTCATGCTGCAAACCCGGACACGCACGCTGGATGGCACACTGCGCACAAAGTTCCTGCAATGGTATCCCAGCATGAAGCCAGACGGGGAAGCAAAAATGGCAGCCTAATTGCCCCACGCTTTGTTGTACTCTCCCTAGTCAGCGAACAAACCCCGCGATGGCGTCTACTCTCCAAAAAAGGGCGCCTCAAAGGGCGCCCTGATCTGTTTAAGCGTTGGAAAGCTTGGCTTAGAAGCCCATGCCGCCCATACCGCCCATTCCGCCGTCCATAGGAGGCATTGCAGGGCCGTCAGATTTTGGCATTTCAGCAACCATTGCTTCGGTTGTGATCAGCAGGCCAGCTACAGATGCAGCGTCCTGAAGGGCAGTACGAACAACCTTAGTTGGATCGATGATGCCAGCTTCAATCATGTTGACGTATTCTTCGGTCTGCGCGTTGAAGCCGAAAGTTTCGTCAGCAATGTTGTCCTGGATCTTGCCAACAACGATAGAACCTTCAACGCCGGAGTTTTCAGCGATCTGGCGAAGTGGGGTTTCAAGAGCGCGAAGAACGATCTTGATACCAGCTTCAATATCAACGTTGTCAGAAGAAATCTTCGCAACAGCAGCTTTTGCACGAAGCAGAGCACAACCACCACCTGGTACGATACCTTCTTCAACAGCAGCACGTGTTGCGTTCAGGGCATCGTCGATGCGGTCTTTTTTCTCTTTAACTTCAACTTCAGTTGCACCACCAACGCGGATAACTGCAACACCACCGGCAAGCTTAGCAAGACGTTCCTGCAGCTTTTCACGGTCGTAGTCAGAAGTAGTTTCTTCGATCTGAGCTTTGATCTGAGCAACGCGTGCTTCGATGTCAGCTTTAACGCCAGAACCGTCAACAATAGTGGTGTTCTCTTTAGAGATGTTCACCTTGTCAGCAGTGCCGAGCATTTCGATAGTAACGTTTTCCAGCTTGATGCCGAGGTCTTCAGAAACCACAGTACCACCAGTCAGGATAGCGATGTCTTCAAGCATTGCTTTACGACGGTCACCGAAACCTGGAGCCTTAACAGCAGCAATTTTCAGGCCGCCGCGCAGTTTGTTAACAACCAGAGTTGCCAGTGCTTCACCTTCAACGTCTTCTGCAATGATGAGCAGCGGGCGGGAAGACTGAACAGCGCTTTCAAGGATAGGCAGAAGTGGCTGTAGGTTGGTCAGCTTTTTCTCGTGCAGGAGAATAAGCGGCTTTTCCAGGTCAGCAATCATCTTTTCAGCGTTGGTCACGAAGTAAGGTGACAGGTAGCCGCGATCGAACTGCATGCCTTCAACAACTTCAAGCTCAGTCTCAAGAGACTTAGCTTCTTCAACGGTGATAACGCCTTCGTTGCCAACACGCTGCATTGCTTCAGCAATATCCTGGCCGATCTGAGCGTCGCCGTTAGCAGAGATTGTGCCAACCTGTGCAACTTCGTCGGTAGAGGAGATTGACTTAGAACGTGCAGTCAGATCTGCAACAGCAGCTGCAGTTGCCATGTCTACGCCGCGCTTCAGGTCCATTGGGTTCATGCCAGCAGCAACGAACTTTGCACCTTCTTTAACGATAGCCTGCGCCAGAACAGTCGCAGTTGTTGTACCGTCACCAGCGATGTCGTTGGTTTTGGAAGCAACTTCACGCACCATTTGTGCGCCCATGTTTTCGAACTTGTCTTCAAGTTCGATTTCCTTCGCAACAGCCACACCATCTTTGGTGATGCGTGGTGCGCCGAAAGATTTGTCTAAAATAACGTTACGGCCTTTAGGACCGAGTGTTACTTTTACAGCGTTTGCAAGGATGTCTACACCACGGATCATTTTGTCGCGGGCATCAGAGCCGAATTTGACTTCTTTAGCAGCCATGGTTTTGTCTCACTTAAATTCTTGAAAAACAGAAGGGATCGTAGGGTCTCAACGAGGGCTTGGAATTAAGCCAGGATACCCATGATGTCGGTTTCCTTCATGATCAGCAGGTCTTCGCCGTCAATCTTAACTTCGGAACCGGACCATTTGCCGAACAGAACGCGGTCACCAGCTTTAACGTCGATAGCGATGAGCTCACCATTGTCCATGCGTGCACCAGTGCCAACAGCGATAACTTCGCCTTCCTGTGGCTTTTCTTTTGCAGTGTCAGGAATGATGATGCCACCAGATGTTTTTGCCTCAGACTCAATGCGGCGAACGACAACGCGGTCGTGTAGTGGACGAAACTTCATAATCGTTTTTTTCTCTCATGCGCAAGCGCCCCCAGGAGGCAGCGCCCGGACGCGAAGGTTAATAGGTAATGCTCTAATCTTTATGGTCTCAAGCACTCCCAAAGGCAGAGTGCTAACAATCGACAATTGATGTAGTTTCCCTTTTTTTGTCAAGGAGAGTTCGAAAAAATATAGGAGGATCGGAGTTAGGGTTCGTTCCAACAAAGGTAATGGAATGGACTGCTCCTTCCCGGGACGTAGGGCTGAGCGGAACGACAGACCGTCATAAGAGGCGATTTTTGCAAAAGTCCTGAGTTTTGAAATGCTGGCGATGAGACTGAAACTTAAGGGATATTTTGATGCAAAACATATATGCGAAACGATTTACTTATGCAGTGTGTTTCGCATGGCTCCGCAGAAAGTACGGCGCATGATCTATTACAGTTTAACCAATTGAAAACTGTACGACATGTTCTTGAGCATATATCGTTATGTAGCTGTTTGGTAACAGTTATTTTGCTGTTCTATGTCCATATATCCTTATCCTCTGTTTACATGATGTCTGCTGAAATTTCTTATGACGGGCTACCGTTCCTCTCAGCCCTACGTCCCTGGTTCAGCGTGATTTCGGTGTAATCTGGATCAAGGGTGAAGTTCTGCGTACCCAGCACATAGGCAAAATCAACATATTGATCTTCGCCTATCCCGAATCCACCATGCTCGAAAGGCGTATTCCATTTTCTGGGGCCTTTGAAGAGGTCGTCGTCAAAAAACTCTCCAAGTTTTAATGTCACCGAACCGTTTGCGTTTAGTTCGGCAAGTTTGGACGGCATTTTTTGCGAAAGAAAGGACTGAAAATCAGTTTTGTGGTCGCCATTCAAAAGAGCCTGAATGCCCGGTAAAAAACCCGGGTCAATCAGCCGCCCAAGATAGGTGTCCTCAAACACACTAATCTGGGGTACGTAAACCGTTACCGCCCCGGCATGATTAAACGTATACCGATCATTCAAACGACCGGTATTGTAAAGATCAGTCACAGCCCTTGAAGTTAAATCTGTTACGCTGTCAACCCGATATTCAGTTCCGCCAATATTTACAAACATATGCTTACCTACCCAAATCTTGCCAGATAAATACCACAGGAATCAAAAAAAGCCCAACCAGTTAGCCGTTTAGTGTGGGGCAACTGGTATGAGTACCTAGTTTCTACATTCCAAGCATGCTCTGGCCTGTAATATAAAAATAAGGGGCCATTGCCGCGATCAAAGGAACTCAGATAAACCGCATTTTCATCTGCTTTTGCCTGAAGCCAATTATCTGGAATGCCCACAGCGATTTCCTCGCCACGATCTCTTGCCACCTGCACCGTGGTGATCTTCACTTGGTCTTGCTGCACATCTGGATAGATCTCATGAAAAAAGGAACGCACCAGTGTTTCTTGCTGCGCGAAAAACGGCGGACCGCTCCAGCACACTCGGCTATCGACAAAAAACGCCCCATAAATCAGCGCTGGAAATATCCCAAAGATCAGCAGCAGATAGGTAAGTGTTTTTGCCAGACGCCGGAGCCAGCGATTTTTAATTCGGCAGAACATGCGGCTTTTCCGATTTTGCAGCTGGTTTTTGAAGTGTTTTGTCAAGCAAGGAGATTTCCAGCATGGCTCTTTTATGGGGGCCACTGTGCCAGTCCTGAAGTGTTAAAGTCAATTCAGGGTTGACCTCTAACGCTTGCTTTACAGCATCAGATACCATTGCATAGACCACAACTGAAACTGGTTGCAAGTTCAGCTTACCCGCCTCTGTTTCCTTGGTTCCTGCACCTGATGTAGTGTTCTCAACATATTGAATATGAAACTGGCGGAGTAATATTCCAGGCATAACCAGACGTTCGATCTCAGCGATTGGTTGCGGTCTTATGTCCGCGCTTTGGTTCATAATCCAGACGATCTCCCCTAAAACTTCGGCAAAAGTTTTGTTTGACACTGGGTCTATACTGGTTCCTTGGGGTGTATTTTCGTTCTTCATTACGTTCCACCAATAGGTCTTACTCAAACTGAGCCAACAGGTTGTAAATTTGCAATACTCATGCTGCACGCTAAGCCAGTCAAATCAATCCAACTCAATGTCAGACAGTAATTCTAGGTGCTGTCACGTTAAGTTGAATTTGATCGCAAAACCCAAACTGGCGCACTTCATACGTCCATCATGGCAGCCACTTACCATTGAGCAAAGGCGTTAATTCGATGAAGGTGGGGTGGGTTGAGGATACATGTAAAAACCGGTCACAACGGCATTTCGACGGGCAAAGGCGCAGGAGAAATAGCGTCCTTTCAGACTGACCTAGTTCCAGAAAGCTTGGTAGAGCTCATTTTCCGGTTGTGAGAGCCGATATTCTGCGCGCCTTCAACAAGACTGCCAATGTCATGCTGTACAGGAGCTAACCGCAAAAGTTGGTGATGGGTTTCACGCGGCGTGATTTTGGTTTGCATCACTCTCGATGCCATTCGTGAAGATGACACCCTGTATTATCTTAGGCAATTGATTTTTGCCTCTCAATTTCTGCCAGCGCTTCTCCGCTGCCTTGATCAGCATGAAGACCATTGGCATTGCAGTATCCCGGGAGAGGCAATTCTTGGTTTGCCTTGTTCTATGGCGCACAGTTGCAAAGGTTGATTCAATTGGATTGGTGGTTCTGATATGCCCCCAATGCTCAGCAGGAAAGTCATAAAAAGCCAACAGTTCGATCCTATCCTTGGCAAGGCATTGCGTGGCTTTGGGGTATTTAACCTCAAATTTCTCTATGAAAAGATCAAAAGCCGTCTCTGCATCTGCACGATTTTCCGCCATCCAGATATCCTGTAGATCCTTTTTCGCTTTGGCCTGCAAGGATTTAGGCATTTTGCTTAGGACGTTCATTGTCTTGTGGACCCAGCAGCGTTGAGCTTTTGTTGTGCCAAAGACTTCCCGCAATGCCGCCCAGAAACCCAGAGCACCATCTCCCACTGCTAATTTCGGTTCGATCTGCAGGCCACGAGCTTTGAGAGCAAGCAATAGTTCCCGCCAGCTCTGAGTATCTTCCCGGTAGCCATCATCAAAGCCAATCAGCTCTTTCTTGCCTTCCGGTGTTGCCCCGATCAACACCAGAATACAGCGACTTTCCCGTTCTCCCCGGGCTTTCAGATAGATGCCATCTGCCCACATATAAACGTAGTTGCGCGCTGACAGGTCTCGAGTTTTCCACTCTTCCCATAAAGATCGCCAGCTTTTGACAAGGCCGCGGATGACATCCGGCGAAAGGTTGGGAGCATCAACACCCAACAAAGCACTTAAAGCTTGCTGAACATCATTGGTGGAAACCCCACGCAAATAGAGCGCTGGGATCAATTCATCAAGACTGGTTGAACGGCGCAGATAATTAGGTAACAGATTGGAATGGTAATGAATTTTCTCTTCTGCATTCTCATCTCGATCCCGGATCCGAGGTTTGCTGACCGTGACAGGCCCAACCCCAGTTTGGACCTGGCGCTCTGGCAAATGCCCATGCCGGACCACCCGCTGACGGCCATCTGGTAATTTTAAGTCCGAGTAAAGCGAAAGCACGCTCATGACTTCACTCTCAATGGCCGCTCGCAAAAGTTGCTGTGCACCCGAACGCAAAACTTCCGTGAGCGCATCTTGAAATTCCCCTGGCTGCACAAGCGGGATAACACTATCATCTGTCATAGGCGTATCAGCTCCTCTGGAGTCAAAAGCAAGCTTCGAACACTTGCTATGATACGCCGCAATTCACTCCGTCACCAAGATTCACCGTTAGCTCCATGAAGAAGTACAGCAATCCACCCAGATGGTATGCGTCGAGCTTCTCAACGGTGATAAGAATATTCGGGACATCCCCCTGAGTATGAGCCTTCAGGCTGGCCTCCAGGATACTGTCTTGAATAAACTGCAAAGAGCGCCCCTCAAGGAAGTTCAGATTGTCTATGTCGTCTGGGTCATTTGGAATGCAAACATCTTCATATTCCTGACCAATGCTGACAGTTGTTTCAAAGAAGTGACGGCGTCCTTCCTGAACATACTGACCTAAGGAATGAAGGTCGGTGGAATAAAGCGCACTGGCGGGAAATAGCCCTTTGCCGTCTTTTCCTTCACTCTCGCCAAACAACTGCTTCCACCATTCAGCTATGAACGTGAAATACGGCTCATAGGTAACAAGCAGCTCAATTGCTTTGCCTTTTTGATAAAGGATCTTTCGGGCCAGAGCATAATTTAGCGCAGGATTGTGATCAGCATCTAACGGCAGACAATCTTTGCGAATTGCCTTTGCACCTTCGATCAATGCGGTGATATCAATTCCGGCAACCGCCAATGGAAGCAAGCCCACCGGAGTAAACACAGAAAACCTTCCACCAACCTCATTCGGCAAGTGGAAAAGCGGATAGTTATATGCCGCTACCATGTCCTTCAGGGGCCCACGGTCTTGGTCAGTGGTCACAAAAATGCGTTCACGAGCACCCTCAGGTCCAAAGCGCTGCTCCAGAACGTGTTTCAAAATGCGGAAGGTTACCGCTGTTTCCAACGCAATCCCTTCCTTTGCAATCACGTTGATGCAATAGTTTTTCTCGGCAAGCCTGTCGAGGACTTCTCGAAGATAACGCCCGCTAAGCGTGTGTGCAGCAAAAATAATCTCAGTGCCTTCACCCCCTTTAAACGCAGGCGAAAGCGCTTCAATTATTGCTTTGTGACCTAGATAAGACCCACCAATGCCAATGCAAACAAAACAATCAAACTTGCTTTTGATATGCTTAGCAGTCTCCTTAATTTTGGAGAGGTCATTCTCTTTGATCTCATCTGGAAGATCTACCCAGCCGAGAAATTGGTTCCCAGCTCCAGACCCCTCACGAATTTGCTGAAGAGCAAGTTGTCCGTACGCAGTAAGTTGCTTGAACTCATGCTTCCCGATGAACTGATCCAGATACTGATTGTCGAGTTTAATCATGTTAAATCCAAGTGTAAACGGCTTTGCACTTAAGTGCGTGGATCCGAAGCCTTAGAGGAAAATTGTCGAGATTAGAGGGATGAAGGTGATCAAAAGCAAGGCCACGAACATGCCGAGCAGCATTGGCAGCGACCCTATGAACACGCTTTGAACCGAAGTTCTGGAGATTTGATTGGCAACATAGAGGTTTCCGCCAAGTGGAGGCGTGATGAAGCCCAGGCCTAGTCCCATAATAAGCATGATACCGAATTGGTATCGGTTCATTCCAAATTCCGTTACCAACGGATAAAGCAGTGGCGTCAGGATGATGATGGAAGCAAGGGTATCCATAAAGCACCCAACAAAGATCAAAAGTGCAATAATGACCAACATGGTGCCGATTTTACCCGATACAGATTCGGCCATGATCGTTGTGATCAATTCTGGAACGGCTTGTGACGTCAGCAATTTTCCGAGTGCGACAGCGAACGGAATCAAGAACATTGCCACAATTGTGATGATCGCGGCCTGTGAAAGCACCGAATAGACTTCTTTGAACTTAAGGTCCTTATGAACGAAAACTCCAATAATGAAAGCATAAAGACAAGCAACCGCAGCGGATTCTGTCGGTGTGAATATGCCGGAGTAGATACCGCCCAAAATGACCACAGGAGTGAAGATTGCCCACCGTGCCCGTTTCAATGCCACCAGACGGGTTTTCCAGGTACCCTTTTCGCGTACACCACCCCAACCATGCTTCTTTGATACAAGATATGCTGGAACTGCCATGCTCAGAGCAAAAACTATTCCAGGAATTATCCCGGCAATGAACATTGTTGAGACTGATGTGCCAAATTGGGTAAGCGAATAAATGATCATAGGATTTGAAGGCGGAATAATAATCGCAATCACACCTGAACATGCGGCAACACCTGCAGCAAAACCTGGTGCGTAACCTTGTTTGATCATGGCGGGAATAGTTATGGAGCCAACAGCTGCTACGGTCGCAGGAGCGGAACCTGAAAGTCCACCAAACAAAAGACAAGCAAAGACGGTTACGATAGCCAATCCGCCTGGCATGTGACCAATGAATTCATCCGCCAAATCCAAAATACGCTGTGCCACTCCCCCAGTGGCCATCAGTACCCCGGCAAGAACAAACATGGGAATTGCAAGCATTGGGAAGCTATCAAGTGCCTGATAAGCATCCATGGCAATTTCGATTGTATCGAGCTCAAGTGACCAGAACGCAAGAAATAGCGACAAGCCTAAACTGATCGCAATTGGAACATGAATTAGTATCAGTAAAAAAAACGTCGAAATGACAAAGATGATTTCTAAAGTTTCCATTGTCATCCTCCCCCTAGGTTATAACTTTGATGTTACTGCTTTGTTATAGTTTATAATGCAGTAATACATGCTTTGAAGAAGACGAATTATTGTAATAGAAAAACTGAATGGAAGAATTGAAATCAACATCCAGTAAGGAAGGCGTAATCCTTCAGATTCTGTTTCTAACATGCGGTGAAATTCTGCTGCATTACTAGAGGCTAAGATGAACAGATAGCAAAATACAACAAACAGCAATTTAGATACGAGTTGAAAAGCTAACCGTACTTTGGGAGAAGTGGTTTCGGGCAACAAGTCAATGATCACGTGTCGGTCAGCTTTCACGGCCCATGGCACGCCCATGAAAACAATCGAGATCATAATTATTCTTGCGATTTCATCGGTATATGCGCTTGGTGAGTTCAGCACGTAACGAATAAAAACTTCGAAATTTAGCGATAAAGCCAAATACCCAAGTAAAACGCTACAAACAAATTCCTCAAATCTGTCGGCGACCAACCTTATTATTTTTATAATCAACTCACGTACTCCAAAAAAAAAGCGAAAGGGCTCCCGTGGGGAGCCCAAACGTTCTAATTATTTCAGCTTTGCGGTCGCTGCTTTAACGGCGTTGTAGAATTCCATTTCGTCATCATTGAAATCTTTGATGGCGATTGCAGCAGAGCTATCTTGGATCACTGTACGGAATTCTTCACGCTCTGCGTCTGTAGGGAAGTAAACTTCCACATTTTGAGCTTCAAGCGCTTTGTAAGCTACGTCGAGGTTTGCCTCAAACTCAGGGATAGTTTCCATAACTGCTTTATCAGCAGCTTCCTGGATCACATCACGTACGTCCTGAGGGAAGCCTTTCCATGTCTTGTAGTTCACGAAGTACAAGGTGCCATGTGGCTGAAGGTTCAGCACATTCAATTTTTTACCGACTTCGTGTAGAGCGAATGCAACGGCGGTTGCTGGTGGGATTGCTAAACCATCGACTGTACCGGTTTGCAATGCAGTATAAACTTCAGAAATACCCAGAGTGGTTGGGCCGCCGCCGAGTTTTGTAATGATGTTGCGTTCAACAACACTTGGTGTCACCCGAATTTTAAGTCCCTCAAGGTCAGAAGGAGTGCGGATAGACTTTTCAGAAGTCATTAAGCCGCGGAATTCAAATGGAACAACTGCAAGAAGATGCAGATTTTTCTTATGCAGGTTCTTCTGGAATGTATCAGTAACCTCACCACTCAGACGCCCATTAGGGTAGAAAATATCCATTCCCTGTTTTGCATCTTTAATGATGAATGGAATGTCCATAACACGGGCAGCTGGAACCACAGCGCCGGTATTAGCAGCAGATGAACCGGCACTTTGAACTTGGCTACCAAGTTGTGTCTTTTGCAAAAGCTGTACGTCATTTCCGAGCGCTCCACCGATGCTCAGATCAATGTTTACGCGCCCTTCGCTGAGTTCATCAACATACTTCTGGAATGTCTGAACTGTGGTTGACCACGGCGTGCCGTCGGCGGTTGTCGTTGCCAAAGTCATGGAATAATCGGCGGCGCTCGCAATGCTGCTGGCAGCCATGAATGAGAGCGCAATTACGGATGTCTTGATCGCTTTTGTTGATAGTAGCACTTCTAAACCCTCTATTTTCAACTCCCGCGTATTTACTTAGCGAAAGCCTGCAAGACATTATCAATACTCCAGGTATTGATAATACTACTAGATTCACAAGCTAACTCGCCAAAATACATCTTTGTGATATACTAATTTCTAAACGCGAAAATTGGGCAAAGTACGTATTTTTTGTAAATTATTTGTCATTTATGTTGATATGTGTCGATAAATGAGAAATTTGGTAAGCAGTGAACAGTAATTATTCCAGAATGTTACAATAATATACTATAATGATCATTATTATGCTTGAACAGACAAATATCAACGAGTATGGTAGTTTAAACGAAAGGGAAGCAACACAAAGTGATGTCGCTCTCTTGCTGCCATTAAAAATAAATCTTCGAACATCGCTTTGTGACCGGGTTTGTAGAGTGCAACTGATGCTGCAAAAAAGAGCATTTGGTCATTTTTGGAAAGTTCAAGCTTATGCCAATTATACTGTGTCTTGGAAATAGTACTTGGGACAGGATCTATTCTGTTGAAGAAATTCCATCGCAAGCCACCAAGTATTTCTCAAATCAACTCTTGGAAGTTGGAGGTGGCGTCGCAGCGACTGCTGCCGTCGCAGCGGCTCGCTTGGGTGCTCGCGTTTTCTTTGCGGGTCGCCAGGGTAACGACACTGTTGGAGATCAAATCACTCTGGATTTTGCAAAGTATAATGTAGATACCAGATTTCTTCGCAAGTTCGATTCTGTTCTCTCACCCAGTGCCGTGGTTCATGTTGACAAACGGGGTGAGCGTCAGATCACCGTTCTCAAAGATCTCAATATGCCGACAGATGCGGCTTGGATTGATGAGACAATGCTCGATGGCGTTGATTGCGTGCTTTGTGATTGCACATGGCCAGAAGGTGCAGAGCGCATTCTGTCTCTTGCCCGAGAGCTAAACATTGAAACCGTGATTGATGCAGATATCGGCGGTGAAGGTCTTCGGAAGCTACTTCCTCTGGGTACTCATGTTGCCTTTTCCCATCCAGCGCTCCGCGATTTCTCAAAAACGGACAATACTGAAGAGGCACTGAAGATCGCGCAGCAGTTCGTCAAGGGAACCGTTTATGTGACGCAGGGCGAAAAGGGTTGTTTTTGGCTTGAGGGTGGAAAATTGCAGCACCTTCCAGCCTACCAAGTCGATGTGGTTGATACCACCGGCGCTGGCGATGTCTTTCATGGCGCTCTTGCCCTTGCAATTTCCGAAAAAGCGCAATGCGTAGAAGCCGTTCGCTTCGCGAGTGCAACCGCTGCGCTCAAGTGTACACAAGTCGGTGGGCGCGCCGGCATTCCGCAAAAAGCGCAAGTTCTCGAATTTATAAATAATAATATACAGGAGTAACAGATGCCTTTAGTAACATTGCGGGAAGTACTGGATGACGCCCGACAGAATAACTATGCAGTCCCAAGCTTCAATGCAGTTGACGTCAACCTGGCACGCGGCCTTATATTGGCAGCTGAAGCTGAGCGCTCACCAATCATCTTGAATCTTGGTCAGGGACAATTCCGCTTTACTCCACTGGAAATCATGGCGCCGGTCATGAAGCAATTGGCGGCAGAAGCTACAGTTCCTGTGGTGACCCATCTAGATCACGGTAAGTCCGTTGATGTGTGTATTCGCGCATTAAGACAGGGCTTTTCATCTGTTATGTATGATGGTTCCGCTCTGCCAATCGAAGAAAATATTGCAAACACTATCGAAGTTGTACGGATTGCCAAGTATTTTGGAGCTTCTGTTGAGGCCGAAATTGGTAAGGTTGGAAATACTGAAACCGGTGACGAAGAGCAGGATAACACAGAGATCACAGATGACCTTCTGACAACTCCTGAACAGGCCGTTCGTTTTATGGAAGCTGTAGAAGTAGACGCGCTTGCAGTCGCTTTTGGAACAGCGCATGGCCTTTACAAAGGTGATCCGAAACTTGATTTTGAGCGTTTGCGCTCCATTCGGGAAAAAGTAAGCGTCCCGCTTGTTATGCATGGTGGTTCCGGTCTGGAAGACAGCGCCTTCCATGAAGCCATTCGCCATGGTGTTGCAAAAATCAACTACTTCACCCAGATGTCGCATGACGTGGCAAAACAATGCCAGAAAGCCTTTCATGAGGCTGAAGATGAGTACTATCACGACGCCATCCTGACAGCCGTATCAGCCACTCAAGAGCATTCTTCCAGAGTGATGCGCGTTTTTGGCAGTAGCGGCCGCGCATAAGCAAAGCTCAGGTTTGGACCTCAAGAGATTTATGAGACTTTCATGAAGACAGTACAGTTCGAATATGGTTCAGGGTTTATGCCAGCAGAGCTGCCAGACAGCGCTGACATTTTTATTCCTGGCGAGACTGTTAAGGATCCAGCACATCTGGAAGATCCTATTGCAGCAACACGTGAAGCCATCCTTAACCCGATTGGCATGCCTCCAATAAGCCAAAGCGTAAGCAGGGGCTCAAAAATCACAATCGTGTTCCCGGATCGTGTCAAAGGCGGCTCCCACGATACGGCACACCGGCGCGTTTCCATTCCTATTGTATTGGAGGAATGCCTCAAAGCTGGTGTCGAGAAAAAAGACATCGCCCTGATTTGCAGCAATGGCCTGCACAGGAAAAACACGGAACAGGAACTGCTTGAGATTCTAGGCCCGGAAGTATTTAATGCATACTACTGGGAGGGGCAGGTCACAAACCACGACAGTGAAGACTGGGACAACCTCGTTGATCTGGGCCGCAATGAACACGGCGACAAAGTTGTCATGAACAAGACCGTTTATGACTCCGATTTGGTTGTCATGATCGGGCATACGCTTGGTAATCCATATGGTGGGTACTCCGGCGGCTACAAACATACCGCCACCGGCATCACCAATTGGGAATGCATCGCATCGCACCACATTCCTCGGGTTATGCATCGTGATGACTTTACTCCTGTCAATAAACACAGCCTGATGCGCCAGAAGTTTGACCAAATCGGCAAATGGATGGAAAAATGCATGGGTAATAAGTTCTTCACCTGTGATGCTGTCCTTGATACATTTGGTAAACAGATCGCTGTCTTCGCTGGTGGGTGTGGGGATATTCAACCCCTGAGCTTTGAAGTTGCTGATAAGCGGACCTATGCAAACTGGGCGACTAAAAAGTACGACATCATGATGTTCGGCATGCCGCAGAACTTTCACTACGGCAATGGACATGGCACCAATCCCGTATTGATGATGCAAGCAATCGCAGCGCAGATCGTCCGCCACAAACGAGTCATGACCGACAACTGTGTTGTCATTTGCTCATCTCTTTGCAATGGGTATTTCCATGACGAGGAGTTTCCCTCCTATCGCAAACTATATGACCTGTTCCAGAGCGAGTATCACAACACACTTGTCGATCTGAACAAGCATATCGAGTATCTCTCCCTCGATGAGGAAATGATCAAGAAGTACCGGTTTAACTACGGGTATCACCCATTCCACGGCTTCTCCATGACGTCTTGTGGTCACATCGCTGAGATGAATACCAAGGCTGTTTATATTGTCGGTGCTCAAGAACCGGGCTTTGCTCGCGGCATGGGCATGAAAACGCGCGCCACTTTTGAAGAAGCCTTGCAAGATGCAACCCGTTACACCGGTGAAAATCCAAACATCCTGGCATTGCCTCATGCATTCACGCGCGCAGCTATGCACTTGGGCAATAAGGATTAGGACGGGGTCAGGCGTATGAATAAGAAAGAAATCTTGATAAACCTGAAAAGGTTTGAAGTTAATCGTGAACTGGGTGGTGTCTGTGATGGCACACACCCAGGTGAGTGGCTTAAACAGACCATTCAACGCATTGCTGAGGCCGGTTTGGGGTGCGCAGACCAGTTTAACCTGAGCATTTTTGTATCTGATGTGATGCTGCCTTTTGCATTGGAGCAATATGCGTCACTTGATGCAGACACAAAGACCAACTTTGCTATCGGTTCGCAAAGCTGCCACTTTGATGATGTCAGCCCCGGTGGAAATTTCGGCGCCTTCACGTCTCACAATATCGCTAGTACTCAGGCAACACTTGGTGCAGCAAGCTGCCTCATTGGTCATTGTGAAGAACGTATGGGTCTTCGCAAGGTCATTGGTCTGTTTGCTGATGAAATTCAGGCAGAAAACCATCTGCATGACAAAGCTGCTAATAAGGTCGCCAGCTCTGTCCTGGGCGATAAGATATCTTGTGCTTTGAAGCAGGACATGAAGATCGTTCTGTGTGTGGGTGAAACAGCTGAACAACAAGGCCCTGGTTCATTTGAAGATCAGCAGCCACGGATCAAATCTGTTATCGCCACCCAGCTCAAAGAGGGGCTATCCAAAGCAGCATCAAAACTGAGCTTGGAAAATCTGGTAATAGCATATGAGCCCGTCTGGGCGATTGGGCCGGGAAAAACCCCGCCAGACCAAGAATACATTGAATTCATTGCCAGCTTTATCAAAGAGCAAGTGAAAGACACAATTGGATTTGCTCCAAAGGTTGTTTATGGCGGTGGTTTGAAGCGTGAAAATGCTGCAATGCTTGCGGGTGTTGAGGCTCTTGATGGTGGTTTGATTGCTTTGACCAACTTCACCCCACCTATTGGTTTTCAGGTGGATGAACTGTGTCGGATACTCGAAAGCTACACATCACAAGCACCTAAATAGCTTTCCGCGGTGAATCTAATGCCGGTTTTGGTTCTGCGAACTGGCATTAGGTCGCGAGTAGCCGCCCTAGCTCCATCCAGGCCTTAAAGAACACAAGGACTAAACATCAGCGCGACAACTGAACCTGTGAATTTCATAGGCTGCTGGATTTGGTTCCAAGACCTGAATTTTTCCTTTTTTATGCGGAATGCCCAGAATGGCAAACAGTCTTCTATCATCATTTTCACTCGCTCGTTCCTGGCATAAACAGGTGAACAAGAATTCCCTTAGAGCAGACGCTATTGCTGGCTTGACCAACGCCGCAATTGTTCTGCCTCAAGGAGTTGCCTTCGCTATCATTGCCGGACTGCCCCCTCAATATGGCCTTTACACAGCAATGATCACACCGATTATTGCAGCGCTTTGGGGGTCGTCTACCATTATGATTTCCGGTCCGACCACAGCAATTTCTGCGGTCATGTTTGCTGCGATTGCTGAGCTGGCTGTTCCGGGGACGCCACTTTATGTTCAGTTCGCCTTAGCGCTTACAATCATGGTTGGCCTGTTTCAGCTCATCGGCGGTTTGTGCCGGTTGGGAGGCCTGATCTCCTTTATTTCGCATTCGGTGATGATCGGCTTTACAGCAGCAGCAGCAGTGCTAATTGCGGTTTCACAGTTAAGTGGAGCATTTGGAGTCTCGGTTGAAGGCGGTGGCGGTGTTATTGTTCGTTTGATGCGTTTGAGTGGAGAACTGGTGAATTTCTCGCCACTGGCGTTGGGTATCGCTTTAGCATCCTTTGGAACCATTGTTCTTTCGCTGAAGATCAGCAAGAAACTGCCCGCCTATTTTCTTGCGCTTGTTGTCGGAATGGTCGTCGGAAAAGTTTTCAATGCCGATGAAGCCGGGATCGCAATGTTCAAGGACTTGCCTTCCATTACGCCTGCATTTGGAATTCCTCAGATATCCTTACATGAAATTGGTTTGCTGCTTCCAAGCGCTATCTCAGTTGCATTTATTGGCTTGCTCACTTCCATTAGTATCGGTCGCACCTTTGCCATGCGTCGGGGCGAGCGCTACGATGCAAATCAGGAAATTGTCGGGCAGGGGCTTTCCAATATCGTCGGCGGGTTTCTCCAGTCCTACGCCGGGTCAGGGTCGTTCACCAGATCGGCTCTCAACGCAGAAGCTGGCGGAAGAACACCATTTTCTGCCATCTTCGCCTCGGTATTTCTGGTGGGCCTGTTGTTTATGGTTTCTCCGCTTGTTTCCAGCATCCCAGTTCCGGCGATGGCGGGCATTATCCTAAACGTTGCTTACAGGCTCATTGATTTTAAAGAGATAAAACACATTGTCTCTATCAGCCAGAGTGAGGCAGCTATTCTCTTCGTAACCTTTTTTACCGGTATCCTCGTCAACCTGGAGACTTCGATTTTCTCAGGAATCTTTGTCTCACTGATTGTGTTTATTAATAGAAGTGCAAAAACAGACGTCGCTGCAATTGCACCAGCAATTTATCACGGTCGCAGGCAGATGCGGGATATTGAAGCATATAAGCTCGAGCAATGCCCGCAGATTAACATCTTGCGGATCGAGGGGTCTCTGTTCTTCGGCTCAGTGGAAGGTATCGAACAGGAATTTCGCCGCCTCGAAACACGGTTTCCCGACGCCAAGTTTAAGCTCTTAGTCTTAAAAGGTATCGGTCATATAGACATGTCGTCTTCTGATCTGATCATAGATGAAATCGAAAAACTACGTGCAAATGCGGGCGATTATCACATAGTGGCCTCCTATATTGGGCTGACAAGCGCCTTAAGGCGAATGCACGTTACTGATGTGTTGGGCGAAGAGAATCTCCACGCATCAAAAGCAGATGCGGTCGCGGTTCTGACCGAACACGTCAATCACGACATTTGCGCTAACTGTCATATTCGAAACTTCCATGAGTGTGCATCCAAACCATGTCCTGTGGGGTCTATGCCCACAAATGTCCCCGCAGAAATTTTGGACCTGCCCTATGAAGAACCGCAGGCAGTCTCCGGGCTGCTGGGAGTGAAGCATTATTTGAAACGGGTGAGGGGCTGACCAGAACGCACACTCAAACACAGACAGAACGCTGATCGAATGAACTGAACGAAAAAATAAGGCAACTTACATGTGTACCAAAGAAGAAAAAAAACTCGCACATACTGTTACCACCCCTTCTTTTCATCAGAGCACCGTTGATGGGGGGATGGATAAAAAGCAGCTGCACGTACACTTGGATGTAACAGGTGGTATTGCAGGGGATATGTTTGCAGCCGCGATGTTGGATGCCAATCCCCGGCTCAGAAAACCGCTTTTGGAAATACTCAACTCTCTGGGTTTGGAAGAAAATCCGGATGTTGAACTTGCGCAGTACACAGATGGGATGTTCTGCGGTCAGCAATTCAAAGTCACCTTGCCTACCAATGATCTCCATCATCACGATCACGATCACGATCACGATCACGATCACGACCACGACCATGACCACGACCACGACCATGACCATGACCATAGCCATGCCAGCTGGAGCAATATCCGCAACTGGCTGAATAAACTGGAACTTGATGCAGAAGCAAAGCGCCAGGCACACGGCATTTTTTCTCTACTTGCCGAAGCGGAGGCAACCATTCATGGCAAGTCTATTGATGACGTCTGCTTTCATGAGGTCGGTGCCTGGGATTCGATTGTAGATATTATTGCCGCAGGGTGGTTGATTGCCCGATTGGGAGACGCCTCTTGGAGTGTTTCTACTCTGCCATGGGGGGGAGGCCTCGCCCGAACGGATCATGGCCTTATTCCGGTCCCTGCACCTGCAACTATGGAGCTTTTGAAAGGGTTTGTGTTTCGTGATGATGGCGTTACCGGAGAACGTATCACACCGACCGGTGCGGCAATCCTTGCATGGCTTAAGCCAGATTTCAGAGCGCTATCCGGCGGATTAATTGCATATGGTCATGGTTTCGGTTCGCGAAAACTGGAGGGCATGAGCAACATTCTTCGTGTCAGCGTTGTTGATCGTCAAACGAAACAGACCACCGATACGATTGTTGTCATGGAGTGCGATATTGACGACCAGAGCCCGGAGTCGCTTGCCGTAGGCTTGGAGCAGCTGCGCCTGGATGATCATGTGCTCGACCTTTTGCAAACACCTGGATACGGCAAAAAGAACCGTATGACCAACCAGATCCGTCTGCTGGTTAAAACTGGTCATCAGGAACGCATCGCCAAACAAATTTTTGCTCAGACCACCACAATTGGAATTCGTTGGTATCAGGCCGAACGCTTCACACTGCGAAGAGGCGAACTGTGCTCACACCCACATGATGTGCGTATCAAATGGGTGGAGCGGCCAGAGATTGGCAAAACGCTGAAAGTGGAAATGGACGATCTGGCAAAACATGGACACCACCATCACCACCGCGAGGAAATCCGCCGCGAGTGTGAGAAGACGCTCAAAGGGGAACTTAACAATGAATAGTGAAAAATATGAGGAACTGCGGGCGGTCATCAAGGGCTTGAAGACGTGCAGTGTTGCTTTGAGTGGCGGTGTAGACAGCATGACGCTGGCGGCAGTTGCCCACGATATTCTTGGTGAGCAAGCCACCATGGTCCATGCCGTTTCCGCAGCAGTGCCTGAGGAAGCGAGTCAGCGCGTGAGAACTTACGCTAAGCGGTTGGGCTGGAAACTGATTGAGATCAACTCCGGCGAAATCACAGCTCCAGATTATAAGCGTAATCCTGCAAACCGTTGTTATTATTGCAAAAGTTGCCTCTATACCTCTATTGCTATGCTTCAGGTGGGTACAATTATATCCGGCACCAATTTGGATGATCTCAGCGATTATCGCCCAGGCCTGATTGCAGCCAAAGAGCGTGAGGTTCGCCATCCGTTTGTTGAAGCTAAGATCTCAAAAGCAGAACTTAGGCAGATTGCGGAGTTTCTTGGGTTAGATGATCTTGCTCAGCTTCCGGCCTCACCATGTTTGTCCAGCCGCATTGAAACCGGCATTCAGATCAATCCGGATGATTTGAGACTGGTCGAGAGAATTGAGAGCAAGGTCCGCTCACAGATTGAAGCTGAAAATATTCGGTGCCGGGTCCAACCAGAAGTATTGAGCGTTGAAATTGATGAGCCGGTTCTTCTTGGTATTCCTGAGGATGAACGCGACGCCCTGATCAGCACACTAGAGCCGATTGTTGCCGAACATCAGATGAACCGGAAAATCTTGCTTTCGCCCTATAAAAAAGGCAGTGCATTTAAGGTGATACAATAATGGAAGTTCAGCTTGATCTATTGCGCCGGGTGCGCACGGGGCTGGAAGAGGCAATCTTTTGCGAAGGCAAGTCTCCAGACCAGATCAACGGAATTTGCGAGACTGCCAATTCCAGTGGTTACCGATTGCTCCTCACCAGATTGACCAGTGAGAAATTCAGCTCGCTTTCTGAAGCCGCTAGAACGCTCATAGATTATGACGTGGTATCGAACACTGCAATCCTTGGGGAAAAAACTCTTTCCCCTGCTGCGCACGTTGCTGTCGTTTCCGGCGGAACCTCTGATGTCCCAGTCTGCAAAGAGGTTGTTCGAACACTCAATTATCACGGGTTTGGCTGCGACGAATTTTACGATCTGGGCGTGACAGGCCTTTGGCGTTTGATGGACCGCCTACCAGATCTCAGAAAATATAAAGTCATTATTGCAGCCGCTGGAATGGAGGCTGCACTGCCAACTGTTCTTGGTGGACTTATCAAAGCGCCTGTGATCGCTCTGCCCACGTCCATTGGTTACGGGGTGGCGCAAGGGGGTAAGGTTGCATTGCAGTCTTGCCTCGCAAGTTGCTCAGGAAGTCTACTAACAGTCAATATTGACAACGGCTTTGGGGCGGCTTGTGCTGCCATCAAGATACTTCAGATCAGTGAACCTCAAAACAATCCCTCTCAATAAGTGACACTTCTCTAGTTTTCGATTAGCGCCATCCCGTGCAAAAATCGTACCTGAAAAATAACGCATATCGGGGAATTTGCCGTTTCAAAATTTGATCCACCATATCAAGGGATCGCCATTCACGCCGCAATTATAGGCGCAAGTGTTATTTTGACCTTAGTAGTTATCATAGCTGTCGTTAAGGCTCGCTGGCAAAGATAAGGCCTGTTGCAAACTATATTTCAGGGTCTATCAGCCCTGAAATCTTTTTGTCTATGCTGCGACCAGAATCCCCTGCCGTTCCCGCAATATCCCAAGGCCTCACCAATACCGGAGTATTCCCTCAAGCTGCGCGCATATTAACGATGTCCAGTGCTTGTTCGGCGGATAATCTTTCCTCCGGGGAGAGTTTCAGTAAGCCTTTTATCGCACCCTTGATGTTCTCGGGGACCTCAAGCAAGTGTCCCTCAACCTTCTCGTCCAGCTGGGCCTGATCGTTGCTACTGCCATTTCTGAAGATTTGCAGTTCATCAATCAGTGCTTGCTGGCTTGTTTTGCCGGATGCGGCAGCCACCAGCAAGAGGCCACCAGCCCACGAATCCACTTTGCCAGTGATGTGCTCACCATCCTTAAATCGCTCAGGCGGTTGAATGTTGGGGGCGCCACCGATTTCATAATTGAAGTGTTGTCCGTCTTCACAGTCTGCTGCAATGCCCTCATGGGCAGAGGCTGCATCAAAATCAATAATGATTGGTTCGGTGCTTTCTGGGTCACGGAAGAGAATATTGTCTGCCTTTAGATCTTGATGGAAAATGTTACGTTTTTGCAAAAAAGCGACACCGGCGAGCAAACCATCAGCAAAGTCATTCAGCGGTTCCTCGTCCATCCCCTTGTCATCCGGCAACCGTGCGTCCAGACTACCGCCGGTCAATTTCTCCGTAATTACAAAAGGTTCCCCAAATTCTGTCAGGCCAGAGCCTTTTACCTTCAGCACATTTTTACTTCCCTTAGCCTCATCAAAATGAGAAAGAGCCGTCAAAATCTTTGCCTCATGAATAAGCATTTCTGCACCGATGAACGTCAACGGTTGATCCGGCCCGTTGCTGTAGGTATTGGGACGTTTGATGACAGCATTTTCGATATGGGGGTAATCTTGCAAGACGCCTGTCGCGCCAAAGGCGAGGACATTGGCTGCATTGGCCGCCCCGCCGATGATCGGTGGACCCAATTTGCCCGTAACGTCCATAGCATGTTCAGAGGCTCTGAAGTGATTGCCGAGGGCTCCCGCATTCCGGCCGCGCAATCCCCCAAATTCAAAGGCGGAGGGGACGGAGGCGGCGTCAATAACCATGGTGCCGTCAGGTTTGTCGCTTACTCTGATTGGGCTGTTATCCGGCGGTGTTTCGCGGCGCGTACGTTGGTTTAATTCCCGATGAAGCGGAACAGATGCTTCACGTTCAAACTCAGGAAGTGCATCAATATCACCTTGCTGAGCTTGAGGCTCGGACATATCCTGCATCTGTACAGAACCGGCGATGAGGGGCTCATCCTGTGCGGCAGCAAGGTCAATGTTGAGCGCTTTCGCGACGTCGGTCACCCACTGATCATGCTCTGGGTGCGAGGGATCATTAGCTTCCTCTGGGACGTTATCATTCTCGCGAACCACTACCTAACTCCTGAAATCAGTTCGGTTTTTGGGGTAGTATCGACGGTCTCGCCTAGACTGCAAGGCAGTCAGCTAAAACGAAGTATAGGTGTGCCTACCATAACTAAGAAAATTGCACTGCTTTGCTTCATTCTCTGTTATTTTTATTTTATGGTCTCAGCAAGTTCCAACACCTCAATTTCCGAGATGTTATCTTGCTGGCGACATCGAAAAGTGGCTTGTTGCTCTTCTCCAATCTCGATATCATCATGCTCTTCATCATCTCTTAATCTCAAATTGAGAATCCTATCTATCACCTAAATCCGTTGCTCCTGTTCTGGAGCTAAGTTTCATCAATGCGCCAGCTCGGCTTCCAACCAGCTCGACGCGTGCCAACGAAGGCGCTTTACAGGTTGCAGGGCGTAGTGCTGAACCCGGCGATAGATGGTGATATGGTCCACTCCACTCCTAGTCCTCACTCGGCCAGCATTTCCTCAAGATCACGATAGATGATGCCATATTTTCAGTAACGCCTTATGGCTCATAAAATGATTTCACCTGAGATGGAGAAACTTGAAATCTGACCTTGCGACGCTCCCCTGTCTGACGTCAGCCCTTATGGGTCCAAATAGCAGTATTTGATAAGAGAGTGTTGTTGGCTCATCGTAACCACTGAGGAGTGGTACATGAGACAGACCATGTTGCATGGGTCAGAATTAGCGCGTGGCTTGCCCAAACCCGTAAATTTGGGTTTAAGAAACACGCTCGAACGCGGGGCGTCCGAGGGCAGTCATTGTGTTGAGAACGGCGACGCTAACTTTTGCCTCCGTCTTCTGATTTTCAAACTCTCGTGATTAGAGCCTGGCCCCGATCACTTGCTTTTAGCGGCCCATCAAGGTTTCTCCTCGCGCCCGTTGACCGTACCCGGTTTGCTTCTGCCAGGCCATCTTGCCATTCGTTTGAATGGCGAGAATATCCTTGTCACGCGCAGTGGGAGCGGTCTCAGCCTGAGGGCTGGGAACTGCGGTTTTGGGTGGCGGAATAATGACCTCCACGCCCTCAAAGCGGTTCGCCAATTCTTTCCGGTTTTGCTCGCCATCATAGGCTGTCAGTGCTGGATGTATTCTCTCCAAAAGCGCTGGTTGAAAATTCCCCACTTTTTCAGCTTTGACTTTTGTTTGAAGGGGCATGCCCCTTCAAACAAAAGTTGGCCAAACTCTCCTCTACGTTCCTGTTGGAAAGAAGGGGTGTGGAGGAGTGGTCAATCTAGGGAAGATCGTAATGATCCATAATTTGAAGCAGCAGGGACTGTCTGTAAGTGCCATAGCGCGCAAAGCCGGGCTGGATAGAAAGACGGTCAGCAAATACTTACACCAAGGCCTTGAAGCTCCTGTCTACGGCCCCCGCCAGCGTGACGGGCGTGTACTGGAGGAATACAAAGGCTATTTACTTGAGCGACTGGAGCGGTTTCCCGGTCTATCTGCCCGGCGCTTGCTTCGTGAGCTGAAGACACTGGGGTTTAAGGGCGGTTACTCCACTGTAACGGAATATCTTCGCCTGATCCGTCCAGCTCCTCCGCATGCATTTGAACGGCGCTTTGAGACAGCACCAGGCCAGCAGGCACAGGTAGATTTTGCTGAGTTTCAGGTGGCGTTCACCAGTGAACCAGATGTGGTGCGAAAAGTCTTTTTGTTTTCAATGGTGCTGAGTAATTCACGGTTTTTGTGGGGGCGCTATTGTGCCAATCAAAAACTAGAGACAGTCCTGCGTTGTCATATCGCGGCCTTTGAGGTCTTCGGCGGAGCGACACTGGAAGTCCTGTATGATCGCATGAAGACAGCCGTTCTGGGAGAGGAGCCAGATGGCACTGTTCTTTTTAATCCTGCTCTTGTCGCTCTTCTGGACCATTATGGCGCTCAGCCGGATGCCTGCCAGCCCTACCGGGCCAAAACCAAGGGCAAGGTGGAGCGGCCATTTCGTTACATCCGGCAGGATTTCTTCCTTGGTCGTACGGTCCGCGATCTGGACGATCTTAATGCCCAGTTCACACGCTGGTGCAAGGAAATTGCCAATGCCCGTGTTCATGCCACCACCAACCGTGTGGTGGGCGAGGTCTTTGGAGAGGAACAGCCCGCTCTGATCCCTTTGCCAGCGCACCCTTATGATGCTGTTTTACTGGTGGAGCGGCGAGTCACGCGTGATGGCATGGTCTCCGTTGGAGGTAATCTTTATTCAGTGCCGGACACCGTTAAGAAACGGATGGTCGAAGTCCAGCATCACCCGCAAGAGGTGCGCATCTATGAAAACGGTCAGCTCATCGCCACCCATCCGGTCATGGAGGGAAAGAACCAGCGCCGGGTTGATCCATGCCATCGCAAGGCTCCTCCACGGGCAACACAGCGCCGTCGTCTGGCTGCGGAGCCAACCAAACACAGCGGTGTAAACCAACGCCCACTGGAGTTCTATGAAGCGGTAGGTCAACGACTTGCCAGTACTGGAGGTAAGCCATGAGTTCGCTCAGTAAACGCATTCAGTCTTCACTGGTAGGCTTAAAAATGCCGCGGGCTTTAGAGGTGCTCGACCACACGCTGAGCCAATTGGAACAAGGGGAACTCACGGCACTGGAGGCCCTGGATTCTCTGCTCAATGAAGAATATTCAACACGCGAGGGCCGCCGTATCGGCGTCGCCCTGACGACAGCGCGGCTTACTCCGATAAAAACACTGGAAAGCTTCGACTTTACCTTCCAGCCCTCGCTGGACAGGGATCGCATCATGGCTCTAGCCGAACTGGAGTTCATCACTCGCAATGAAGTGGTACACTTTCTCGGTCCACCTGGTACAGGAAAGAGCCATCTGGCAACTGCTCTTGGGGTTGCAGCCGTTAAAGCGGGTAAACGGGTGTATCGCATTGCTTTAGCTCACCTCATCGAAGCCTTGGCAAAAGCTGAAAAAGAAGGGCGGTTGACTGAGAAACTACGCTTCTTTGCACGAACTTCACTGCTAATCGTCGATGAAATCGGTTATCTGCCAATTACCAATGGGGGAGCAAACTTGTTCTTCCAGCTCGTCAATGCCAAATATGAAAAGGGATCCATGATCCTCACCTCAAACCGTGGCTTTGCGGAATGGGGGGAGATCTTTGGTGATCGCGTTATTGCCACAGCCCTTCTCGATCGGCTTTTGCATCATGCCGTCGTCATCCAGATCGAAGGTGCTAGTTATCGGTTGCGCAGCCATGCGGACCTCATGCCAGAGCACGTACGGGCTAACGCTTCAATAGCTCCACCTCCACCACCAAAACGACGCGGCAGGCCACCCAAAAAGGAGAGTTAGACCCACAGAAAAGGCTGGTCACCAAATACTCAAACTGAGGACTTTCCGTCCAGCACATGTGGGGAAATTTGACTCAGCATTGACATAGGCACCATCGCCAAGAAACCTGGCAACCGGGCCTTCAACTTGGCCCAACAATTCTGGCAAGGTCGTCGGGTCGCCAACACTCTCTTCAGTGAGTTCAGAGCACAAAATTTCGCCGGTGTTCAAGTCCCGGCCAAGGTGCAATTTGCGCCAGGATCTGCGCTTTATCCTGGTTCCATGCTTGGTTTCCTGCCATTCACCTGCACCAAAGATCTTCAAGCCAGTACTGTCAACCACCAGATGCACGGGCTCTTTTCCAATCTTTGATTTTATGTTTGAAAGCTGCAAGTTTCCCGCTCTGCGAGACAAGGTTGAAAAATCAGGTACTGGAAGATCTAGCTTCATAAGCCTGAACACAGAGCGCAGGAAACCTTGCGTCTGGCGTAGCGCCAGACCAAAGACCGCTCGGGCCGTCAGGCACACTTCAATCGCCAGAGCAGAGTATTGGGGCTGGCCACCACGCGTTGTTCTCTTGCTTGCTGACCAACTCTGAGCAACATCATGGCTGATCCACACACTCACATCTGCGCGCTGCCTCAGGCTCTCATTGTAATCACTCCAGTTCGTGACACGATAGCCGGGCTTCGCAAATTTGTGGCGCTGTGAGGCGTTGTACTTATGCGGCATTAGAACCTGATGAGACCATGAAAAGTGCTGAAGCTTAAACCTGTGTCTCGATCCCTGCAACAAGGTCCGACGCATGTACGATACCAGCGAATATTCCATTTCCGATCTGGCGGAAATGTTTACCGTCTCCCGACCAACGGTGTACCGCACATTGGCGAGAACTAAAGTCTCTTGAACTCTCTTGCCTAAATGATCTATATTTAGTACCTTTATTAGAGTCATAATGTGATCTATAAAGAAATCCAATTATTGGTCTGGAGGTCGAGCAATGAACTTTATCCATGCGGATCTAACCGCCAGCGTCACTGAACTGAAGAAAAACCCGTCAGCGCTGATTGCCAATGCAGCGGGCTCTCTGATCGCTATCCTCAACAACAACTCCCCAGCGGCCTACCTGGTTCCTGCAGAAACCTATGCCGCCATGATTGAAGCTTTGGAAGATCTTGAGCTTACCAAGGTAGCAGAGCAACGCCTTGAGGATGGGGGAGTTCCGGTGAAGGTCAATCTTAATGACCTCTAAATACGGGCTCGAATTTCATCCGAAAGCACTGAAAGACTTCTCTAAACTTGGAGCACCCATTCGGGAGCAGTTTAAGGCCAAACTCGCGAAGGTCCTTGAAGAACCACATATTCCATCAGCAATGCTGCGCGGTGGATTGAAGGGCACTTACAAAATTAAACTTCGCGGCTCGGGGTTTCGCCTCGTTTACAAGGTAGAGGAAGAACGACTGATCGTTCTGGTTTTGTCGGTCGGTAAGCGCGACAAGAGTGCAGCCTACGAGCGTGCGCAGGAGTAAGTTAGCTGACGTGTGACGGTATAATAAAGTTTGTAATCTCAGTTGAGTGCTAAGCTTCTGACATTACTAATTTTATGAAGGTACTTAGCAAAATTGGCGCTCTCGGTCCGATGCAAACACCATTAACCCTTGCTGTTAAACCCTTGCAACAAGGCCGATCTGGTTCGCGTGAACATCAAAGTCTTGAGCTAACTCACTCAAGGTCTTCTCTCCGCGAATAGCAGCAAGCGCCACTTTCGCTTTAAAAGCCGGGCTATGGTTCCGGCGGGGACGTCTGCTCATGGTGTTCTCCTGTTGGTGGCATCATGCCAGTTTCAGGAGCTAAATCCACTTATACTACCTGTCCAAAAAACCTGAGCCAGCTCTACTCTGGAAGGCATCGAAGTGGCACACATGATCCGCAAAGGACAAATCGGAGCAAGGGGTCAGTCAGTTTTCCAGGTCATCACGAGCCTTGCAGAATAGGTGTGTCCAGAGATAAACCCATCTTAACCATCGGAAAACTTTGCGACACAACCGCCGCACTTTTATCGCCCACAAATGGTTCCGTGATTTGGTGATATCACAGGCTCTGATGCTGTTTGGGAAGTAAAGACTTAAACTAGTCAGATGGTGGATGGAAAACAAAAAACTCGCTCCCTTACGAGGCGAGAAGATCTGCTCAAAGCCTTGCAGAGCGGAAGCAGCGCTGCATATGAGCGCTGCTTTTTTGGTCGGAATCATTAGCGGAGGTCGCTGATTTTCAGGTGATCCATATCAGTGAACTCCTGATTTTCTCCGGTCATGCCCCAAATGAAAGTATAGGCTTTGGTGCCCACGCCGCTGTGAATTGACCAGCTTGGTGAAATGACGGCCTGTTCATTGTGAACCAGAATATGGCGCGTTTCTTTTGGCTCGCCCATCATGTGGAACACAGCATTGTCCTCCACGATATCGAAGTACATGTAAACTTCCATACGTCGTTCATGGGTGTGAGAGGGCATTGTGTTCCAAACACTACCTGGAGCAAGGCGGGTCAAGCCCATAGTCAGCTGGCATGTCTCCAAAACAGCAGGAACCAGGAACTTGCATATGGTGCGTTCGTTGCAAGTTTCCTTTGAGCCCAGTGAAACGTGCTCTGCTTGTGCGCTGGTAATCTTTTTAATTGGGAAAACGGCATGAGCCGGTACGCTGTTGTAATAGAATTTGGCAGGGTTTCGGGCGTCTTTTGATGCGTAGGTCAAAACCTTTGCGCCCTTGCCGACGTAAAGCGCTTCTTCGTTGCCAATTTCATAGGCGGTGCCATCCACATCAATTACACCATCGCCGCCCAGATTGATGAAGCCAATCTCACGGCGCTCAAGGAAGTGACTTGTACCGATCTGTTTACCTAGCTCTGCTGAAAACACCAGTTTCTCGGTGAGAGGAACAATGCCTCCAAGAATAATGCGATCGATATGACTGTAAGTCATTGTTATCTCGCCTGGTTTGAACACCTCTGGCACCAGAAATTCACTACGAAGTCCTTCAGTGTCCAATTGCTTTGCATGTGCGCTATGAATGCTCTGCCGAACGTCCATTTTAGTTACCTATTCTCTAAAGCTTGGCGGCCCCAGATAGTGTAGACGCCAAGGGGAAAATGTGAGGGAAAAGAGCGGCCTGCGATGAGCGCGGCTCAATGAAGAGGTGTGATTAGCGGGCGAGCCAACCACCATCGACAGCAATCGTGTAGCCATTGACATAATCGCTTGCCGCGGATGCCAGAAAGACTACGGGCCCGCCAAGATCGCTCGGCTTACCCCAGCGACCGGCAGGGATGCGATCAAGGATTGCAGCGCTGCGTTCCTTATCTTCTCGCAGTGCCTGGGTGTTATCCGTTGCCATGTAGCCTGGAGCAATCGCGTTGACATTGATGCCATGCTGCGCCCATTCGCAAGCAAGCAGCCGGGTTAGCCCCATGATGCCTGATTTACTAGAAGTATAGGAGGGAACACGGATCCCTCCTTGGAAGGAAAGCATGGAAGCAATGTTAATGATCTTGCCACCTTCTCCTTGTTTGATGAATTGCCGAGCGACCCGCTGAGACAGGAACATGGGAACTTTGATGTTAATGTTCATTACATCATCCCAATCCTTTTCGCTAAAGTTGACGGAGTCTTCTCTGCGGATCAGGCCAGCGTTGTTCACGAGAATGTCGATGCGTCCGAAAGCTGCGATGGCCTCTTCAACGATCCGGTCCAGTGGTTCCGTTGATAACAGATTAGCCTCAACATACTTGAACTTTGCGCCAAGTGCCTCAACCTGCTGGCGGGTTTCCTCTGGCTCAAGGTGCCCTACACCAACAATTGAAGCACCTGCTTTTGCCAGTGCAAACGCCATGCCTTGCCCAAGTCCGGTGTTACATCCGGTGACAACGGCGACTTTCCTGCTTAGTTCAAACATGGATTACCCTTTTTATGACCAATTCTTTTTGGCGTTAAAGCATCAACTCGCGCCACTGACAGCAGCTCATCCACACACTGCAAACTAGATTTTTGCAATCGGCGTGTATTGATTACATATTTCAAAGTTCGTATTTGGTCAATAATATTTGTATTTAAATTTATAAGCGAAAACCGAGAGAAATGCGACGAAACAAGCTTGTTCACGAAAGATTCAGCAAAATACGTGCGGATATCTTGTGTTGAAGCCCATATTTAAATAGATTAATTCTCAATCTAAGGTAGCTTGCTCCAGTTCTGCTGAGCCAGGCGAGGTAATGGATATCCGTGAGTTTGAGAAATGAAATGACCCAGAATAAAGCCGAATACCGCGCCCCAGCTCTTGAGAAAGGACTAGATATCCTTGAGCTCTTAAGTGGTCGTGACAGCGCCATGAGCAAAAAGGAGATGGCAGAAAGTCTGGACAGATCTGTAAACGAGATCTTTCGTATGCTTACTATTCTGGAGACCCGTGGCTATATTTTTTGCGACCCATCTAGCGGCAAATATGAGCTTACGCTCAAGATGTTCACGCTCTCTAACAAGTATCCACCGCTTGCTCGCCTTTTGCAGATTGCAGACGAGCGCATGGAAGAACTTGCAGATCAAACCCAGCAATCCTGCCACTTGGCGGTCTTTCATGAAGGTACGATGCTTGTTGTGATGAGGCACGAGAGCCCCTACAAAATGGGTTTCTCTCTTCGGCTGAGCGCACGCATTGATGTACATGCATCTGGCTCGGGGATGGTGCTGCTCGCCTTTTCGCCACCGGGCCGCCGCCGGGCTATTTTGAATGCCTCAAAAGCCAATCAAATTGAGATTACTGATGTTATGAGCAAAGTCGAGACCGTGCGTGAGCAGGGCTACTTTGTTGGGGCTAGCCCGCAGGTGAATGGGATGACCAATATCAGCTATCCCGTATTTGATCATCGTGGGCGTATAGAGGCCGTCTTGACTGTTCCATTCCTAACGTTGAACTCGGATAGCCTTCACCATCAAGTCGTGAGTTTTGAAGATACACGCCTTGCCGTCAATAAAACTGCGCAGGAACTGACGAGCGCAATCGGCGGTATTCAGCCTGCCTAAGACGATTTAGAATCATATTTCATATTTGAATTACTTCAGGGCACCGTCAATTTTTGGCGGTGCTTTTTCATTTTAGGCCCCATTTTAGAGTTATTAACCGGAAATTTCTTCAGAAAATTTAAATGTGATTCCAGAAACCCAAATATGAACATTTCGTTGAATTTGGCGCATACTCTCACACTTGCGATCTTTCGCGTAAGTCATGGAAATAAATGCGTTTCTGGCTGGCGGAGATCAATTTTCCATAAGTAGTCCGCACTAAATTACTCAGCTATTGGATGAAGCAGTTTTGCTGCCCAGAAACTCGTTTGATTGGCCGCCGACCGGCAGGCAAGTCAAAGTACATACTTGCTCCGGTAAGTTCATTTATGAATACTGAATTTTGTCAGTGAGACATATCAGTAACTAATCGGGCTTTCCCATGACTTCTAAACGTAAGCAATATGTATACACCATCAAAGATCTGCCTTTGACCCCGCTCATAGAGGATCAGGGCATCAGTACTCGGTTCCTTCTGGGTGACAATCTGATGATCAGTTTTATCGAGAACCCTCCAGGCGCGGACTTTCCTGTTCACCAGCACGACTGCGAGCAGATCATGATCATGATCGAAGGTTCAGAAGAACACATCGTTGGCGATCAGGTCATTCCAATGAAAGCTGGTGATGTTGCAGTTCACCCTTCCAACGTACCGCACGGCGGCAAAACCTTAACCGGTATGAAGGCGATCGATATTTTTGCGCCTGCACGCGAAGGTCATCTGGAGAAGATGAAGCAGTATGGAACCATGCCAAATCCAGATGGAACGTACCCAAAGACAAATAACGTCGAGGGTTAGGGACACCATCTAACGCTGGTTGATCCAAAACACACTCAAAGTGATCTGGGAGGATTAAAATTATGAGTGCAGTTACCAAGGCCCTGAAAATTGCTGTTTCTGGTATTGCACTGAGCGCTTTGACGCTTGGTGTTGCTAATGCGGCAGTGGTTCTGAAGTTGGCACACTTTGCAGAAAGTGGTCACCCTGCGGATGTTGCTGCAAAGCAATTTTCGGAAAAAGTTTCAGAACGCACCGGTGGGGAGGTCAAGATTACCATCTTCCCAGCCAACCAGCTTGGTAGTCCGAATGATGTTCTGGAGCAGAATGTTCTTGGCGCGATCGACATGAGTTTGCCTACTCAAGGCCACTTGAGCAAGTACTCCATGAAGTTTGCAACAGTGATGGCTCCATTTGCTTTTGAAAGCTATGACCATGTCTACAGAGTGCTTGATGGGCCGTTCATAAAGTGGGCTGCATCAGATCTTGAGCAACAGGGTCTGGTTTACTTGAGCAACTGGGATTGGGGCTTCCGTAACATTACCAACAACACCCGTCCGGTTAATGTACCTTCTGATGTTGTTGGCCTCAAGCTGCGCACACCACCAGAAGTGCAGCTTCAGTCTGCGATGTCTGCTCTTGGCGCGAATGTCACCCAGCTTGCATTCAATGAGCTTTACATGGCTCTCAAGCAAGGTGTTGTAGATGGGCAGGAGAATCCACTCTCCGTAATTTATCACAACAAAATTTACGAGGTACAGGAGAACCTTGCCATCACGCGCCACGTTTACAACTCAATGGTGAGCGTGATCTCCAAGAGCAGTTGGGGCAAGCTCTCTCCAGATCAGCAAGTAATTGTTCGCGAAGAAAGCAAAGCTGCTGGAGACTTGATGCGCAAGATGATGCGTGAAGAAGAAGGGGAACTGATCAAGAAACTTGAAGCAAAAGGCATGAAGATCACTTACCCGGAACAAGCCCAGTTCAAGGCTGAGATGGCTCCTGCTTACAAGGCAATCGGTGAATATGTTGGCACTGAAAACCTTGAAAAATTCCTAGGCATGCTCTGACTTTTGACCGCACACAAGTACGCCCGGCGGCTTTCTGCCGCCGGATGCCCTAGGAAAAACACGGGAGAGAACCTTGACGCCCGCTCTAATCTTCATAGGCCTTGTCGCGATGATATTGATGGGTGTGCCCATCGCTGTCTCTGTTGGCGGCATTTCCTTGTTTGTAATGCATGAGAACATTTCCGCGCTCCCACTGATGGCGCAGCGTATGTACTCCTCGACAACTGGTTTCACACTTCTAGCAATCCCCTTTTTCATTCTTGCTGGCAACTTGATGAATACTGGCGGGATTACAGATAAGATCTTCCGTTTTGCAAAGGCAACCGTGGGGCATTACTGGGGTGGTCTTGGTCAAGTTAACATCGTCTCTTCTGTGATCTTCTCCGGAATGTCTGGTGCCGCTGTTGCTGATGCCGCCGGACTCGGGAAAATCGAGATCAAGGCCATGGTTGATGATGGGTATGACAGCCGGTTTGCCTCTGCCATTACAGCCGCTTCTTCCACCATTGGGCCTGTAATTCCCCCATCAATACCCTTCGTTGTTTATGGTTCACTTACCGGTGTTTCTGTTGGCAAACTCTTCCTGGCGGGTATGGTGCCCGGTGTTCTTATGGCAATTGCAATGGCTGTTGCAGTTAATGTGATTTCTCGGCGCCGTAACTATCCACGCCGGCCAGAAGCCAGTAACAGCGAAGTTTGGGAAAGCTTCAAAGAAGCGCTCCTTCCGCTGCTCACACCAATTATTATCGTAGGTGGAATCCTCGGCGGAATGTTTACACCGACAGAAGCGGCCGTTGTTGCTTGCCTCTATGCGATATTCCTATCATCGGTTGTGTATCGGGCCTTAACACTCAGCAACATGATGTACATCCTCAAGGACACACTCATCTGTACGGTCAAGGTGATGTTTATCATCGCGGCAGCTGGGTTCTTTAGCTGGGTTCTTATCTTCCAGCAGATCCCTCAGAACTTGATTTCTGGCCTCGTCAACGTAACTGATTCTCCTGCCATATTACTTCTCATTATGATCGGGGTCCTTTTGGTTCTGGGCATGTTCCTTGAAGGTATCGCCGTCATTCTGATTTGCGTTCCAATCTTTATGCCCCTTGTTCAGATGATTGGTATGGACCCGATCCAATTTGGCGTGATCATGATCCTAGCTTCCATGATTGGTCTGCTCAGTCCTCCCGTCGGTATGTGCCTCTACGCAGTTGCTGCCATTAGTAACGTCACGGTGACAGCACTCAGCAAAGAAGTCCTGCCTTATATTCTCGGCATTTTGCTTGTGCTGTTTGCTGTTGCTTTCATTCCGGCACTGTCTTTGACCGCAACCTACCTAATTGGGTGATGTCTTGATGAACTTGTTACATAAATTGGATCGGATGCTTAGCAACCTATTCCTGCTCCTTGGCATGGTTCTGCTGGTTGTTCTGTTTGCTCTTACTTCGTTAAACGTAATCCTGAGGTTTTTTCCGATATTCTCGATTGGGTGGTTTGACGAAATCGTTGAAGTTTCGTTTGCATGGATGGTTTTCACCGTGGCAGCCTATCTGTGGCGCGATAGGGCACATCCATTCATCGACTTCCTACTGGAAAGCCTGAAAGGGCGGCGCAGCCAATACGTATTGCTCATCTTTATTGAGAGCATGAACATCTTCTTCTTGGTTGCGTTCACTTACTACAGCTTCAGCCTGATGATGCGGGCCAGTGCTTGGTCGCCAATTTTTCAGATACCGAAGTCGTTCTTTTATATGAGCATGCCGATCGCCGGTGCCTACATGACGATAGTTTCCCTATTCTTTTGGGCAGGACACCTTCGCAATCTTTGCTCATCCAACCCAACACCGTTCACCTATTCATCCTGTCAGAAGTAAAGAGAGATACCATCGTGGCAAAAATCATGATCACTGGTGCGAGTACCGGCATTGGGGCCGAAACAGCTCGCGCCTTCGCACAAGGAAACGAGCTTTTCTTGGTGTACAATCGCTCTACAGACAAAGCCAAGACTTTGGAGGCTGAGTTGGTGCAAAAAGGTGCCATCGTGCATCTGCTGCAAAGTGACATCACCAGCGAAATTGCCTGTATTGAATTGTTCCGCAAAATCAGCAGGCTAACAGATACGCTGGATGCGTTGATCAACAATGCCGGTGGGCTGGTGCGTCGTCAGGCTGCAGATCAATTAGAATGGCAGTTGATGGATGAGATTTTCCGGTTGAATGCGTTCTCTCTCTTCAAAATCACGTCACTTGCTATTCCAATGCTGCGTAATGGCAGAAACGCGAGCATCGTCAATATCTCGTCCATTGTTGTTCGTCATGGTGGACCAACTGCCACTCTTTACGGGGCTGCTAAGGGGGCCGTGGATACGTTCACACGTGGTCTTAGTAAAGAGCTAGCACCCGACATTCGCGTCAATTCTGTTGCTCCCGGTGTTATCGACACCCCTTTCCATGAGAAAGTCTCCACGCCAGATCAGATGGATGCGTGGGCTGCAAACACACCGCTGAAACGTAACGGCCAGCCTGCCAATATTGTTTCCGCGATTAAGTTGCTTGTCGAGAATGATTTCATCACTGGTGAATCAATCGACGTAAACGGCGGTATGATGATCCGCTAATCAGTGCGGGAAAGGGCACACGTGCGGCCCTTTCCTCAGCTTATAAAGGAACAGGGTTTTGGAGCATAAAACCGATAATCTTCGTGATCTGATCTACGGCAATATTGATGCGATAATGGCCAATGCACAGCGGTTGAAAAAGCAGGAAACCGTCGACTTGGCAGAATTGCTGAATGACGATTTCATGCAAGATAATTCGAACTATCAGAGTGTTACTGATCTATTTAGTGTGGCCGGACAAAACGATGTTTCCCAAGAAAGCATTGCGTCTATCGATGATGATTTATGGGAGAAGATCGTCGCATCAAACACCGTCTTTTCAAGTTGGGATGAAATGTTCAACGCCGCCTCAAATCAGTTTATACGCCAAAATTTGTTCAAAGGCATTGCTGGTGCTTTTCTGTGAAGGCGGCAACAGTGCTTTGGCGAGTTTGGAAGTAAAAGAACGCCAAATATTGGCCTTGTTGCACGGGTCGTGAATAGCTTAAAGCACGCCCAAACCCGTAAATTCAGGTCATGAGATTGCTTCGAACGCGGGCCTGCCGAGTTCAGTTATTGTGTTGAGAATGCTAACGCCAATCTTTGTTTCGGTCCTCTGATTGTTAAAGGTGCGTGCCTTTAGTTTGTTGCCGATGACTTGCTTCCAGCGTCCCATCTGCGTTTCAATTTGGGAGCGCTGATTGTAGCCTGTTTGTTTTTGCCAACCGAGGCGCCCTTTGTCTTTGATCGCAAGAATATGTTTATCTCGCGATGAGGGAGCCCTGTCAGCTTCAGGACTTAAAGCAGCTGTTTTGGGTGGGGGAATGATAATCTCAACGTCATCTCCATACCGTGTCTCAAGGACCCTTCGTGTTGGCTCACCGTCATAGGCTCCATCAGCCAGAAATCTGTTTACAAGACCGTCAACCTGATCCAGAAGGTCAGGCAGGACGGTCGGGTCACCTACATTTTCATAGGTGAGATCGGAGCATACAATCTCGCCAGTGTTCAAGTCCATACCAAGATGGAGCTTGCGCCAGGATCGTCGCGTTGCCTTGGTTTTGTGTTTGTTTTGAAACCATTCGCCTTCGCCATAGATCTTGACACCAGTACTGTCGACCACAAGATGCGTCGGTTCTGTTCTGGCCTTTGCTGGCTTGGTAATCTGCAAGCCACCGGCTCGCCGGGACAACGTTGAAAAATCTGGAACTGACAAATCAACTTGCATCAATCGAACCACAGAGCGCATAAATCCCTGCGACTGTAGCAACGCTAGGAAGTATACGCTACGCAGTGTCAGGCACATCTCAATGGCCAAATCAGAATATTTACGTTGCCCTCCGCGCGAGGTCCGGCGCGGCGCTGACCACTCCTTCCCAATCTCACGGCTGACCCAGATCGTCAAATCACCACGATTACGAAGACTTTCGTTATAGTCACGCCAGTTCGTGACACGATACTTCTTCTTGTCAAGTTTGTGACGACGGCTGGCGTTGAACTTGTGCGGCATAGGATAGCTTTACGAAGACGAACAAACCTTCTAATTACAGACACTGAGCGACCCTTGCAACAAGGCCAACTCTCATCGCCTGGCGAGAAAGCGGCATTGAGGGATGGAATGTTGATGGTGGAGTTCGCAGTAGAGCTTGAAAAGCGTATTGCTGACCGTCAACCTTAGAAGATAAAGAGATGGAGCCTCAGAATTAAAGGTTGGGGACCTATTCTGTGGTTCCATCTATCTATTCCTACCCGTTTTTCTCATCGGGCAAGAGTACAGCCATGCGCTTGGTGAACTCGTCCCAGTTGCGCGTAAAGCCAACCAGCGAGTAATTCAGTGCCAGCTTTTTGCGGTCACTACTTTTCGTCACGACAATGGACATGTCCTTGCCGCGCTTTAGAAAATCAACGATGGTTGAGTTGGCATTGAATGCTGCCTCGCACCCGTCTTCCTGACAGGTGATGATTTTCGCATCAAACAAGGCGTCGTTATCAATTCCAATCTGGATACCGCTGGGAATGTGAATTCCGAGTGGGAGTTTGAGAATGGCGGCATACACATCTGTGTCGAGTTTTCGAAACATGATGGAATTGACCAGTGCCCCGTTCTCAAGCCGGATTTCTGCATAGACCTGACAAATGTCGGCATTGCATTTAACCGACCAGTCCTCTTCATTGGAAGGTCCAGTGGTGCTGTATGCGGTCACACCTTGAAGCAGAAAGAGGGCTGTCGCTGTCAGCAGTGTCCAGATTGGTTTCATTGTTTTCATCCGATCAGAATGAGAAGCCCATGCCTGCGCCTGCAGTAATGTTGTCGTTAAAGTCTGTTGCAACAGATGCAGTCAGAACCATGTTTTCAGTTGGCAGGAAGGCAACTTTCAGTGCGCTTGCAGCTTTGCCTTTGAAGTGACCAAAACCACCGGAAACAGAGATGCCGTTTTTGCCGCCTTGCAGAACTGGTGCGTTTGCAATTGCAACGGCCATAGCAACACCGCTGCGCAGCTCATCTACATCCTGTTCCAGCGATACGATGCTGGAGGTATTAGAGGAGATGTTTGACGCATTCGTGGCGATGTTGGTTCTGTTGGTGGTGATATTGGTGGTGTTGTTGGAGATATTGGTTTCATTCGTGCCAATACGCGTGGTGTTTGAAGAGATGTTGCGGCGGTTAATTGTAATGTTGGATTTATTTCCGCCAATTGCCCAACGATTGGTGGTGATATCGGACTTGTTTGTTGCGATGTTACGGCGGTTGGTCGTGATTTTTGATTTATTTCCGCCAATTGCGCGGCGATTGGTGGTGATATCGGACTTATTCGTTGCGATGGAGCGACGATTGGTTGTGATTTTTGATTTGTTTGCGCCAATGGCCCGACGATTAGTTCTGATATCGTCCTTGTTATCATCAATAGTTTTGATCTTAGACCTTAATGCGCCGTTAAGGTCGGATTCTTCAATATTGCTTATGCTAGCAGTAATGCCAGTTGCCTTACCGGTGTGGCCAGGAAAGTTTCGAGTAAATTCGTTTTCACTACCTTGGTTTACGATTTTCGTTTCCGCATCAGTAGAAACAACGCCCTCGGACACGAAAATTTCAGCCGCTTGTACAGTGCTTATGCCAACAACAAGAGCAACAACCGCAGCAGAAAGCTTCAAAGAGTTCATCTTTCACATCCTATCAGATGGGTGGGTATTACTTGCAATCCACCCGGTCTAAACACTTCCAGATGCAGCCCTTTGACTGCCGACCTGAATTTGATATGAGCTTATTAGTTTTACTAAATCAACAACTTAGGAATTAGTAAAATTCTAATAAACTCCATTAATGTCGGAATATATGCAGATAGAATTTTGGCGGAGTATCAAAAAGCACTCATGGGAGACCGGAGAGCTTCCCTTGGGACATAGGGGGTATTGCTGGGCGATGATTCCATAAAAATATTCATGAAAGACTTGCAAAGGTTAATAGCTGTAAACACTCGGTAATTTGAGTGAACTGTGAGGATTTTGTGGGGAATTGCGTGCAAGCGATGGTGATAGAAAGGCACTCATAAATTTAATTGATAAAATATTGAACAATCATGTGGACAAGAAAAAACCCCGTGGCGCGAACCACGAGGCTTTTTTGCTCTGAGATGTCTTGGGTCTTATTTATCTTCTTTCAACAAACTCAGGTCTGGTAGGCGGTGGGCAATACCCTTGTGGCAGTCGATACAGGTCTTTTCTCCGGAAACCAGATACTTGGAGTGCTGCTCGGATGCCCTCAAGCTTTGCCGAGTAAAGTCCATGGATTCTTCACTGTGACAGTTCCGGCATTCCAGAGAGTCATTGGCTTTAAAGCGAGCCCACTCATGGCTTGCCAGCTCAAGACGCTTGTTCTCGAACTTCTCAGGAGTTGAGATCGTGCCGAAAATTTTGCCATAAACTTCCTTGGATGCCTGAATCTTACGGGCAACCTTAGAGGACCAGTTGTGAGGCACATGGCAATCAGGACAAGTCGCACGCACACCAGACCGGTTGGTATAATGAATGGTGGTCTTGAGTTCCTGATAAACTGTGTTCTCCATTTCGTGACACCCAATACAGAAAGCTTCTGTGTTGGTCACTTCCAGGGCGGTGTTAAACCCACCCCAGAAGATGATGCCGGCGACAAACCCGCCGAGTGTCAAAAAGCCGAGGCTGTAATGAACACTGGGTTTGGCGACAACGTGCCAGAACCGTTTGATAATTGAAAACATGCGGTGTGCTCCTACTTCTCAGTCTTACCTTTGAGCACGTCATCAACGTCAACGAATGTGTTCTCAACCAAAGGCTTGGCCTCAGTTTGAGGAACGTGACACTGAGTGCAGAAGAAGCGACGAGGAGAAACAGATGCCAGGAACTGACCCTCCCGGTTCATGAAGTGAGTCACCGAAATCATAGGTGCCTGAGACTGCTCAATAGCTCTACGGCCATGGCAGGTCATGCATTTGTTCAGGCGCTTGTCGATCTGGTAGCCGTCGATCTTGTGAGGGATCAAGGGTGGCTGCTCAGGGTAGTTACGCACCTGACGTTCGTCGGTGTTGACCACTTTTGGAATGCGCGGCGGGGTATCCTGCGTGAGGATGTCCGCGTTGCGGAATTGGGTGATGGGCTCGCCAGCGTAAACGCTGGCTCCACCGAAGACTGACACCGCGATAAGGCTGGCGACAAGGAGTTTTAAAAGTTTCATGGCGTACCTCACACAGCTACAATCTTGACCGCGCACTTCTTATAGTCGGTCTGTTTTGAAAGAGGATCTGTTGCATCCAGTGTCACCTTGTTGATGAGCTGGCTTGCATCAAAGAACGGTACGAACACGAGGCCTTTTGGCGGCTTGTTACGACCACGGGTCTCAATGCGTGTTGTGATCTCGCCACGACGGGAGATTACGCGCACTTCAGAACCACGGCGCAGGCCTTTGGCTTTTGCATCGTCAGGGTGCATGAAGCACACAGCATCCGGGAACGCTTTGTAAAGCTCAGGAACACGCTGGGTCATAGACCCTGTGTGCCAATGCTCAACTACGCGACCTGTGCAGAGCCAGAAGTCATACTCTTCGTCCGGGCTCTCTGCTGCTGGTTCATAGGGCAGGGCAAAGATGCGTGCTCTACCGTCTTTATGACCGTAAAACTCAAAGCCCTTGCCTTTTCCAACGTAAGGATCTGATCCTTCGCGGAAACGCCACTGGGTTTCTTTGCCGTTGACAACTGGCCAACGCATACCGCGCTCTTCGTGGTACCGTTCAAACGGTGCCAAGTCGTGACCATGGCCACGGCCGAAGGTTGCGTATTCTTCAAACAGGCCTTTTTGAATGTAGAAACCGAAGTCGTTAGACTCGTCGTTCTTGTACTCATCGCTGGTTTCAGAAAGTGGGAACTTGTCTACATTGCCGTTCGCGAACAGAATGTCGAACAGTGTTTTACCGCGTACTTCTGGCTGCTTAGCGATCAGCTCTTCAGGCCAGACTTCTTCAACTTTGAAGCGTTTGGAGAATTCAACAGTCTGCCAAAGATCAGATTTTGCATCGCCCGGTGCAGAGACCAGCTGTTGCCAGAACTGTGTGCGGCGTTCTGCGTTGCCGTAAGCGCCTTCTTTTTCCACCCACATTGCTGTTGGCAGAATAAGATCAGCAGCCATTGCGGACACGGTTGGGTACGGATCAGAGACAACGATGAAGTTATCCGGGTTTCTCCAGCCTGGGTAGATCTCTTCAACAACGTTAGGACCAGCCTGCATGTTGTTGGTGACCTGGGTCCAGTAGAAGTTCAGTTTGCCATCTTTGAGCATCCGGCTTTGCTGAACTGCGTGGTAGCCCGGCTTTGCTGGAATAGTGCCGTCTGGAAGTTTCCAGATTTTTTCAGCAATTTTCCGGTGCTCTGGGTTCTTCACGACCAAATCGGCTGGCAGACGGTGCGAGAACGTACCAACTTCACGAGCTGTACCACACGCGGATGGCTGACCGGTTAGTGAGAACGGACCATTACCCGGCTTGGAGATTTTACCAGTGAGAAGGTGGATGTTGTAGAACATCTGGTTGACCCAAACGCCGCGGGTATGCTGGTTGGCACCCATGGTCCAGAGGGACATAACCTTCGTGTTTGGATCAGCGTAAAGCTTAGCCAGTTCCAGCAAACGGTTTGCAGGAACGCCAGACATCTTCTCAGCGTATTCCAGAGTGTATGACTTAACGAACGCAGCGTATTCTTCGAAGCTGATTTCCGTAGAACCACCAGCTTTCGTTGCGTTTTTCGCAGCTTTTTCCAATGGATGCTCAGGGCGCAGGCCGTAGCCGATGTCCTGATTGCCAAGGCGGAAGTTGGTGTGCTTGCTAACAAAGTCCATGTCCACGGCGTCGTTCTCGATGATGTAGTTTGCGATAAAGTTCGCAATCACGAGATCGGTCTGCGGTGTGAACACCATTGGAATGTCAGCAAGGTCAAAGCTGCGGTGCTGGTATGTAGAAAGAACAGCAACTTTTACATCTGGGTTGGACAGACGACGGTCGGCGAGACGGGTCCACAAAACCGGATGCATCTCAGCCATGTTGGAACCCCAGAGCACGAAGGCATCTGCGCTCTCAAAGTCATCGTAACAGCCCATTGGCTCATCGATACCGAAAGTCCGCATGAATGCGCCAACGGCAGATGCCATGCAGTGACGCGCGTTCGGATCAATGGTGTTTGAGCGGAAACCGGCTTTCCAGAGCTTTGAAGCGGCGTAGCCTTCCCATACGGTCCACTGACCTGAGCCAAACATGCCCACTGCGAAAGGGCCATTCTTCTTCATGGCGTCTTTTGCTTTAACAGCCATGATGTCGAAAGCTTCGTCCCAGGATACTGGCTCGAACTCGCCTTCCTTGTCGTAAACGCCATCGGTTTTACGCAGCAATGGAGTTGTCAGGCGGTCTTTGCCGTACATGATCTTGGAAAGGAAGTAACCTTTCACACAGTTCAGGCCTTTGTTGACCGGGCTGAGTGCATCGCCATGTGTTGCAACAACACGGTCGTTCTTGGTCGCAACCATAATGGAACAACCGGTGCCACAGAAGCGACACGCCGCTTTAGACCATTTCAGGTCTGTTTTGCTGGAATCAGTAACAAGGTTAGACGCTTGTGCCGGAAGGCTTGCCCCGGCAGCAGCGGCAGCCGCTGCAACAGCCTGCGCCTTAATGACGGCGCGTCTGGTTAGTTTAATCATGAGCAAATCCCCTCGGGTTGCATGTCACCCTGATCAGAAATCACAATAGAATTAAGGTCGGTGGTGTCTGTTTGGTGGAAGATGAGCGATGCAGTCACAACGCCATCCAGATGCTGAATTTCACTCAAAGCGTCGGCAAGGCCGCGTTCGCTCTGGGTTTCCAGCGTCACAATAATCTTTTCAGTTGCAGGTACTTCTGCGATTTCCGCGACTGAGATCTGTTCAATCGCTGTGCATATCTGATCTTTTTTTGCAGGGTCCGCCTGTATCAGCACACTTGATATGTGCCAGACACCGGCTTCCTCTATTCGCTCTACGGTTGTTGCATTACGCATTCACAAAACTTTCTCGGCTCAGGTCGTTCAAAGTGATCGCATCTACAGGACAGGAGATAAGGCAGGCACCGCAGCCATTGCACAGGTCTGCATCCAGATTTATCTTTCCTGTTGGGGCCACACGCATATCGAACCGAAGGGCTCTGGGATCACAGCAGTCGGTGCAGGATTGGCAAGAAACTCCCTTTGCCAACAAACATGCCTCTTGCTGTAATTCTGCAGTGAGCCTCCAGGGTGCCGCGGTCAGATCAAACAGACCTTCTTCCGGGCACGCTTTTGCGCAGGCTTCGCAGAACGTGCATTCACCGATGTCGGTTTTGAGGTAAGGCCTGTTATCTACGCTGAACAAAATGCTTTCCGGGCACGCTTTGACGCATTCAAAGCAACCGGTGCATTTGTCTTCAATCCGTTGTTCTGTGGTCCATGGCGGACGAACCGGGTTCGTCACCTCTGGGGTGGCACTGAAGCGGGTAAAAAATGCTCTGCGGGATAGGTTAGCCACAGCTACCTCTTAAAAGGACGGTGGACCAAGTACAATTTGCGAAATCCAGAGGAGGAGACCGTATCCGCCGACCGCCGCAGTCATCACAACTGGGGCCAGAACGACTGCAAGCACAAAGAATGCTGTTCGTTCGCGACCTTTGCTCACTTCTGGTGTGGTTATCTGTGTGTTGTGGCTTGCACCAGCCATATTCGTACTCCGTACTAACAGCCGCGTCTCACAGCTATTGATTGGAGCAGAGCCTTTAGAAATATAAGGAACTGCTCGTACGCGCAGGAACCTAGAGCAATTATAAACATTCTAAATTGAGTGCAATCAATTCGGATTTAGTACATTTTTTCTATTTGTGATTTAGCAATATGTGCGTACATCATAATATTCTAATTTAATAAATTATTGAGAATGCAGAATGTTAACGTTGCTGAATATTTCATTCTGGATGAATTGTAGGTAGATGGCTAAAAACTGCCATATTTTGCCGCTTTGTCGTAAAAATATGCAGAGGGAAAACGTAAATAAATGCAATTTCCTAACGTAAAAACTGCCAATTTCCCCAAGGTTCATAGGTCACCCGTGGTGTTTCGCCTCGAATAATAATATCAAAAATCTCTGGGGATTCATCCGAATTTATGTGGGAGAACTCAGCCTCAGCCCTCCTTTTCTGCTTCATCCGTACATATTCCAGCGATTTATGGGGAGTGCGGAAGGAAACGACTCAAATATCTTCCGCGAGCACATCGCATGCAGGAAGGAGAATGAGTGTAATCAACATGCCAGTAATTTCGTGGCGGTGAGGTAGACAGCTGCGAGAGTCAGATACTGGCAAGGCTTTGAATTCTGAAACCGTCACTTCGCTCTTGCGTCCGAAAATTGAGTCTGTAATCGGTAGCGTGGCCTAAATCTTATCCAGTCTCGCAGTCCGTTCCGGGGCTCGTTTAAATGGGCCGGTTGCGGTGGCAATTAGTCTGTTGTTCTCGTCAAACAACTGCGCTTCTGCAAACAGTGTACTTTTACCACCGCCTATAACGTGCCCCTTTGCGACTAACCGCTTGCAAATAGCCGGTGCCATGAAGTTGATGTTGAGCGAGATCGTCACAAACGGTTGCATGCCGGTCGGATCAACAGAGGCGCTACACGCGCCGCCACAAGCATTATCCAGCAGCATGGTGATCATTGCGCCATGCACGACCCCACTGCGGTTTGTATAACGGGCGTCAATGTCCAATGAACATTCCGCTGTACCGTGTTCAGGGTCAAGTTCCAGCTCATAGCCGATAAACCGCTGAAACTCAGTTTCACCACAAATGCTGATTTTGTTTCTCATGCCGGATGTACTTGTCACCGTTGTCCCACTCTCTCAAATGCTCAGGGTTGCAAGCAACATAACTAATTGACGCTTTGTCAAAATGCCATGTGACCATGGTCGGAACTCGGAAATAAATTTCCCAACTGGTTTTTGATAACTGGAGTGCAGGTGATTTCTACAATCTAAGTTCGGCTATATTCTATACGTCCTCTACGCAGTCCATTGGTTGTGAAAGAGATGTGCTGCGCCTTTATTAACAAAGTACGGCTGGTTCAGGCAAATCGCATGTTGTGAGCCAATGAGTTTGCTGAGGAGCCGGTGCAGACTATCGCGCGGGCTTGCCGGCTTTACACGGCTGGATAGCTTTACGCGGTGGTTCAAAGAGCATTTTGGCATCATGCCTAAGCAGGTGAGGGAAGCGCAGGCGAATTTGCTTCAAAGAAGAGATAAGGCTCGCCCGAACATTCAATGGTAGCAGATTGGTTTTTGGACCTGAGCTGGAAATAGCCTCGCGACATGGGAGCAAGAAATAACCGCTGTTGAGAGACAGCGATCATTTCCGAGGTGGACTGGTAGTCTTTTTAGTCATGGCATCAGGACTTCCATGCGCTTGTGAAATTCCTTCCAGTTTCGTGTAAAACCCATGAGAGAGTAGTTGAGCGCAAGTTGCTTTCTGTCATCTGCTTTGCGCAGCAGAATTGACATTTGTGTACCGCGCTTCAGGAAGTCGATTACCAATTCATTGGCGGTGAATGCTGCTTCGCAGCCATCTTCTTTGCAAGTGATCAGCTTCGCTTGGATGACTGCGGCGTCGTCAATTCCAATGTTAATGCCGCTGGGTACGTGGAAACCTAGGGGTACCTTCAAAATACCTGCGTAGGTTTTTGCGTTCAGTTTTCGAAAAGCAATAGTGTTGAACAGAGCACCGTTCTGGAGCCGGATTTCAGCATACATCTGGCACTGATCACGGCTGCATTGAACGGACCACTCCTCTTTTGCCATAGCCGTGGATATGAAGGAGTTACCTCCGCCATGAAACATCACGGCGAAAGCTACAAGAATGAAAGTCAGAAACCGGCTCATGTACATACCTTTCTCAATTAGAAGGAGAAGCCAAGGCCCGCGCCCGCTGCAACGTTGTCGCCAAAGTCAGTTGCAACTGAAGCAGTGATTGCCATGTTTTCCATGGGCATGAAGGCCGCTTTCATGGAACCTGCGGACTTGCCTTTAAAGTGACCAAAGCCGCCAGACAAAGAAACGCCGTTGTAGCCGCCCTGAATGATAGGAGCGTTTGCCATAGCAATTGCCATGGCCACACCGGATTGGAGGTCGTCTACGTCCTCTTCCAGCGCAACAATGCGCGTGCTGTTGTTGGCTATCCCATCGCTGTTGGCTGTAATGCGGTCCGCATTGCTGTTAGCAGCAGCAACAAGACTGGTTCGTGCTGTTCCGGTGAACGTAGAGTTCAGGTCACCGAGCGACCCAACTTTTTCGTTGAGCTTGGTCACAGCAGATACAACTGAGGTGTCAGCAGGAGTTGCTGCCTGCAGATCGCTTGGCAGAGTGCTGATGTCGCCGATCTTGTCATCAACTGCATTGAAGGATGCGAGGATACCGGTTGCTAATCCCTCACCGTTTTCCAACGCCTGCGCTGTTGCGCGGCCAGAAGCATTTGCCCCATTTGCTTTGGTGTAGGCGCTATAGCTTTCATGCGGTAACTGCTCTGACGCATAATTGCCGACCGCGGCGTCAAGGCCACTCAATTTGGTTGCCATGTTTGTAGGTATACTTCCGCCGATAAAATCGCCTGTCGCGGGGGCCGTCGGTTGTTCCATAGTAATTTTTTCGCCAGCTGCTGCTTTGGCTTCTACGTGGTTGATGTAGGTTTCCCACTCACCTTTAAGTGTGGAATTATTATCAATTTTGGCGACCTCAGTGCGTGCATCGTCAAGGGTTGCATCACCGGTTTTTAAAGGATCCTTTACAGTGCTTGAGATCGGAGTTGGGGCGGTGGTCTGAACCGACCCAAAGAGCATTTCGAAATCATTGATGGTTTGCGTATTGGTCGCAATATCTTGTGCGTTGCTATTGATTTCACCTGCAAAAATCTTGTCTACGTCCTTCTTGGAACCAATTGCAGTTGTCGTTGTTTCATTAAAGACGGTACCGGAATTGTCTGATGAGCCAGCATAATGAGTGATTGCGTTACTGCCATCGGTGGTAATTGTAATCGTTCCTGCTTGTGCCAGTCCCGTAGTGGCCATCAATGCAGCTAGTGCATATGTAAGCTTCAGTTTTGTCATAGTATAAACCTTGTTTTAAACAATAGAAACTGAGATAATTACTGCCGACAGACACCAGTAATTTGGCATGCAGAGTTTATTCCGCCGCGATAGGCGAGCAAGCATCGGAGTAAATATTGTATTCGTGTGAGGGAAGCCGAATTCAATATTGGCTTCCTCATGTATCTACTTATATTCTCGGATAATTCAGAAGAATATTAGTGAAACAATGCCAGTAATATCCGGGGTTATAAATATGTGAGGGTCAATTTTCTAAGAAGAGTTAGTATTCACCAGAGCTAAATTGGGGGAATTTGCAGCCAAGGGGATGCCCCCATAGATTTCGGCCCACGTCTATCAAGGGGGTATAGTTGACATGAGGGTGGGCGAGTAAGCTTTACCGATCAGGATATCGGGTTTGTAAAATACATAAAGAAAAACCCCGCCTCAGTGAGACGGAGTTTTTAGGTTGTGAGCACTACCTCTGGTTGGATCCAGTGTAGGCGTTTCTTTATTCTTCTTCTTTGTTCTTCCTATTTTTGTTCAGTTCTTCACTGCCTCACCAACACCACAGTGTCATTTTGGTGAAGCTGCAAAATTATTCGCCCGCAGGAAAGTTTGTCTGGACGTTTTTAAGGTCTTGAACAGTTGGCAAGGAAGCCTCGTTGCCCAGGAACTGAATGGCATGCGCAGACGCAGCCCGTGCCAGTTTGAAGTGGTCTTCCCATGTGCCCTGAGGGTCTGCAAGGTAACCGTAAACATAAGCGCCGTGGAACGTATCACCCGCCCCGTTGGTGTCCAGCACGCGCTCTTTTGGCACTTTAAGCGCTGGCAACCGTTTAACCGGGCAGTTGTCTTCATACCACAACAGGCCTTTTTCGCCCTGAGTGACGCCGCCAACCTTCACACCCTTAGCTCGCAGATATTCCAGCGTGTCTTCAGGTGATTTCTCCAACTGCTCACAGAACAGCTCGGAGACGATCGCAACATCAATGTAATCAAGCAGTTCCTCGGTGTTGGAGCGCACAGCTCCGCCATCCAAAGACGTCATGATGCCATGTTTACGGCAGGCTTTGGCGTAATGCAGCGCCGCTTCCGGAATGTGACCATCCACGTGCAGCATACGGCAACCAGCAAGGTTGAGATCCGGGAACGGATGCAGGAAATCATTGTCACGACAACGCACGATGGCGCGTTTACCGTCTTTTGGCATGATGAAGGAGAGCGAGCTTTCCTTCACCTTACAGCTGTGTATCGGAATGGAGTATTTCGCAGCCATATCGCGGAACATGCGAGACAGCCAGTCATCTGCCATGGAGCACAGCAAATCAGGCGCAACACCAAGGCGGGCGCACACAAAGGCAGCCGTTACGGCGTTGCCGCCAAAGCTGACTGCATAGTCCTGTGCAATCGCCTTTTCATCACCCTCCGGCATGGTCTCTGACAAAAAGGTCACGTCAATGTAGGACTGGCCAATGAAAAGCGCTTTCATCCTATACTCCATTCAAATCCGAGCCACTCCATGAAGGAGTGGCTGATAAGCAATCACCCGGTTATGGGAGGGTGATCAGGTCATTCTTACTGCGCCAGAGATTTACCGGCGCTTTGAAGGTCTGCAAAGGCTTCTGTCAAGCGAGTGACAATGCCTTTTTCGCCCGCACGCAGCAGTTTGCGTGGGTCGTAGACTTTCTTATAAGGGACACCTGTGTCCGGGTCGATCTGGTGTTTGAATGCATTTGGAGTTTCAAACACATAAGCGCCGGCTTTTTCAGAGAATGCGAACTGAGTATCAGTGTCGATGTTCATTTTGAACACACCGTAGCCGAGGCTCTCTGTGATTTTCGCTTTTTCGGAACCGGATCCACCGTGGAAGACGAGTGGAAGCGGGTTAACTCCGAGGTTGTGTGTTTCACGAACCAGCTTCTGGCTTTCGCGCAAAATCTCAGGGCGCAGCTTTACGTTGCCTGGTTTGTACACGCCGTGCACATTGCCGAAGGAGGCAGCAACGGAGAAGTGACCCAATGGGTTGAGAAGGTTGTACGCTTCCAGCACATCTTCTGGCTGCGTGTAAAGTTTCGGGTTGTCGGACCCGATGTCATCGTCAGACCCAACGCCATCTTCTTCACCACCAGTGCAGCCGAGTTCGATCTCAAGGCTCATCTGCAGTGGAGCCATACGCTTCAGCAGACGTGCACTTTCAGAGAGGTTGTCTTCCAAAGTTTCCTCGGAAAGGTCCAACATGTGCGAGGTGAACAGCGGGCGACCATTTGCTTTAAAGTAGTCTTCGCCGTGTGAAATGAGAGCTTCAAGCCATGGCACCAGCTTACGGTTGGCATGGTCGGTGTGAAGCACAACACACACGCCGTAGTGTTTTGCCAGCAGGTGTACGTGTTGGGCTGCGGAAACCGCGCCAAGGACACGAGCCTGGAAGCTGTCGGCCATTGCTGCACCAGCGTAGAACTGGGCGCCGCCATTGGAGAGCTGTACGACAACGTCGGATTTGTTGGCCGCCGCAGCTTCGAGCACTGCGTTGATTGAGTTTGTGCCAACCACATTTACTGCTGGAAGAGCGTATTGCCCTTCGCGGGCTGCTTCGATGAGTGTTTTGTATTCTTCGCCAAAAATGACGCCTGGACGCAGCTTGGTCACCGTGAGGGTCTCCCGATCCTGTGTTTGAGTGAGCTGGAAGCGAAGTCCGGGAGGAGGGATGCTGTAAATAACAGCAGGGAACGGACTTCGCTTTAGCCCATGTAGTTTCGAGTATTACAAGTCCCAGCTAAAAGGGGAGATAGCTGGTTGTAGGTCCCCGAATAGGTTTGCCGAGGGTGGCGACAAACCTTGTTGGTGAAAACTTTTTCACCGGGTGCAAAAAGATTTAACGGGAAAGTGCATCGAAACGCTTCGGATTGAAATGGGTAGGAATACGTAATTGATCAAGGCTCACAAACCTGTGATCTGCGCCAATTGTAACGATTTAAAATTCGATTACGGCGTGATTTTCAAAGTTACCGAGGGGAATGAGCTAATTACATAGTAATCTAGAGAACGCAACACGCTTTGGTTACTCATATATCAGGGTTACTACGCGTAATAAGGAGCGTTACCTATGACCGATTGTCGCCATTTCACCGGTGCTCCTTGGGATAAATGATGGCAGTTTCCCCACATGGACCGACAAATCGTCGGCGCGACAAGAAAAAGCCCTCTAATTGACGATTACGGAAGGCAAATGAGTCGCTATCTGACTCGTTTGACTATCGACCTCAAAAAAACAGGTACTCCTCGAGCCGCACCAAACCCAAGACCCTATACTAATTGAGTGTGTTCGAGGCGTGTGGGCCGTTTTAGCTTAAAAGCCAGCTTTCCAGTTTTGCTTCATCGGGCAAACCACCTGCATGAACCAACTTGCCGTCAACGGATATGCCGGGGGTTGACATAATACCTGCAACGGCAATTTCTCTTGGATCGGTTATTTTCTCGATCTCAACTTCAATATTGAGCTTTGTTGCGGCGTCTTGCACCATGTTCTTGGTTGTTTCACAGCGTTTGCAGCCCGGTCCGTAAACCTTCACTTGTTTCATTTAGTGCTCCATTTGTGGTGTTGGAAGTGGGTCTTCAAAGAATAATATTGAACAGGTAACCTGTCGCCAGAATTCCAGTGGCAACAACACCTATAAAAATCGCGATTAGTCGATAGGTCAGAACTTGTTTGAGAATGATCATTTCTGGTAGGCTAAGGGCAATCACCGACATCATAAAAGCCAATGTTGTACCAAGGGCGGCACCCTTGCCAAGCAAGGCCTCCACGATGGGAACTGCACCAGCAGCGTTGGTGTACATGGGAACTCCAACACCAACTGCAGCAGGAACGGACCACCAGGTATCGGCACTCATGATGCGCAGCATGACAGCTTCTGGAACAAAGCCATGAATAAGCGCACCAATGGCGATCCCTAGCACGACCCAGATCCATACTTTGCCCAGCACTTCACGAACCTGCTCCAGTCCAGTGTCGAAGCGGTCACTAAGGCGAAGTTGCTCAGGAGGGATCTCTTGCAACGGAGCCGCTTTCATCTCCCGCACCCAATCTTGCAGGTAGCGCTCCAGACCCATCCTACCCATTATCCAACCAGCAACGGTGGCGATTGAAAAGCCAAAGATGAGATAGAGTGTTGCAATCTTCCAACCCACAAGCCCATAGAGTAAGCCAAGTCCAACGGGCCCTACCATCGGTCCGGCAATCAGAAACGAGAAGGTGACGCCCAGAGGCACGCCAGCGGAAACAAAGCCAATAAAGAGCGGCACAGAGGAGCATGAGCAAAATGGTGTGACCACTCCCAGCGCGGCGGCAAGTGGGTAGCCCATTATCTCGCGTTTTCCGGCAAGGACTGCGCGTGTTTTTTCCGGACTGAACCAGCTGCGCAGCACACCGGACGTAAAAACGATCAGAACCAGGAGCAACAGCACTTTGGGAACGTCATAAAGGAAGAAGGCAATTGCTTCTCCCGTATGACTGTTGCGGTCCACCGGAAGGGCAGCCGTAACCCATTCAGAAAACGGGACCAGTTGGCTGTAAAGGATCCACCAAAGAACGCCAGCGCCAGCAAGGCCAGCAAGCCACACCCTTTGGTTCGCGTTATTCTGCTGCAAGGATTTTTCCGTTGGAGAGGTCATTAAGTTTTCTCCTGCTCGGCATCTTCTGCAGTCCATAAAGCGTCAATAAATGCAGAGACTTCGCTAGGGATGTTTGGGCAACGTTTGTATCGCACCCATTGGGCGTCTCGGCGTCCAGTCACTAATCCTGCATCCGCCAGCGCTTTCATGTGCCGTGACATCCGGCTTTGGCTGGCATCAAGACGTTCCATCAATTCACAAACACAATGCTCTTTGGAATCCCAGAGCAGGCGCAGGCCAGCGCGTCTGGTTGGCTCTGATAGAGCCGCAAGTATCTTCTGCATCATAACGCCTTTGCTTATTTGCTTATGCGCATATAAGAATGAATTAATAATTAAACATTGATCAGCGTCAAGCCGTAGAGAAATTGAGCCTAATTTAAGTCACCAATTGCTGTTTGCATGAGCCGTGGATGCGGTTGCGGGCATTATTGTTGCAAACCGCTGCGTATTTAGAGGGGACTCACTTACGTGGCGTGCACTGTCTTCATGAAAATACAAGCCGTTCCGATGTTCAGATTTGCTCAAGAGTATCTGAGTTCGCTATCCTCAAATATCCAATTAAAACATAGAATAAACACCTATGCATCCTCTATGATGCTCTCGATGAATTGAGGGTATTTCAAATGGAACTTTGGATTCCAATCACTATTTTTGCAGCGTTTAGTCAAAACCTGCGCTCTGCATTGCAAAAGCATCTAAAGGGCAAGATCGGCACCACGGGCGCGACGTTCATTCGCTTCGGCTTCGGCTTTCCTATTGCGGTGTTATATCTGCTTGGGATCTTGCAGGTGACTGGCGAGGCGCTGCCCGCAGTGGAATACTCTTTCTTCATAGCAGCTGGTCTTGGTGGGCTGGCGCAGATTGCGGCGGCATTCCTGCTGGTGCACCTCTTTTCCTATCGCAACTTTGCTGTTGGAACGGCTTACTCCAAAACGGAACCGGTGCAAGCGGCGTTGTTCGGCTTCATTCTTTTGGGCGAACAACTCACACCCCTTGGCATGGCAGCGATTGCCGTGGGCATTGTCGGCGTGTTGTTTATCAGTCTGGGCAAAGTGCAGTTCACAGGTCGCTCACTTGCTGCCGCGCTCACTGGCAAACCAGCGCTAATCGGTCTGACAGCAGCGGCCTTCTTCGGTGCTTCGGCTGCATTCTACCGCACTGCATCTTTGTCCGTTGAAGCGGACACGTTTTTACTTCAGGCAGCATTCACGCTGGTGTGTGTGACAGGCTTTCAAACTGTGGTGATGGCGAGCTGGATGTCGTTCTCTTGCCCCAGTGAGTTACGCGCCGCTTTGAAAAACTGGCGCATGTCCTCTTTGGTGGGGCTTGCGGGGATTATCGGTTCCATCGGCTGGTTTACCGCGATGACGTTGCAGCAGGTTGCCTATGTGCGCGCGCTGGCGCAAATCGAACTGGTGTTCACACTGGCAGCCTCCTGGATCTTCTTCCGTGAGAAAATCACCCCGGTTGAACTCGCGGGCTGCGTCTTGGTTGCTCTCGGCGGCGTTGGCATCGTTATGGCTGCGACCTAGGTGTTTTAGCGCTTTATGTCCCAAACTGCCCGACAACAGTCGAAATCATGCAGCGTGTTTCCGTGTCAGTGGTGTGTGCAGCGAGATCACGTTGCTGGTCGCAAGAACCTCTTGCCGTGAGGCGGGAGGTTCTTTGATCAGGTGATTGAAGATGCGGAATTTGTTGGACTTCTGCCATTCACCGTTGATGACATCTTCCCAGTAGCCAACAAGGCAGCGTTGCAGAGCTAGGATGAGCGCGAAGGCATGTTCCGGTACGGTGTTGACCGCAAGTTCACCGAAGATCCGTTTTGCAGCCGCATTGAGTTGATGGGGTGCAAATTACAGGCGCTTCAGCTCTTGCAACAATGCATTGGTCAGGCCGAGTATTTTACCTTCCGGCAGAATGTCAGGGGCATTCCACGTCACCGCTACTTGCCAGTGTGATCCGTTCAAGCCTTTGAGATCATATGTGAAATTGAGGACACCAATTTCGCTACCCGCCTTAAATGCGATACGAGACCAGTCCGTTTTCTCCGCAATACCGTGGTTGAGCTGCATCGCTTTTTCTTTGGCAACGTCTTGAATCGTATCGCAAAGTTCGTTTGCGCTGGCGTACCATTCCACTCCGGGGAGGTAAGGATCGGCAACATCTTCGATGGCTGGAAGTGGTCGGTCTATAATCTTGTTCAGGATTTTCCGGCGTTTCGCTTCATCAGCTGTTCGGTAGGATTCTGCCAGCTTATGATCCGCTTTGAGTTGATAAAACTGCCGAGAAGTGAGAAACGGAGTCCGATCCACGCATGTTTCCAATGAGTTAGCGCCAAGCAGTTTGATAATGACATCCGCTGCAGAGTTATCTGAAGTTGCACACATATGTTGGGCGACTGTTTGAAGAGTGACCAAACCACCGCGTGTCTTTGCATAAAGGTTGCCGACAGGGTGAGATTCCAGCTCTTTTTCCAGCCGTACTTTCTGGTTCCACTTGAGCTCACCATTGGCAACCCGGCGTGCTAACTCTTTCATAACAAACAGCTTATAGGCAGGACCGATAGCCAACGCCTTATCTGCATCCTTGGCAAAAAAGTCCTCACCATTCTTTCGGATAAGAAAGCTGACTGATGGAACAATTTCCTGCATCAATGCAAGGCACTCATCAAGGCTCTCAACCTTATAAAGCGGAGGCCGAATGAATAAGCCTTTGATTTTACCGCTTCTTTCCCGCTCTAGGAGAACTGTGAGTTGAAAGTGCGCTGTTTTGACAAAATAGGCGTTTTTTTGCGTTGCTTTGCTGATATCCTGAGCCTTGCCGTAAGCAGCAAGCGCATCCTCCAAAGAGCGGCGCAAGCTCTGCTCGCCGACGATTGACAGGAACCCTTTTGTGAACATGGAAAGGTCTTCACCGTTGGCGTTCCAGAGCTGGAACAGAAGATCGATCTCAGAGGTATTGCGCAGTGCCACCATCTCCGGTGTTATCCGGTTGGCGGGAGAGAGTTTCTCAAGCGCGGATTTCACGCTCATAATCGGATCAAGAAACATCTCTTTAATGCTACGCATCTGGATAGGGCCCCACGTCATTATGCCGTCTTCAAGGTGTTTCTATCTCTTAAAGAGCGTAGCGGCGATTAGCAAAGGCTGTCTGCCGCATTTTGCAAAAAGCCACACCTGAATGATAGGTCAGGTTTTACGCATGCTTTTCTAATCCTGTGCTTCTCACTCTAAATGTTTAATAGAACTTGCGTTTAAGGATCCCTCATCCATTTCATACCTCACCGAATAACCATGCAAATTTGCCAGAATAAAGCACGAAAAGAACCTGTTAGGTTCAGGCATCCGAGCCTTTGTCCGCTCATCTCAAAGCTTGTAGTGAGGCTAATCGCGTGGAGATCAGTGTTGTTCTTCCGGTTCACAACTGCGGCAAGTATCTGCTTCCCGCATTGCAGAGCCTCAAATACCAGAGTTACCCGCATTTCGAAGTCCTGATGGTGAATGACCATTCATCTGACGATTCCGATTTGGTGTGCGCCGACTTTGCGTCGGTGGACGACCGGTTTTGCCTGCTCGATTCCCCCTATTCCGGTATGGCGCGCGCGCTAAACTACGGCATTTCGCAGGCGAGTGGTGTTTACATCGCCAGAATGGATGGTGATGACGTAAGCGCTCCGGATCGTTTCGCAAAGCAGGTCGAATTTCTGCAAGAGAATCCGGACATCGCATTTCTTGGCACGTTTGCCGATCATATTGACGAGAACGGTAAGGTGACTGGCTCGTTCGAATTTCCCGAGGACGATCTGGAAATCAAAGCGCATCTGGATCGTGGTACCAACACCTTTGTCCATCCCTCTATGATGATCCGTCACAAAGCCCTGAAAGACCTTGGTGGCTATCGGGATGTTTTCTCCATCTGTCAGGATTATGATTTGTGGCTGCGTGCGCAGGAGCGCTATGCCTTCGCTAATTTACCGGAAAAGCTGTTGCAATATCGTGGTTTTCCGCAAAAACGTGATCTGAACGGCAGATTTTGGCGCTACTTCTATGTCACCAAACTGGCCGAGATCAGTGCACAGCAACGCCGGTCAGGACAGATGGATCCCGTTGAACAGATGGTGGATGAGTTTGATGTGGAAGCCATTGATGACCGCATGATACGGCAACAACTCTTATCAGCACGGCAGGATTACTACTGCAACAAGAAGGCATTTCTTGACAAAAAGCCGCTCAACTCCATGGATATTGAGCAAGTGACAACCTTCCTTCTGACCAACAAGTCCAGCTTCAACAAAAAAACATTGAGCAACGCCTATGAGCTGCTGTTTGATCAGGCCCTGCGCATTGAAGACATCGAGAGCGCAGAAATCCTTTACAAGCTTCAACGCGACGTTTCCAAAAGCCGGCACATCAAATCCATGCTGACCAAACCGAACAAGCTGGTAAAGTACGCCCTTCGAAAACGATTAGAAGAGGCGTAGTTTTTACGCCGCTTCCCATCAGAGTATTGCGCTATTTCTTTTTCCCCTTCTTGGGGGCTGTATCTGTAGCAAAGGGGTCTTTTTTCTTTTTCCCGAAAGCGGCTTTTAGTTGTTCGCCCCTTGTTTTCGGAAATTCCTTTTCCATTTTCCGCGCAGCCGCTTTCATCCGTGGAATGGTAGCCCGGGCCTCGTCCATTCTGCCTCCGCGGATGTGTTCACCCAGTTCTGTGACAAGAGCCCTAAAGTTCTTTTTGTTGTTTATGTATGTGTCCCGGTGTTTTTTGTCTTTTAATTTCTTCACCTTTTCATCAAGAACAACCATCACCTCACAGGCTTTATACGCAACACTCTCCAGTTCGAAGATTTCTTTCTTTAAGGCCTTCGCTTTTTGCTCCGCATCATTGCCGTTTTCAGGGGTAACGTCGTGTTTCTGACCAGCGACATCGTCCTCCAAGGAGCCCTTAGTCTTTTCATGTGGGGCACCTTTCAGTGTCTCCCCCCCTGATTTGAGGAATTCTGTTTCCATCCTCTGAACGGCGGCATTCAGCTCTGGAATAATTTTGCGGATTGGTTTGATGTCCTGATCGGCTATGTGGCGATCAACATCGGCAACAAGGAGCTTCACAGCGGTTCTGTTCTTCTCAAAGGCTTCGTGCTGTCCCTCTTCTTTCAGAGTATTCTCTTTGGCAGTGAGAGTTGCCATCGACTGGCTCGCCATTTCAGCAATACGGTCAAACTCATCAACTTCTTTCTTCGTTGCCTCAGCTTGTTTGAGAGCATCATCAAGGCTGCCAAAATAGATATCAAGGTTTTCAAGTGCTTCCTCTCCCTTGGCGTCGTCATCCTTGTGGTAATGGTAGGATGCATCCAGAAGGCATTTCTTGAGATTTCCAATGAGGCCTTTGTAGAAAGATTTTTCATCAGCATCTTGGAACAAGCTCGCATTATCTTCGTATTGCGCAACTCTAGGATCGTAGCCCTTAATGCGCTGCATAAGGTCTGATATACGGTTCAGCTCACTCTGAACTGCTTCGGTCCCTTTCGCCTTCTCCATCAGTTCTCTGGCATTTTGGAAGATCCGGTCCATTCCATCGAGAGACTGATCGATCGCCCTCATAGCACCTTCAACCAATGCCGGATTCAGCCGCGCAAGCTCAATTAGCCCAACATTGAAATGGTCTGATTGCGTTTTTGCCTCTTCATAAGCCGCAGTAAACTCAGAAAGAAGCCCAGCAACATCGTCATTCTCGTTTGACCATTTCTCCAACTGTTGCTGTTGCGAATATCTGTCTCGTACAGCTTGCAACAGTTCTGCTCGGCGACCGGACGTGTCAAGTTGTCCTGAACCTGCTTCCGAGCCAGTGCTTTCACCCAGCAGTGACTTCATATTACCCAGGTTACGGTCAATGCCTTCAAGGAAGTCATGTGCCGCCTTCCTATCGCAAGCATCCATAACTGCTTGATGCTGCGTAAATAGCATGAAGGCTTCGCTGCTTTCCTTTTCAAACTTACCGAGCTCGGCAGGTTTCTTTTTTAACTCATTTTTACGGCCGGCAAGAGAGGTAAATGTACTTTTAAGATTTTTGAACCGGAACTTGATATCCGCCTCAATTTTATGAATTTCACTCTGCACTCCATTGAAAACCTGCTGCAAACTGTTGGTGTTCGCATTGAGTAGATCCAGCTGGCCCGGTGCTCTGATAATATTGTTGTCTGCCAAAGTCACATTCATCCGCTCTAGTGCTTTTACAGCAAGCGCACGGGCCTGATCAAAGGGGCTGAGGTCAATGCTCCAAGCCTCAATTTCACCACGCCTCTGGGTAAGATCCTGAAGTTTAGTTGCCGACGCTTTGGTTTCATCTTCAAGTCGGCTCAGTCTGGCATCTCTAAGCTCAAGTGCTGTATTGAAGAGCTTCTGCAGTTGCACCAAATTCGCTTTGACTTGAGAAACACATACCTGCAGCTTCTCACTCTGTCCCTGCGCATCTTCGGTTCCAATTTGAGTCCATTTTTCGGCCTCAGCAATACCGCCCATCGCTGTCAGATAGACCCCATCGAATTCAGCTCCGTTGATGTGTTCACAAACAGGTCGCCAGTTGGCATTTCCCTCATTTACAGCGGTATTTAGCCTGTCTAGATCGTCCTTCAATCTGGCGTGCCTTTTTTCAAAGATATCCGCCTGAGAATCCTGATCAGCCGCGATGATTTCAGCACTTTCTGCATCACCGTGTCCTAGAGCAGACAAGCCCACTTTTTTCATGCGAAGACGAGCTGCCTTGCCGCTTTCAATCGAACTATCAATCTTGGGGAGTGCTTTTTTGATATCCGAGTCTAGCCACAGGTCTGTGACCATTTTGTTGGCGGCATCAAGAAAGATTTTTGATTGCTTATAAGCTTCTTCAAACTGTGAAAGATGCTTTTTGTTCCATCCAGTGCGGTCTTGCTTATGGTCTTCTTCAAGTTGCCGGTTTAAAGCGAATATTTCATCTGCGCGCTCTGCTAACGCAACTTCCTCTACAAAAACATCATCAATAATATCAACATCTTGACCGGTGTGTGCGCTTTCGGAAACGATGCCATACTCCAGATCGTCTGCCTTAGCTTTTTCAGCTGTCCGCGCGTCTTTCGGCTCCTTAAAGCACAGCTCCATATTTTGGACTGCTGTCCGCATCTGTTCAATGACAGTACTTGCATCTTTCACGTGATTGGTCGCTAGAAACGCTTTTGCATCCACAGCAAGCGTTTCGGATATTGTGTAATAACTAAGAAGATCAGAAACTTCCTTTTTGTAGGGAATTTCGGATCGCTTCTTATAGAAAGCTGCTGATTGCTTTTGCAGATCTTTGATAGTCTTAAAATGCCCTTCCAACTTGGATGCAGTCGAGACACCCTGTTCATAGGCACTCTGCATTCCACCTAAGCCGAGCTCGGCATTTTCAAGCCTGTCTTTTGCCTTTTGAAACTCACCATTTTTTGCGCAGGCTTCCGCTTCAACCAGGTGTTTTTTCGCCTTCTGTGAAATGTTCTCGAATACTTTTAGCTCGTCACTATCAGGAATCTTTTGGGAGTGTGCGACAAGCGCCTCAAACACTTTCCGTGCACTTGCGATCTCTTTGATCACGCCGTCCGCAGGTTTTAGCTGATCTGATGAGGATTTTTGATCAGCATCTTGCCCATCCGCGTGATCGGTACCTCCATCGATGGCCGCAAGCACGGCATTCGCCCACGCATCATGTGGCGATACCTGCTTTGATCCACCGGACCCTTGATTTGAATCAGAAGAAGAAACAGGATCTGCCATTGTATTCCTCACCGTGTACTAAATGTATTTCAGGATAAATAGCATTGACCAGATGAAGTAATTTCTTAATTTATGCTCATCTATCGACGAGATATTTAGTAAAACTAGTAGGTTGGAATGACAAATACTTATCTAGAATTTATATTGATCAACAAAACAGTAGTGGATGGCGCATCCAGCTTGATGCGTGCTCTCCCATATGCATCATTAACAATGAGGGCGCGGAAACCATCTACATGCGCCTGTGCAAGATCTCCAAATACCGGTGTTGCAAATTTTTACTGAGTAAATTCAACAGGTAAATACTTTGCGGAAGAGCCTGAACTATTCTGCAGCTAATGGCTGAGATGCACCGCAGTACTCGGAAAATTCTCGCAGATAATTGACGAGAGAAATCTTATTCTCGGGCAATTCCAGAATCTCCGAAATCTCCAAGGGTGTGTGCTTCATAAGTTCGAACTTTAAAAAGATATCTTCAGAAAACCGTTCACTCACCGTGGAAAGAACCAGTCTGAGTTGCTTTAGCATGTCATCGCCGCGATGAGAGGCGTGCATAAGCGCAATCGGCTTTGCGATAAGCTCATCGCGAGACACCAGCCAGTCGATGGCGTTCTTCAGGCCTCCGGGAATTGCTCTCACATATTCCGGGCTTGAAATGATGATTCCATCAGCTTCCTGAATCAGCTTTGTGAAAAGTTGAACCTTCTCCGGCAAAGGGTGAGCCTCAAGGTCCGGCGAAAATACAGGCAAATCGCTAACCCCCTGAAATACAATAATTTCATGGTCGGGAGAGCCAACACTCGGCAATGCGTTCAGCAGGGCTGTGTTGGTAGACGCGCCTCTTGCGCTGCCTGAAATAGCGAGAATCTTCATGGCCTCAGCCTATTGTTTTTCCCAGTATGGATCAACAACAGCTCTTCGTTGGGAAGAAATTCTATTATCGACACAAGCTCACATCGCACAAAAAAAAGCCCCCACTCCACAAAGGATGGGGGCTCTTTGAGTTTAGCTACACGCTGTTATTTCATTTTTTCGACGCGTGCAGGGATCGCTTGTCTTGCAACACTGCCAACAACGGGGTCGGCCAGCAAAGCCACTCGTTTACTCGTGGGGTCGCTGTAACCCAGATCGTTGCTGTTTGTTCCAAGGCCGCGATTGGAGAAGCCTTCCAGAACCTTGTTACCGATCTTGTGGGTTCTTGCGCCCAGTTCCCGGTGTCCATAGCCATGCTCAATACCAAGTGCACCGCGCGCGATGCCTTTGCGCACCAAAGCCTGCCCGCTGATGCTGTTGCTTGGTGAGATCACGGTGATCCAATCTCCCGTTTTGACGGAAAGCTGATCTGCATCCACCTCATTGATAGAAATGGCGTTGGAGAGCTTTAAGTCATCCAGATAGACGTTGCCGCCCGTGCTGGAAGAGCGCATTTGAGATTTAGTACTGACAACACGGAACGGCCATTCCTGCGGTGGGAACCTGTCGTCCACGGCCTGTCCATTGGCAAAGCTTGGGGCCTGCCAGGTTGGGCAGCCAACAAACTTTTCGCCGGTCATGGAATTGCGCGCTGTGCCCACAGTTTCATTCCAGATCTGCATGCCCTTTTTGTAAGACCGCGCAAAGGTATCGCCTTTGTAGGTCTTATCCGCATCCTCATAGCGTCCACCGCGATTGTAGAGGTAGGCAACACGCCGCCATTCCTCTGGCTTCAGTGTGGATTCCATAATCGGACGAATGCGATCAACACCGGTGATGGTCATGTCGCCATCATCACTTTCTGGCACCGCACCGCCGTCAAATGCCACATTGGCACCGGCACGCAGCCAGAAATCCTCTGAGCGATGCAGTGGATGCAGGTTGCCATCCGTATCTGGAATGGCTTTATCACCAAAGCCCGGCAGGTCCATGCGTTTGGCCACATCAATGAAGAAGTTGTCCATGTCCATGTTACGACCATCCGGCGTCAATCCGGTCTGGCAATCCACCACAGGCCAACGCGCTGTTGAGACCTTGGTTGGCACACCGCCCCACGCAGAAGCCCAGCCCCATGCTTCATAGAACACCCGATCCGGCACGATGTAATCGGCATACCGGGAGGTCTCGTTGATGAACGGATCAATGGCGATGAACAACGGCAACCGGTTGGTGTCGGTGATCTTGTCTTTGAGGTCATTTTCTGCGCCCGCAACCCCGTAAACCGGGTTAGAGGACCATGTGATGACGGCTTTGGCTTTGTAAGGATAGCCTTCCAAAATGGAACTCAGCCATTGCGCACCCAAAGGCTGGGTGAAGGAATGCCACGGAGCCTGTGCTGGGTATGGATTTTTGCCATCTGCAACCAAGCGCTTGAACTCGCTGGTTTTCTCATAGGCGAAGCCACCACGACCAGCATCCACGCCCTTGGCTTTCACCTTACCGGGGAAGCCGAGTAGATTGTAACGTGGGCCTTTTTGCACATCCTTGTAACGTCCACCTCCGACGGTTGTTCCGCCTTTTACATTGAGGTTGCCGACCAATGCGTTGAGCATGACGATAGCGTAGGCGGTGTAGAAACCAGATGCGTGCATGGTACCGCCATGGCAATCCGCAGCGGCCTGTTTGCCAACACTGGTAAAGTCATTGGCAAGCGAGACGATCCGCTCTTCTGGCACACCGCAATCTGCGGAATATTCAGCAACGGTTTTGCGCATGGCCTCGCGGCGCAGCAAGCTCAGGCTGGTGGCTACGGGCACTGTAGACCCATCCAGCAGGGTCACTGTTCCCTCAAAGAACAGCTTGGCCGGAAGACCAGATGCAGGAGATACGTCTCCGGTTTGCACATCAAGACACATTGGCTGCTTCTGAGCGTCTTCCTCAAGGTCGGCAACCCTCATTCCTTGCCGAAGGAAAGCGCCTCCCTTTGGATGCTCAGGATCATCAATGACCAGATGCGTTGCATTGGACCAACTGGCCTCGCCTGCTGCCTTGGCTGCTGCGCCGGACGGTTGAGCGAGGAACTTGGCATCATATCGTTCGTTTTCCATGATCCAGCGGATCATGCCCATCACCAACGCGCCATCGGTGCCCGGTCTGATCGGCACCCATGTGTTGTCTTTTCCAAACGCATGGTTTTGAGAGTTGGTGAGAACCGGATCAACAACCGCATACTTCACATCATCACGGCCACGGGCTGCGCCCATCAATGTGCCTTGAAGTTTGTAGGGGTTGCCCGCATTGCCCGGTGCTGTGCCGATAAATAGCATGTACTTGGCATTGCGGTAATCTGGTTTCAGGTGTGGCTGCTTTTTCAGGTTGTCCAGCATAGCTGCGTAACCTGCCCGCATGGACAAGCCGCAGTAAGACCGGTGCCCAACCAGATTGCGCGTGCCATAAGCCATCTTTGCAAAGCGGGCTGCCATCATCAGGCGGCCATTTTTAAAGGCGGGGATGACTACAAGCTGATTGGCTTTTGAACCGAATTCCGGGTTTTTGGGGTCCAGCGGGGTTTCCAGATCCCGGATTGCCCGAAGACCTTCCACCTGGCCTTCACCAAACAGATCGCCGCCTTCTACGGTCTCTTCAATCAGCTGATCCCAGGAGATTTCCTTCCACTGCCCACCGCCACGTTTGCCAACGCGTTTCATGGGTTTGAGGATGCGTTCCTTGCTGTTTTGTTTGGCAATGGCTGCGTTGCCACGTCCACAGGCCGTAGACCGGCCAACCAACCCTTGCTCTGCATAGGCGGAAAGGCCGGTGAGTGCGTCTTTGATCGGCGTGTCGTATGGCAAATGCGGATTGGTGGAGAGCGGGCTGTACGGGTTGCCCGTTGCGCGAAGGATATCACCGGAGGCTTTGTCTACCCGCACACGGATGCCGCAAACACTGGTGCACCCCATGCACATGGTGTAGCTCACCCGTTGGTCCGGGTTGAGGATCACCTCACCGGTTTTTCCGTCTACTTTGTATTCCGGTGGCAAGGCGCCTCCCGCAATACCTTTGGCTTTCGCTTCACCGAAGACACCTCGGTAGAAGTCTTTACCTGTTTCTGCAAAGCCCCAGAACACGGCACCAGCTGCACCCAGAGCGGTCGCTCCTTGAAGAACACCACGGCGAGAAATGGTCATAACTGGGTCTCCTCAAGCTTGGGTTTGTTTGCTGGCACGCACGGCCAGAAGATTGATGAGAAGGGTCACAGCAATCAGGCTCAAAATCAGCATACCCGCAGAGCCCGCAAGCGCGCGCAGAGCATCAGTGGACAGCACATCCGCATGACCGTAAAACTCTGTCTCGGTCTTGGACATCAACTGCGCGCCGTTGAACGTGGTCCAGCGAAAGGCAAGTGCGCCAAACACAGCCAGCAACCCGCTAACACCGCGCAACAGCACAGAGCGTTTTGCGGTTATTGCCAGCACAACAGGCACCACCACACCGACAAGCACAAACGCACCAAACATACCAACCGGGGCGTATTCTGCGGCTAGGTGAGATAGGTTTGCGTCCATCAACATCCAGAAGCCAAAGGCAACCAGTGTTGCGGCGCCAGACACAACCAGCAAATAGCGGCCTGTGCCCTTTTGGCCGTTGAGGCTATCAAACGCCATTGTCGCGCCTGCTCCACTCATCAACGCGGTCAGGATCAGCACAACCGGGAAACCTAGTGCGTTCCATACAGGACGGGCGGCAACAACGGTCATTTCACCAGCGGTGTAACCCAGTATGCACAGTGCCAAAGCGCCGACGGCCATGGTTAGCAACCGTTCCAACCCGCACATTGACGCATTGCCACGGCGGCCTGTCATAAACGCCAGCAGTAATGTTGAGCCGATGAATGCAGGCAGGAACCAGCTGCCCCACCACATGATGGAACCGGGTGCGGAGCTTAGGTAAAAATGCATGAACCTTGCCGGTTGATGTAGGTCAGCCAGCAGCGGCAAGCCTGATGCCAGAGCAAAGCTGGCAGCGATGATAAGCGCGCCTTTGGCTTCCGCTTTTTGCAACAAACGAGCGTAAACCATGAGCAAAGCAGCACCGGCTCCGGTACCCACCAGTAGGAAGTACGCAACAGCCCATGGCCGCCAAACAGCTTCATGGTCAAAAGACATAAGATCGATAGCAGGCATAACTCACACCTCCCCATGTGTAGGGGTTTCAAGACCCTTGCGTAGATCACGTGCACCACCACCAACTGCAACGGTTGAGGCAAGTCTGTCATCCAGCCCGATGTAGTAGACGTTTGGTCCAGTTTTGAATTCAGGGCGCAGGCCCTTGGTTTCATGCTGTGCCATCTGCTTGCGGATTTCGCTGTTCGGGTCGTTCAGATCTCCAAACACACGGGCATTGCCCACGCAGGTTTCAACACAGGCAGGCAGCAAGCCAACCGAGGTGCGGTGGACACAAAACGTGCACTTATCCGCAACACCGGTTTTGTGGTTGATGAAACGAGCTTCATATGGGCAGGCTTGCACGCAATAACCGCAGGCCACGCATTGCTCCGCATCCACCACAACAACACCCTCATCGGTTTTGAAGGTCGCGTTGACGGGGCAAACAGGAATACACGGTGGCTCATCGCAATGGTTACATAAGCGCGGCAGAACTGCCTGGCTTGGGCCATCCGGTCCGTCCAGCTCGTAAACAGGAACGGCGGTGCGGTGCTGGCCCGCAGGCACGTCGTTCTCAATGGTGCAGGCAACAGTGCAGGCCTGACAGCCAATGCACTTGCGCAGGTCCACCAACATGCCCCAGTGCTTCGGCTTCTCCGCAGCGCTTGCCACTGCTGGAGTTACCGCAGCAGCTGTAGAGCCTGCCATGGCCAATTTAAGGAACTCGCGTCTTGAATTCATATCTCCCCCCGGGAGTGTCGCGGTTTGGGTCATTCCCAACCTAACCGGAGGGCCACAGCAAAAATATTGGGGAGGTTTTTTAGAGGCTTAGGGGAGTTCCCCTAGAGCGGCAGAAAATGCCAGTGCGACAGCGGAAGATACAGAGATATTTTAAGGATGCATATTTTGCAATTTTTACGTAATTGCATACGCTTACGTTGTTTTTGATATTAATGCAGAATGCATGAATATTATATGTAATTGACCATATTTGTCATGATGAAATACAATCAGTGGTAGTATTTATTAAAATTGTGGTTGAAATGTATTTCTCAAATATCTCTAAAGTACCCGTTGTTAGATCGGGCAGGCATTCAAACACCTCATTGGTTTTAAGTGGAACACTGGCCACAGCTCTTTACGCATCCGTTGCACTCCCAAGTTACGTCCTCGCTGCGGACATTAACATTGCCAGTGTGACAGAGCTCAAAAAGCCGACTGAATCTGGGTATACCGGTTACGATGGCAGCGGCGATACAAGTCCAGCTGTGTTTTACCTCAATTCAGGTTCTGATGGAGACACCCTGAGCGGGAGTATTCATGATGGCTCGGCTCAAATGCCAACTATCTATCAAAGCTGGGATGGAACTGCCTACGCCGCGGCTGACGCCGACCTCCGTGTTTCGGGCATTCATTCTGTTTCAAGCTTTACATCTGATGTTGATATTACTCTCAACCTTACCCGTGAACAGGGTTTGGTAAGTGATAACCAGTCCATTGACCTTACAGGCTTGTCTGTGCTTGCTGGAAAAACGGTGGCCAACAGAGGGGCTATTGATATCGCAGCAACAGGCGGCACAGCAGCCAATGGTTATGCCCGTGCCGATGCCCAAGGGATTTCCGGCGAAGTAGGCATGAACAGCGGAAACATAACGGTCACCGCAAATGCAGGGGCTGTGACCAGTTTTAGTGCCACAGCCCCTGCCACCACCGAAGCCCATGGGATTTTCGGCTATGTAGGTATGAACAGCGGGGCCATAACGGTCACCGCAAATGGAGGAACTGCGACCAGTTCTACTTCCGCTGCCTATGCCTATGCCTATGTCAAGGCCCATGGGATAGAAGGTGATGTAGAGACCAACAGCGGGGCCATAACGGTCACCGCAAATGGAGGAACTGTTCCCAGTACTAATGACTCTGCCTATGCCTCTGCCAAGGCTTATGGGATAGAAGGTAATGTAGACACCAACAGCGGGAACATAACGGTCACCGTAAATGGAGGAACTGCGACTAGCTCTAGTGGCTCCGCCTATGCCTCTGCCAAGGCTTATGGGATAGACGGCAATGTAGACACCAACAGCGGGAACATAACGGTCACCGCAAATGGAGGGACTGCGACCAGCTCTAATGTTTATTCTAGTGCCCGTGCCATAGGAATTAGTGGGACAGTAATTGAAAACCGTGGTGATATCCTCGTTAAAGCCATAGCAGGGAAAGCCACCATAAATTCAACTGTGAGCTCAGGCTCTGCCTATGCCTATGGTATTGAGAGTTCCAACGGCACACTCACAAACACCGGGCTCATCGACGTCTATGCCAAAGCGAGAACTGACAGCGGAGCGGTTGGCAAGGCTGAAGCCTACGGAATCCAGGCTTCAAATGACTTAACGCTGGATTCCAGCGGGCTCATCAATGTCACAATTGATTGTGATGGCAATGGTGATGGTGACTGCAACGACAGTGCAGACAATTATCTCAGCAGCACTTCACAAGCCTACCAAGTTTATGCCAATTCCAAGCTGAGTATCAAGGGTTATTCCATTGCCTTTGCCGATGATCTTGCCTTAAGCACCTATGAGGGAACCATTAAAGCGGACAACGTTGCTGATGTAACCTTCGACAATGCCAAGCTTTACGCGCACACCACTGATACCACTGTGGCCGGGCAAGCCTATACCATTCCAAGCCTCGTAACCGATGGCACCGTTTTAAAACCCATTGACGAACAGCTCTTCGCCAGTATCGAGACGAAAAGTTTAATCGGAACACTGGGGCCAGATTGGGACGCCTCCTTTGTAGAAGGCACCAGTACCCAACAGGTGATCTTCAATTACACGCCAGACGTCTCAACCTCTCAACAAGCAGCTGTTGTGCAAAAAAACACTGTGGCCCACACCATGGGCGTTACCCAGAACGCTCTGCTTTCCATGATGGATGGACGAACAGCAACGGGCACCGGCAATGCAGCCAAGCCGCTTGGTTATGCCTCCACCGCGCCAAGCGCCGTGCAACAGGCTGTTGCTGCGGTGCCGGATATCATCATTGGCACCAAGCTGGAAACCAAAGGTCAGATTTTTGCAACGCCGTACCATTCCATCCAGAGTGCTGCTGCAAATCCACTTGGCTACAACGCCCGTTCCTCCGGCATAATCGCAGGGTACAACCATAAATTGACCCCGGACCTGCTTGTGGGCGCGAATGCCTCAATGGCTTACAGCCGCATTGATTACACTGGCTCTGGTTATGAGGATCGCTCTGAACAGGTCAAAACGTTTGGCGCTGGTGTTCAGGGTGCCTACCGCTCTGGCAACATGCTGCTGAGCGGCATAAGTTCCTATTTCCGCACGCAAAACGATTACACTGACACCTCCGCCAGCAATAGTGAACAGGCAGAGTACGCCAGCAGCGGTGCTCAAACCGCGCTCAATCTGCAATACATTGCACCGCTGGGTGACCAAAAATTTGTACCGGAAGTGGGCTTGACCCATCTGTGGTTGTCTCGTGATGCTTACACCACGGACAATAAGGTAAATGCAAACACCACTCATGGCGCGTTAAACGAGCATGAGCTTTATGCGAGCGCCAAACTGTCCTGGCAGGGCACCTATCGCTGGGAGGATACAGTGCTCAAGCCAAGCCTTGGAGCTGGTATCCGGCAAACCCTTTCCGATGGCAAACTGAGCAGTTCAATGGCATCCGGCGCCAATGGTTTTGCAGTTATTGATAGCTTTGAGGACAAAACCGCCTTCATCGCATCAGCCGCACTGGAAGTCTCCTCGGACACCTTCACTGCAGCACTGGGCTATGTGGGGGAGTACACCAAAAACACCCGCGACACGTCTCTTTATGGCCGCTTTGCCTATCACTTCTAAACAGTCACCAAAGGCTTCTTGTTGACAGGAGAAGCCTTTGGTGAACCAATTAGATTTGCTCTTGCCCTGAAAGCAATTATTATCATAGGAGAGCACTCTACCGCGCGCTGCACATAACTCGCCTGAATGACCAGAGCTCAACCATGAGAGTGATCCAGATGACGCCTTCTCCCATAAAAGACCCCATCACATTCGCAGACTTTGAGAAGTTGGATATACGCGTCGGTACGATCATTGCGGTCTCTGAAGTTGAGAAATCTGATAAGCTGATGAAGTTGACTGTAGATTTGGGTGATCATACCCGCACTATCCTTGCGGGAATCAAACGTGAGCGTGAAGACCCATTTGAAATTGAAGGTAAACAAGCCTTGTTTATCGTCAATTTGCCTAGCCGCAAGATGGCCGGAGAAATCTCTGAGGGTATGCTTTTTGACATTGGTTTCGAAGACAACCAAACGCCGCGTCTTCTGGTTCCAGAAAGTCCAATCCCAAATGGCTGCCGAGCTGGCTAAGCACAAAATTACGCAAAATCCAGCTTCAGGGTGACGGCCTCTTGATCGCATTGGTTGCTACCGTAGCAGTTGGATCGCTCACCAGCCCAAACAAACGGGACCAGCTTAATTTCAAAAACTTATTGTTCCCAACCCTCTCTTTCTTTGAGATCTTTAACGACTCTGATGTGCTGCATCATGCCGCCATCGTCATGGCAGAGCAGGTGGCAATGCAGAGGGTGCTTGCCGGTGAAGTCTTTGAACCGCATTCTGAACTTTACTTTTCCGTGGGGTGGAACCTGAATTGAATCCGACCAAAACGGGAGCTCAAGCGTATAACTCATGGGGTCTTCGCCCTGAAATTCAAAGACGTACATGGGGTTTACGTGGATATGGATTGGATAGGGGAGCTCACTATTGTTTTCTAGCGTCCATTCCTCCACTGCATCCAATTCCACCCAGTAGTTGGCGACTTCACACCCGCCGAACTGACTGTGGTCGATTGTTTCATCTAACGTGTTGGCCTGAAAGGTAAGGGTGCGCTTGTTAGTGATGTCTTCAGGAGCAATTGGCTCTAACAGACTACATTTCAAACTCTTCGGGAACGGGGGAGGGGTGGTCCGCTCCGTCAGTTCACCTGGCATATAAATAGCAGCGCTGATTTCCTCACCCTGTTCTACCTCTATGGCAAAAAGCGGTGGGTTGTTGTGGTATTTGTAATGCGGGATGAGTTGGAATTTGACCGAGTTATTTTGCACATAATAAAACGTACCCGGCGCTGCTGTCTCGTTGATTTTCATCAACACAGATGTACGGTTAGCAGGAGCAAGGCTTACGCCACCTTGCTTCCGGTAATCGGAGGTGGGATTGCCGTCGAACCCGTAAATAAACATCTGTGCGAAGAAGGGACACTCGAAATTAATGGAAGAGCGTGTCGTGGCGTTGAGCAGACGTAGGTTGATCAGTTCACCGGGTTTGACTTTGATGATGGGGCAATACTGGCTGTTGGCAGTAATGTTGTATTCGCTGTTGGGAAACCTAGCGACCGGAGATTGGTGCTCCACCTTACCCTCCACATTGACTGCTATGTTTTGGAACACCAATATGTGCTCCTTCACACCCATTTCCCTGAGTTGATCATCAAATGGTCCGCGAACGATGATCATTCCGGCCATGCCACTACTGATCTGTAGCGCAACGGAGCCGTGCTTATGCGGATGATACCAGTAGACGCCTGTAGGGTGATCAGCGGGGATATCGTATTCGTAATGGAACTCCTCACCCGGGCGGATCGTCATGCAGACATTATCACCGGGAGATTCTGGCGTGACGTGAAGACCGTGCGTGTGGATGTTGTAGTTGTTGAAACCACAGGGAAAGTTGATGTCGTCTGGTTCTGTTTGATCTTGCGAAGGAAGCTTGTTGTGCGTGTGGATCTTCAACTTTGAACCGGGTCTGACCTCGATGGTCGGGCCGGTTAGCGTATTTCCGGCCTCCTTGGTTTTGGCGCTGGTAAAGACGCGTGTGTATGTGGGAACATTGTGGGGCTTTTCAAAACTGAAGACATTGTTTTGATCGTATTCAACATCCAATGTGACTTCCAGAATTAGGCTCTCTTGATCCATTACATAAGCTGGCGGGTTCTTGATGGGGTTCAGGAAAGAAAACGGTTTCGCCTCACTCATGCATATTTCCTCAGCGGGATGTACATTTGTGCTTGTTGATTTTTTCAAACTACTGAGGATGGCGAAGAGTTGAAAACCTCAGTTCGGAACGGGGTTAAAGCTTCGTTGGTCAAATTGCTAAGTTGAGAACAGCTTACGTACGAATGACCAAACAGAAACATTAGATTTTTGCTTCCGGTCAGACCAAACGTTGGGTCTTTGCGCAGGAGTGCCTACTGTTTGCCGAGGTTTATCTCAAAGTATAGGCAAGTGTGTAGGATAGGAAGCAATCATCCGCTAAATATATTGCACTCTAAAATTTGATCAGATCTGAAACCGCGAGTTGGCAGCGAACAGCTTGTACCCAAAAGGCCCTATAGGCAGCTATGTGCCAGTAGGGCCGTAGGATTTCTTAATCGATCGACAGGAGCAGTCGTGGCACTCTTATTTGATGTCGCGTTTTGCCATGAATGCCTCTACGTCTTTGCGGTACGGGATTGGAGCAACAGCACCATACCCAAGGGTGGTCAGTGCAGCGGCTGCGTTTGCGTAACGAAGAGACTCTGCAAGCGGTTTGCCAGCAACCAATTCAGTAAAGAATGCACCTGAGAAACAATCGCCAGCGCCAGTTGCATCAAGAGCTTCAACCGGGTTGCCTGCAATTTTTTCGCGGGTTTCACTGTTGGCGTACATAGCGCCGTCTTTGCCGAGTTTCAAAATGACGGTTTTAGCGCCAAGACCGAGGTAGAAATCACAGATCGTATCTGGATCGCTCAGACCGGTCAGCACTTCAGCTTCGTCAACACTTGGCATGATGAAATCTACATGACGCGCGATTTCATGGATAACACCACGAGCCCGTTCCAGACCCCAAAGCTTCAGGCGCAGGTTGGTATCAAAAGTCACCATGGTATCGCTCTCACGAGCAATCTCGATGCCTTTGAAAACTGAATCGCAAGAGCTGTCGCTGATGGCGCAAGTGATTGCGGAAGCGTGGAACAGCTTAGCTGCTTTAATCGCGTCGGCAGGCATCTGGGATGGGTTCACCAAAGCGGATGCGGAACCTTTCCGGGCAAACGTGAAGTGATGACCGCGTTCATCGTGGGAGATGAAGTAAACACCTGTTGGAGCCTGATCGTTGCGAACAACAAGATCAGTGTTTACGCCTTCTTTTTCCCAGAGTTGAACGAATTTATCGCCGAAAACATCCGAACCAAGGTGAGCCAGCATTGCAACGCTTGCGCCCTGACGAGCGGCACTGCATGCAAGGTTGGAGGCATCACCACCATAACCGCTCAGGTAATCAGGACCACTTTCGATGCCCTTAACCTGATTAAATTCAAACAACGGCTCGCCGAAACTAATAATATCTGCGGTCATTGGGTGCTCCCATTCCCTTTTTGGTTCTTATCTGACTGCCATCAGGCCTTCGCACGAAATTCTGCGAACTCTGATTACAAACTAAATTATTCTCAGGAACGCAGGCAATTTACAGGTTCGCACATTGCCCGCTTTCCTTATGCGTTTACTTGGACCGGATTTGCCGGATAGCGGTTTCAACACCGCGCAGCTCAGCAAGGCCGCGCAGGCGTCCAATTGCCGGGTAACCCGGTGCCGATTTTGTTCTCAGATCAGTCAGCATTGCATGGCCGTGGTCCGGACGCATTGGAATGCGATCTTCACGGCCATCAGCGCTGCGGCGCTCTTCTTCTTCCACGAGGGCCTTAACAACACCCACCATATCAACATCACCTGCGAGGTGATCTGCTTCATGGAAAGAAGCCTGATTTGCTTCACGTTGAGTGGACCGCAAATGCACGAAGTGAATGCGATCGCCGTAACGCTGTACCATGCCAACAAGGTCGTTGTCCGCACGCACACCCAAACAACCGGTGCAATACGTAAAGCCGTTGGCGATGTGGTCTACTGCTTTGGCGATGAACGCGTAATCAGTCTCTGTTGAACAGATGCGCGGCAACCCAAGCAGCGGACGCGGTGGATCATCAGGATGGATCGCCATGACAGCGCCTTCCTCAATACATACCGGGATCACCTCTTGCAGGAACAGCGCAAGATTTTCGCGCAGCTTGTCAGCATCAATGCCGTCATATGTGGCAAGGTGGCCGCGAAGTTGCTCAACGGTGTAGCTTTCTTCAGAGCCGGGAAGACCTGCAATAATGGTTCTGATGAGCTTTTGTTTGGCTTCATCATCCATTGCCGCAAAAGCAGCTTCTGCGCGTTTGAATTCGTCCGCAGTGTATTCTGCTTCAGCACCTTCGCGTTTAACGATAAACAGGTCAAAAGCGGCAAACACATCTGCATCAAAACGCAGGCAAGTCGCACCCGTTTCCAGTTCGTAACGCAAGTCAGTGCGGGTCCAATCCAGAACCGGCATGAAGTTGTAACAAATCTTGGTAATGCCGCAGGCCACAAGATTGCGGATGGATTGTTTGTAAGCTTCAATATGAGCTGCAAACGCGCCAGTCCGTGTTTTGATCTCTTCGTGAACCGGTACACTTTCCACAACAGACCAAACAAGGCCCGCAGCTTCAATCTCGGTTTTCCGCTTCATGATTTCTTCAGCAGACCAAACAATCCCATTGGGAATGTGGTGCAATGCAGAAACGATACCAGTAGCACCTGCCTGACGAATGTCAGCTAAACTTACAGGATCGTGAGGGCCATACCAACGCCAAGTCTGTTCCATAATTTTTCTTTGTTCTCTGGGTGTGCGGTGCATGAGGTCTGCGGTGTAAAAGGGACCACCGCAGACCTTACACATGGGAATGAACTGCAAGGGAGTTCCAGTTCATTCCTCGGTTATTAGTTCGCTAGGTCTGCAACAGCTTGAGCTGCGCCTTTATCCGCTACTTTTGCGTAGGCAGCCCGAACAGCCGTGGTGAAACTCTCATTTGCCACCAGATCAGCCGGGAAGACGGAATCGAGCGCCAGCAGAGCAGAAACATAAGCTTCACGGTCGTCGCCATGGGTTGCAACGATTTCAGCAAGCTTATCTTTCATAGGATCCTGAATCTCATAGCTTTCGCCATTCCGATCAGCGCGGATGTAGTTCATCCAACCACCAACACCAAGGATAAGGCGAGAGTGATCTGTGCCCTGTTTCAGATGGAAGCGCACGGAGTTGAGCCAGCGCTGTGGCATCTTCATGGTGCCATCAGATGCGATCTGCCAGGTGCGGTGCTTGAGCTGTGAGTTTGCAAACCGCTTTAACAGCATGTCAGCATATTCAATCAGATCCACATCGCCCGGAACTTCAAGAGTTGGACGCTGCTCTTCAACCATCAGCTTGCGGGTTTCAGCGCGGTAAGTTGCATCTGCCATACAATCGGAGATGGTTTCTTTGCCAGCAAGGAAGCCGAGGTAAGCGAGGAAGGAGTGCGAGCCATTCAGCGTGCGCAGTTTCATTTCTTCAAACGGCTCAACATCAGCAACCAGCTGTGCGCCAGCTTTTTCCCACTGAGGACGACCAGCTTTAAAGTTGTCTTCAACAACCCACTGACGGAAAGGCTCACAAACGATACCGTTCAGATCCATCTGGCCGCCGAGCTGATCGCGAACGATTGCGCGGGATTCATCAGTCAGAGCTGGTACGATACGATCAACCATTGTGGATGGGAAAGAGACATTTTCCTCAATCCATGCGGCAAGATCACCATCAACCTTGGCAGCAAATTCACGCACTGCGATACCGGTCAGCACACCGTTGTGTGGCAGGTTATCACAGGACATAACAGTGATTGGGCCGTTGCCCAGTTCACGGCGCTTAGCAAGGCCAGCTACGATCAAGCCAATCGCAGTTTTTGGAGTTGAAGGTGATTTCAGGTCTTCCTGAATCCACGCATTGTCTGTATCCAAAGTACCGTTTTTGACGCAGTAGCCTTTTTCGGTCACGGTCAAGGAGATGATTTTTAGCTGCTCTTCAGCAAAGCCGTCGATGATTGCCTGAACGCCATCACGAGCAACGTGCTGGGTTTCGCAAACGGCACCCAACAAACGTGCACTGGTGCCTTCATCGGAGGTTTCAACCAGTGTGTAGAGATGGTCGTTTTCTGCAAGTTTGCCGAACAATTCAGCCGTGCCAAACAATTCCACAACCCGCATGCCCCAGTCGCCACCAGCAGCAGCAAGGGTTTCATGCAGATGCATTGCTGTGTGAGCACGAGCAAACGCGCCAAAACCAATATGGGCAATACGTGGTTTCAGATTTTTACGGTCATAGCTTGGCAGCTCAACTTTGGCAGGAAGGGCAGCAAGGTCGAGCCTTGTAAATTCGACGGACATTTAATAATTCCCCGGTCATAAATAATATCTGGCACTGAGTCCGATTAACTCGGGCTCAGTTTTTTAAAGTCAACGAACTGGCTTATTTCTTAGCGTCAAAGAAGGCCATCATTTCGGCTGTGTCTTTGTCACCCAGACCGGCTGCACACATCATGCGGTGGATCTCAACAACCTGACCTGTCATCGGCATGGCTGTTTTAGACCGCATGGCAAAAGCCTGCAGTGCATCAAGATCTTTGAGCATGTTGTCGATGCGGCCTGTCGGTGTGAAATCACGCTCAGCGAATTTGACCATGAACTCCTGCAAAATGTTGGAGTCTGCACGACCGCCAGCCAAAGCAGATGGGATCAAACGGGGATCAACGCCGCCAGCTTCAGCAAGTTTCACAGCCTCAGCAAGGCTTTCAAACAGCACTGCACAGAACAACTGGTTGATGAGTTTTGTGGTCTGGCCGGCACCATTTGGACCCATCAATGTGATGTTTGCGCAAAGATCGTCCATGACCATCCGGCAACGGGCAAAGTTTGCTTCGCTACCGCCAGCCATCACTGTCAGTGCACCTTGCAATGCTTTTGGAGCACCGCCGGAAAGCGGGCAATCAACCCAGCCCATACCGCAGGCTTCTTCAAGTTGTGCCGCAATGTCTTTGGTGTCGATCGGATCAATGGAAGACATGTCGATGATCAGCTTTTCAGCGTTGCCAACAGTCTTCAAGCCGTCCTCACCCAGAACCACTTTGCGAACAATGTTTGCATGGTTGAGGCTGAGGATCACGAAATCGCTGACCTGTGCAGCTTCAGTAACGGAGGCCGCAGCAAGCGCGCCCTTGCCGACCATTTCCTCTACCTTGTCTGCGCTCAGGTCAAACACGGTAACCTGATGACCGACTTCCAGCAGGCGGGTGGTGATGGCTGTTCCCATAATGCCCACACCGATAACGGAGACTTTTTGCTTCTGGTTCGTTTCCATGAAAATTCCTCGTATTCTAGAAGGGCTATTTGTTCTTATTTGACTTCGTGTGGTCCGAGCGCTTCCCAGTTGAACTCCACCCCAACCCCCGGCGTATCAGGAGCAACCGCGCGGTGGTTCTCCACGACCAGAGGGCGGTGGGTGTATTCATCAATCGGGAAGCTGTGAACCTCAATGTATCCGGCGTTGGACTGGCCAGAAACCAAGCTCACATGCAGCTCTTGCATGCCATGACTGCACACGGGGATATTGTTGTATTTACGGGAGAGTTCTGCCACTTGCAGCCACCCGGTAACGCCGCCGCAATTGGATGCATCCGGCTGAATGAAGGACAGTTTTGAGTACTCAAAAGCCAGTTCAAACTCGTGGATCGTATGCAGGTTCTCACCCATCGCAACCGGCACGCCAGTCGCTTCGGTGATTTGTGCAAAACCCTTATAGTTGTCTGGAAGAATCGGCTCTTCAAACCACAAAATGTCGTAGGGTTTGAACGCAAGAGCAGCAGCAATGCCGCGCTCCACATCAAGGCTGTAATTGGCATCCACCATGAACTTGATGTGCGGGCCAATCAGCTCCCGAACTGCTTTCACACGCTCCACATCAATATCAAGATCGGCATGGCCCACCTTGATTTTCACGCCGTTAAAGCCGCGATCCAGATAGCTCTGAATGTTCTCCAGCAGGCGTTCCGTGGTGAAGTTCAGGTCAATACCGCCGCAATAAGCTTTACAGCTGGAATCTGCACCGCCGGCCATTTTCCAAAGCGGTTGTTGGAACTGTTTGCCGCGAATGTCCCACAGGGCAATATCGGCGGCAGAAATAGCAAAGGACGCGATACCGCCACGGGCAACGTAATGCACATGGAACTGCATGGCCTCATAAAGCTCTTCAACCTTGCAGGCATCCTGCCCCAGTAAAAACGGGCAAAGATCATCGTTCAACATGGCAAGAATTGCGGAACCGCCTTTGCCTCCCGTATAGGTGTAGCCAGTGCCGGACCGTCCGTTTTCGAGCGCAATTTCAACGGAGATCAACTCAAAATGGGTGTGGTCACCGTGTTTCGCATCGCTCAACACCTCAGCAAGAGGCACTTTGAACAAGCGAGGTGTAATAGAAACGATCTTTGTTCCGCTGGACATCTTCAGTTCCACATTTATTTTGGTCACTACCGAAAGGTTTTAAGCAAAGGGAGAGCGTTACGATTTCGCGTCTCTATCAGCCAGAACCTTATTCAACCTCAGGACAGTCCGATCACGGTCGCGTTTGAAGTCATCAGCGTTTCTGTGCTGCCAGTCGTAAAAGCCTTGTCCGGTTTTCATGCCGAACTTTCCTTCACCAAAAAGCTCCCCAATCGGCGTTTCGGCAGGAGATTGTGCCACACTCAGGTCCGCCCAGACAGCCGCAGCGCCTGCGCTCATTTGCAGATCAAGGCCAGACAGGTCCGCATGTTCAAATGGCCCCATTGCCGGAAGCCTGCGGGCGTAGTTCTTCATGAGCGTGTCGCAATCTTGCGGGCTCACGAGGCCTTGTTTGTATAGACTGACAAACTCTCTCAAGATTGCATGCTGAATACGCGCAAACAGAAACCCCGGAACATCCGGGCAATTGACTGCTTGCTTTCCGGTCTGGCGCAACAGTTCAAACAGTTTCTGCTTCGTCAGCTCATCCGTGCGGTCTCCAGCAACCACTTCCACCAGTTCCATCAGGTGGGCAGGTTGAATGTAGTGGGCAACACAAAACCGGTTAGGGTGGCTCAACTCTGATTGAAGCCGGGTTGGGCTCAGTGCCGAGGTCGTGCTCGACAGAATAGTATCTTGGCGGCAATGAGTTTCCACCTGTGAGAAGAGCGCCTTTTTCGTCGCTTCATCCTCAACAATGGCCTCAAAAACAAAGTCTGCATCCCGAACAGCTTCAGCAATATCTGCTGAATACTCGAGGGAACTCAGGCATTCACTGCGGTTCTCTTCAAGAGCTTGCTGTTCTTCAACAAGGAAATCATAGATGGCATTGTGTCTGACGCGTGCCTCATTCAAAGACGCCGGCCGCCGTGCCCATAAAGTGCATTTGAAGCCGCTTATGGCCAGTGAGAACGCGATCTCCGTTCCCATGGTGCCTGCGCCAAGGACGACACACTTCTTGTCTTTCAGGTTTTCAGAAGCTGCATTCATTTTACATCCTAACGACACGCACGTTTTTCCAAGCCGAAGACATCAGGGGGTGGCCCATTTGGGATGGGAAGGAAGCCACCCCCTGCGCTCGGTTAGGCTTCGAGGAGTTTGCGGTGCACTTTTACAACGGCCTTACGGCATTTCGTTGGGCCGGTTGGTGCAACACACAAGGGACGGTGTAATTCACCTGGGTAGAAGATTGCGAAGTCAAATGGCATCAGTTCGATGAATTTTTCTTCCGCGATACCGTCTGTAAACGCGAGATCTTTTTCAGCAAGCATATCGTTGGTAACAGCGTTATGTGGCTTGTGACCCCAACCAATGACTTCGTGACCAGCCAGCAAAACCTGAATATCCATGTAGAAATTATGGAATTCAGAGGGGCGCTTTTCAGCAGCTTCCGTTTCGCCTTCAACAACTTGAATGAACAAGTCGTCACCTTCAAGGGTGTAACGGCCCAAATCAGGACCTTCAGCAAGGAAAGCCTTCGCGCGAACAATAATGTCCATCAACTTTGGCTGGATGTACGGAACGATATCGAGATTTTCAAGATTTGCTGAAAGCATCGCTGGGGTCGCCTTAGTCTTGCTATTAAAACTAGATTATTCGTAAATTAGCAGCCCGGTATAACCGGGCTGCTGACCGTCAATTCAGTTTATTTAGCAGCCTGAATTGTTTTGATCATTTCTGGGCCGAACTTTTTGTTGAATGCAGCCCAAGTCGCTGTAATCGCAGGTGCGGTCTGGAATGCAGCTTTATCAACGTCACGGTTTACTTCCATGCCGCGAGCCTCAAGGTCAGTGATGAAGCCTTCTTCTTTCTGAATGGAAAGCTTACGCTGGTAGTCAGTTGCGTTCTGAGCAGCTTCTGCAACAATTTTCTGTTGTTCAGCGGTCAGTGTGTTCCATTTGTTCAGGTTCATGGACATGAACAAAGAAGAGTAGGAATGCTCGGTCAGAGACAGGTACTTCTGAACTTCGTCGTAACGGAAAGAGTGAGTTACGTTGATTGGATGTTCCTGAGCTTCAACAACGCCTGTTTCCAGAGCGGTGTAAAGTTCTGCAATTGGAAGCGGCTGCGGGTTGGATTTCAGATCAGCAAACATTGCGTTCAATGGAACGGAAGTGTTTGTGCGGATCTTAAGACCAACAACGTCTTCTGGTGTGCGAACTGGCTTACGGTTATTGGTAACGTTGCGGTAACCGTTTTCAGGGAACGCAAGGCCTTTCATGCCAAATTTGGACATGTCGTCAAGCATTTTCTGGCCAACTTCGCCGTCCATTACTTTGTAAGCATGCTGACGGTTAGCGAACATGTAAGGCAGATCGAAAACAGCTGTTTCAGGCTGCATGCCGTTCATGATTGCAAGACCGGTCATCTGAATGTCAATGATACCTGAACGGGTACCATTAAGCATCTGCTGGTCATCTCCCAATTGACCCTGTGGGAAGATCAGGACAGTGATCTCTCCATCAGTTTTAGTAGATACTTCTTCAGCGAAGAATTCAGCAAGCTGTTGCTGCAGGTCGGTTGCAGGGGCAGCGTGAGCGAATTTAAGCTCCATAGCCATGCTCATTGATGTTGAGGCAAGCAGAACAGCAGCAGCAACAAAACCGATAGTCTTTTTCATTTCATTTCCTCCAGTAGAAATTAAGTTCTTTCGAACTCAGCCCGCGATTAGATTCATAGGAACAATGATCAAATCGGGGAACACAGTGAACAGCATCAGCAAGACAGCGTAGACGCCGACAAATGGCATGACGCCAACAATCGCTTTCTCAACTTTGAGCCGACCAACGCCACATACAACGTTGAGAACGGTCCCCACAGGTGGGGTAATCAGGCCGATACAGCAATTCATTACAAACATGAGACCGAAGTACGCAGGGTCGATACCAGCTTCCCGGATGATAGGCATCAGCAACGGTACTAAGATTAAAATGGTAGGGGAGAGATCCATCACCATGCCAATCGCCAGCACCAGCAGCATGATGACCAGCATCAGCAGACGAGGGCTCTCGATAAGCGGGCCAAGCATGGCAGCAAGTTGTTGCGGCAACTGCGCGGCAGTTATCAGCCAGGAAGCAACCATTGCACAACCAACCAGGAACATGATCATGCCCGCTGATTTACAAGAATTAACAAGCACTTCGTAGAATTTTGCCAACGTCAGTTCGCCGTACACAACAGAGGATACAAAGATCGCGTAGACCGCAGCAACAACGGCTGCTTCTGTTGGTGTAAAGATTCCGAAGCGAATGCCAATGATGATGATGAACGGCAGGATGAGCGCCCAGATACCATCTTTGAATGCGTCATTACGCTCTTTTTTGGTCGCTTTTTCATGCAGCGTGGTTTCTTCATCGCGCATGAGGTAGCTCCAGGTCATCATCAGGGCGCCGCCCATCATCAGACCAGGTGCGATACCACCCATAAACAAGCGTGAGATGGAGATGTTACCTGCAACACCAACCAGGATCAGCGGAACTGACGGTGGAATAACAGGAGCAATGATGCCACCAGCAGCCAACAGACCAGCAGAGCGGGATTCAGGGTAACCAGCACCGCGCATCATCGGCAGCAAGATAGCGACAAGCGCTGCTGCATCTGCCGCAGCAGACCCGGACAGACCGGCCAGCACAACAGAGGTGAAGATGGCGACGTAGCCCAAACCACCTTTTTTGTGACCAATACAGGCCATCGCCAATCGCACGATACGACGGGACAGACCACCTGAGGCCATAGTCTCACCAGCGACGAGGAAGAAGGGGATAGCTAGCAAAGCAAAGCTATCAACACCATTCACCAGAGCAGAGGCGAGAATGTCGGAAGGCATCAACAGACCTGAGGAGAACATACCCATGTTCACCATCAAGGCGAGTGCGGAAAGGAGCAGCGAAAAGGCAACAGGAAGTCCGAGGAGAATGCCCACCAGTAGGACACCTAGGAAAATTGCAAGTGTCATGTTGGATCCTCATCATGTCTTTTTTCTGAGCTCGGAACCAGGAAGCGGTGCAAGGCGATCAACGCCATAATCGAACCACCGACAACACCGGCAAGGTACAGAACCGAAACAGGAATTCCGCTCATTGGCATGGCGTTATACCAGTTCATATTCACTTGGTTGTTGGAGCCCATGACCAACAAAACACAGGTGAAACCAATGACCGCCCAAACAACGCGGCGCAGCACAAAAATCGCTTTTTCAGGAAGGAAGGACTCAATTAGCCGGAGCTCAAGATGCGTTCCGTTTTTCAAACAGAGAACAGCACCGAGGAACGTCACCCAAACAAACAAGTATCGGGAGACCTCAGCGGACAACAGAATGCCGCTGTTAAAGCCGTAGCGAAGAACTACGTTGATGAACACCAAAACGATCATTGCAACCATCGCCGCAGCCATCGTCATGTTCAGAACCGACCAACACCACCCAATTATTTTGCGTACCAGTTCCATTCGTTACCCCCCTGGGTTACACGATGTGAATTCTTGTTCTTGCCGGTTGGAGAACCGCATGTTGCAGCAGCGGTTCTCCAACCGTTAGGACGCTAAGAAATAAGGAAACCGTGGACGGATTCAGCGACAGCCACACCATTTTCCAGTGCATCAAGGTAATATGCAGCCTGAGGTTCGCCCGGAACCATGACACGATCGAAGCCCTGTGCTGGTTTGACAGCGTGCAGTTCAACAACCATCTGACACATAATTTCTGCGAAGATCGGATTGCCGAATTTGGCAGGATCAATCACGATGATCATGGAAACCAGACCACGCATCTGGTCGTATGCGCCGTACATTGGGTTGATGTGTGGGCCAAATCGTTCGCCCATCAGACCACCGGTCATTGCATCAATTGCCATGGCAATGCCGTAGCCTTTGTGCTCACCGAAGTGGGTCAGACAGCTGAATTCAGCTGGGTCTGTTGTGAAAGCGCCGTTCTTATCCAGAACAACACCATCGGGCAGAGAACCACCAGTTTCCTTAGCATGAAGGATCTTGCCGAAAGCAATTGCGGAGGTCGCCATGTCAACAACAACCGCAGGCTTACCTTTTGCAGGGAAACCGAAGGAAATTGGGTTGGTGCCAAAGAATTTCTCAGAGCCACCAAACGGAGCAACCGCAGCATCTGTCTGCGTCATGGAAAGGCTGATGCAGCCTTCTTCAGCAGCCATTTCAGCGAAGTAAGCAAGCGCGCCACAATGGGAGGTCTTTTTGACCGTCACCATGCCGATGCCGGTTTCTTTCGCCATTGCAACAGCTTTTTTGGTTGCTGCAATCATGCCGGAATGGCCCATGCCATCGTCAGAGTCGAGAACAGCAGCGGACGCGGAAATGTCTTCGAAAGCCATTTCAGCAGCTTTGTTCATGCCACCTTCACGCAGGCGCTTGCAGTAATGCTCAACACGCATAACACCGTGAGAGCGAACACCATGGCTATCTGCATAGACCAATACATCTGAAACTTCTGTCGCAGATTTTTCATTCAAACCCGCTTCAACGAGTTTGGTGTACGCGAGCTTATGAAGCTCATCTTTTTTTACGAGTACATCAGTCATGGCAATTCCCATCAGTTAAAGGTGATTAGGCCTTTAATCAGCTCTTTGTTGTTCACTACGTCTTCTTCATAGGAATTTCCGATGGTGTAGAAGTCATAGGTACGATTGTGGAGAAGCTTCTCATGAAGGTCGCCGCTCTCCAGAAGGGAGATGACGTATTCGTAGTCTTCACGGCTGGAATTCCGGCTAGACAGAAGCGTTGTTTCTTTTTTGTGGAAGGTCGGATCATCAATCTTGAGATCGCCGATGTACAAACCGACGAATACGATTTTGCCACCTGCGCAGATGAGGCTAACTGCATCTGTCATTGCATGTTTGTTGCCGGTCACATCAAACAGAACGCTTGGCAGCTGACCACCGCAGAGCTTCGCCAGCTCTTCAGCGTAAACACCAGTGGTTGGGTTGATGGTTTTGAGGCCCAGGCTGTTTCTTACATGTTCCAGACGGCTCTCTTGTACATCTGCCACAATAACGTCAGCACCCTTAGCTTTTGCGACGGCTGCAACACCAATACCAATTGGTCCAGCACCGACAACAAGAACAGTGCTTCCCTTAGCAACTTCGCCGCGGCGCACTGCGTGAGCGCTAATGGTGAATGGCTCTACATAAGCTGTTGCACAATCTGAGAAATGCGCAGGAACCTTGATTGTGTTGATTGCTTTAACTGCAAGGAATTCACAAAAGCCGCCGTCCTGATGAACGCCGTAGAGAGATGCAGATTCGCAGCAATTGGTCTTACCCGCTTTACAAGCAGGGCATTCACCGCAATAGATAACAGGCATAACGGCGACACGATCGCCAACAGCAACATCCTTACAGTCAGTGCCAACTTCCTGGACCACACCGCAGATTTCGTGACCAAGCACGCGTGGGTAACTAAAGAAGGGTTGCTTGCCTGTGTAAGCATGGATGTCGGTACCACAGATACCGATTGCAGAGATCTTAAGTAATACTTCGTCAGAATTTGGCGTAGGTACACTTTGTTCAATATACTCCAGATCGTTTGGACCATTGCATATCAAGGTTTTCATCGCTTGCCCGCCATATTTTAACATGTCATCGCAATTTCTACTTGAAGTTGCCGCCCTCAGAGCTGTGACACTACTAATTTCGTTTCTTCTTTGAAATTTTGCTTTCCAACAATGGGGGACTGATTGGAAGATTGGTCCGGCTGATGTTCAGCCTAGCCTTCGTCATTCTCGCAATCAGCTTCTAGTTGGTCTGCCAGATTCCATATTTGTAGGACCAATATATTGAGAGTTTGCGACCAGTCAACGCGGGTTAACGCGTATATCACTCAGATTTATTCACGAAAAGCCTAGTGTTTTGTTATTACTACGGGTAAACCCTAAGCTTGAAAATTGGTTTGAAGTTTGGGTGGAATGAGCTATAAGATATTGGACCAATTTTGGGAAACCGGGCGATTACAATGATCACGGATAATAAAGCTGACAAAACGCCTGCGAAGCGCCTGTACCAAGAGCTTGCACTGAACATTGAGCAAGACTTCACCAGGGATGAGATGCTGTCTGTAGGAAGCAAACTGCCTTCAGAACGGGAGCTTGCTGAGAAGTATTCAGTTAGCCGCACGACATTGCGTGAAGCACTCATAATGTTAGAGCTCAAAGGTCTTATAGAAGTAAGAAAAGGCTCTGGCATCTACTATGTAGATCAACCTGCTATTTTGCTACAGAGCCAACAGCAGTCCATAGGGCCTTTTGAGCTGCTGCAAGCGCGGCAATGGCTCGAGAGCTCAATTGCCGAATTAGCTGCAAGTAACATTTCTACATTCCAGCTCAGAAAACTTCGGGAAATGACATTGGATGGACCTGTTGATTATTTAGGTGACCGGGATTTCCACCTTCTTATTGCAGAGGGCACCCACAACAATATGATGATAAAGATCGCACTGGATCTTTGGAATGCTCGTGAAGTCGGTGGCATGTGGGTCAGGTTACTTTCTCGCATCACCAATCTGGAAGACGAGCAGAAGAACTGGCACGAAGATCATTTGAAGATCATGCACGCGCTTATGCGCCGCTCCCCGGAACAGGCCAAACAAGCCATGTGGGACCATATGGAAAATGTGAAGAACACCTTGTTCAAGTCATCAGACGTGGGCGATCCGGACTTTGACGGGTTCGTTTTTAACTGAACCAAAGGATCTGCCGGTGTAACCGACATGCGGCAAGCGCTGTCCGTGGCGGAGCGGGGCTCTGCCTGATAGTCGGTGTCAACACTCCCTTTTCGTGTGACGTGCTGCTGCCGATACCAGATGCGAGTTGTATCAACCGCTCTCTTTGGGCCGATTTTAACCGGACCGAAGGTGAATTGTTCGGGTTCATATCCTTTGCAAAGGACTCAAGAGGCGATAAATGGAAACGCTACATCACGAAAACATCACAGAAACGTGATCCATGTCAAAACTGGTGGAGCCTTGCGCAGGACGGTTGCGTATTTTTGAAACTTTCGCACACATTAACTAATTGATATACCTAGTTTATTTTACGGAAAAATTCCTACGCACAATTACTTGACGATGGTCAATGTGCAGAACGGTGTCTCGCGTTTACATAGCGGTGCCCGTTTAAAGATCGTTAGTCTTGGAGACTATGATGACGCTTAAATCAATTCTCCGTTCCACCACATACACCGCGCTTGTTTGCGCGACCGCCACATTGGCGTCTATGTCGATTTCGAATGCAGAAGATGCCGCAAACGGCGTTCCAGTTCTTTCTGCTGAAGAAGTCTCCCGCGCAAACCAAATTTATTTTGAGCGTTGTGCTGGTTGTCATGGTGTTCTGCGTAAAGGTGCGACCGGTAAACCTCTGACCACAGATATCACCCGTGAGCATGGTTTCGAATACCTTCGTGACTTCATCACCTACGGTTCCCCTGGCGGTATGCCAAACTGGGGTACATCCGGTGAGATGTCAGCTGAAGATATCGAGCTCATGGCTAAATATGTCATGACCGAGCCTGCTGCTCCGCCAGAATTTGGTATGGACAAGATCAAGGCAAGCTGGAAAGTTATCGTTCCAGTAGATCAGCGCCCAACCAAAAAAATGAACGATCTGGACATTGAGAATCTCTTCTCAGTTACACTTCGTGACTCTGGTGAGATCGCTCTCATTGATGGTGACAGCAAAGAAATCGTCACAATCATCAACACTGGTTATGCAGTTCACATTTCACGTATTTCCGCTTCTGGCCGTTACCTCTTCGTAATTGGTCGTGATGCGAAGGTCGATCTGATCGATCTTTGGATGGAAATGCCTGGCAAAGTTGCTGAAGTCAAAGTTGGTTCTGAAGCGCGTTCCGTTGAAACTTCCAAGTACAAAGGCTGGGAAGATAAATACGCAATCGCTGGTGCTTACTGGCCTCCACAATACGTCATCATGGACGGTGAAACTCTTGAGCCTAAGAAAGTCGTCTCCACACGCGGCATGACTTATGACACTCAGGAATACCATCCAGAGCCACGCGTAGCATCCATTGTTGCATCTCACTATGCTCCTGAGTTCATCGTAACTGTCAAGGAAACTGGTAAGATCCTCATGGTGAACTATGAAGATCTCGATGCACTCAAAGTAACAACTATTGATGCAGAGCGCTTCCTTCATGATGGTGGTTTCGACTCCACAGGCCGTTACTTCATTGTTGCTGCAAACGCACGTAACAAAGTAGCTATTGTTGACACCAAAGATTCACAGTTGGAAGCAATTGTTGAAACTGGTGGCACTACTCCGCATCCAGGTCGTGGCGCAAACTTTGTGCACCCAACCTACGGTCCGGTCTGGGCAACAAGTCACCTTGGCGATGAAATCGTTTCTCTGATTGGTACAGACCCTGAAGGTCATCCTGATCAGGCATGGAAAGTTGTACAGATGCTTGAAGGTCAGGGCGGTGGTTCCCTGTTCATCAAGACACATCCAACGTCCAAGCACCTTTATGTTGATACCCCACTCAACCCAGACATCGAAACCTCTACGTCTGTGGCTGTGTTCAAAATCGACGAAATGACCCAGGAAGAGCCTGAGTACACTGTTCTGCCAATCGCAGAATGGGCAGGTTTGACCGAAGGTCCACGTCGTATCGTTCAGGGTGAATTCAACAAGGCTGGTGACGAAATCTGGTTCTCAGTCTGGAATGGCCTGGATCAGGAATCTGCAATCGTTGTTGTGGATGACAAAACGCTGAAGTTGAAGAAAGTTATCAAGGACAAGCGTCTTGTAACTCCTACAGGCAAGTTCAACGTCTACAACACTCAGTACGACGTTTACTAAGCCAATACTTTGACGATCGAAGGGGCGCGAACGCGTGCCCCTTCATTACTTCCCTGTTCTATTTGAGGAATAAGTTATGAGACGCATTGGGATGGTCAGTCTTATTGGTGCAGGGCCGGGAGATCCGGATCTACTGACAGTGAAAGCGCTAAAACGAATTCAAAATGCTGAAGTCGTTGTTTATGACCGTTTGGTTTCACAAGATATTATGGATCTGGTGCCGCCGAAGACAGCGCTTTACCCGGTTGGGAAAAAACCTCGCAGTCATCCAATTCCTCAAGAAGAAATTAATCAGTTACTCGTTGATCTCGCCAAAGAAGGTAAGCGTGTTGCGCGCCTTAAAGGCGGAGATCCGTTCATTTTTGGCCGTGGCAGCGAAGAAGCTGCTGAACTGGTCAAAGCCGGTGTTTCCTATGAGGTCATCCCCGGAATAACAGCTGCCCAAGGCTGTGCTTCAAGCCTCAACTTGCCACTCACACATCGCGGCCTTGCAACGGGACTGCGATACGTGACGGGACATTGCCAGAAAGATGTACCTCTCGATCTGGATTGGGCCAGCCTTGCCGATCCGAACACCACCCTTGTAATTTATATGGGCCTTGCTGCCATCGAAGAGATCTCAGCCAAGCTGATCGAACATGGCATGCCTGCCGATATGCCTGCCGCCGCGATCTCCAAAGGCACAACTTCTGAAGAGCGTAAAGTTTTTGGAACGCTCACCACCATTGGTGAGCAAGCAAAGAACGCAAATCTACCTGCACCCTGTCTGTTTATGATTGGTGATGTTGTCGGTCTCAAACAGGCCTTGCAAGTTCCCGCTGCCTTTAGCGGTGCCAAAGGAGACTGGGCGGATAAACGACCGCATCTGGAGGTCATAAATGGCTAGGACAGTACGGATTGCGCGCAGCCCGTTTGGTCCCTTAATGCTAGCCGGGTTGCTGGCGCTTCCGTTGCTGACCGGAGCGCCGCTCGGCGCTCTTGCGGACTCTGAGATCCTGAACCAGATCGACAAAGACCGGCTCACAGATTTTGTTCAGCAGGATTGCGGATCGTGTCACGGCATCACCCTTGAGGGTGGCCTTGGTGGGCCTCTTCTGCCGGACAATCTGGAGCATTATGATCTTGATGTCATTCAGGAGATAATCCTGGGCGGTTTGCCGGGGACAGCCATGCCCCGCTGGCGTGGGCTCTTAAACGAAGAGGAAGCGGCCTTCATCGCAGAAGGCTTAAAAACAGGAGCATTTAAGTGAAGACGTTTCTTGCTGCCGCAGCGCTCAGCGCCGGTCTGTTATTCGCTTCTTCAGCCAGTTCTGATGATTTACGCGCCACGGGTGACCTTGGCCTGATCATAGAGCGAGCCACAGGAACAGCTCTCATTGTAGAAAGCACCGACCGCACCATCTTGTTTCAGGTGGAAGGGTTGGGCAATCTGTCCCACGCCTCCGTCGTATATTCCCGTGATGAACGCTATGCCTATGTGTTTGGCCGGGAGGGCGGGCTTTCCAAAGTTGATATGTTGACCGGGAAACTGGTTAACCGCGTGATGCAGGCCGGTAACTCAATCGGCGGCGCTATTTCAGATGATGGCAAGCTGGTCGCCGTTTCCAACTACAAACCCGGCGGCGTAAACGTTTTTGACTCCGAGACTTTGGAACTCCTCTCTGAAGTCCCTGCGATTTATGATGAAGACGGCAACCAATCCAAAACTGTTGGACTTGTGGATCTACCCGGTCGCCGGTTTGCGTTCTCGTTATGGGATGGCGGCGAAACATGGATTCTGGACTACTCCAAGAGCCTGACGCCTGAAATCACAAGGATCGAAGACATTGGCACCAACCCATACGACGCGCTCGTAACTGGCGATGGCCGCCACTATATCGCTGGTTTGTTTGGAGAGGATGGCCTCGCTCACATCGACCTTTGGAAAGAACCACTGAAAGTTGAGCGTGTTATGGATGGGTACGGCAAAGGGGAAGAGCCTTTGCCAGTCTATAAAATGCCGCATCTGGAAGGGTGGGCCCAAGCCAACGGCATGTTTGCTCTGCCAGCAGTTGGACGCCATGAGGTGCTGTTTATGGATGAACGGGACTTCACGGAAGTGGACCGCGTTAAGGTTCACGGCCAGCCGGTCTTTGCCATGGCCCGTCCTGATGGTCGCCAGATCTGGGTGAACTTTGCGCCGCCAAACAACGACACCATTCAGGTGATTGATACTGTGGAGCGCAAAATCATCAAGACCTTCAAGCCGGGTCCGGGTGTTCTCCATATGGAATTCACGCCTCGGGGCAACGAAGTCTGGATGTCCGTTCGCGATAAAAATGAAGTGCATGTCTATGACACCGCTGATTTTTCCTTGAAGACGGTTCTGCCCGCTCAAAAACCAAGCGGCATCTTTTTCACAGCACGGGCACATCAGCTGGGTCTTTAGGCCCCAGCTTTTCCCTAAGTGGCCTGTAAAGGCTTGAATGATTGGGAATAATAATAAAATGAGTTCACAGCTTAGCGAAATTGATCTCGCATTGGTTGACCGGTGGCAACATGATTTTCCACTGGTCCCAAAACCCTTCAATCTGATTGCTCGGGAGGCAGGCATTGCCCCACCCGAGGCCGTGAAGTGCTATGAGCGATTGACCGAGGACGGTGTTGTTTCCCGTATTGGAGCCGTTCTTGCTCCCAACACCGTAAGCGCCAGCTGTTTGGCTGCAGTGGCTGCCCCTCCGCATTACGTTGAAACGGCGGCTCAAATCATCAATGATGAGCCCGGTGTAAATCATAATTATTTGCGCGAGAATGAGCTGAACATCTGGTTTGTGGTTGTTGAGCGGGACCGGGCCACGCTTGAGGCGACACTGGCGCGTATTGAGCAGAATACCAATCTGGTGACGCATGCTTTCCGAATGGAAAAAGCGTTCCATCTGGATTTGGGGTTTTCTTTGTCAAAGCAACGGCTGGACAAAAAGACACCGATGCTTCCCCCTGTAGACCTGTCCGTCCTTGAACCGGACGATCTCAGCCTTTTGGAAATGATGGAAGACGGCATCCCGCTTTCAGATCGACCATTCCTGCGGATCGCGTTGGAATTGGGCCGATCAGAAACCTCGGTACTGGACCGCCTGAAAGCTCTAAAAAGTGCGGGCATTATCCGGCGCTTTGGCGTTGTGGTTCGCCATAGACGCCTCGGTTACAAAGCAAATGCCATGTCCGTGTGGAATGTGCGAGATGACAGAGTTGATGAGCTGGGAGCCTTGTTCTCAGCCGACCCAATGGTGAGTCTGTGCTACCAACGCAACCGGGAAATGCCCATCTGGCCTTACAATCTGTACTGCATGACCCACTCAAACAGCCGTGATGAAGCCTTGGAGGTCATCAACCGTCTGTCTTTGCTGGCAACTCAACATGTGTTCAGCAGCGATGTATTGTTCTCAACCAAGTGCTTTAAGCAACGCGGCGCACGTGTGTTTGCAAGGAAAGGGGTGATGGCATGAACCTTGCATACCTCAACAAAACAACAGACGTGCAACTGGATGAGCTTGACCGCAAACTGATCAACCGCTTGCAAGATGGTTTGCCAGTCGCCTCGCGCCCCTATGAGATCGTCGCAGCTGAGTTCGCAATTTCGGAGCGCGAACTTCTGGAGCGAATCCAGCGGCTGTTGGACACGCGAATTTTCACCCGCTTTGGGCCGATGTTCGACATTGCCCAGCTTGGCGGTGCATTTTGCCTCTGCGCCATGTCAGTTCCTGAAGATCGCTATGACGAGGTTACGGAAACGGTGAATGCTCTGCAAGAGGTAGCGCACAATTACGCGCGCGATCACGAGCTGAACATGTGGTTTGTGTTGGCGACAGAAACGCCTCAGGAAATTCAGCAGTGCGGCGAGCGTATTGAAGCGCTAACGGGTATCCCTGTTCGTCTGTTCCCTAAAGAACGTGAGTTTTTCATTGAATTTAAGGTGCCCGTATGACCGCGCAGAAGTTTGAAGAACTCTCCGAGTTTGATCGCGCTCTTGTGGCAGCGTTGCAAGACGGGTTGCCTCTTGTCTCCGAGCCCTACGCGAAGGTTGCAAACCAGCTTGGTGTTGGCGAGGAACTGGTGCTGGAACGGGTTGCGGCCATGTTGGAGACTGGTGCAATTCGTCGCATCGCAGCGGTGCCCAATCACCGGGCGCTTGGCATGCGGGCCAACGGTATGTCTGTTTGGGATATTGTGGACGAAGACGTTGAGCGCATTGGCAAACTTATGGGCGCCCTCGACTTTGTTTCTCACTGTTATCAGCGCCCAAGATGGCTGCCAACGTGGCCATATAACGTATTTGCCATGGTACACGGGAAAACTCGTAGCGAGTGTGTGACTTTGGTCAAGGAAATTGAGGCCCTAGTGGGTCCATCATGCAAGCAACATGATGTCCTGTTTTCGACAAAAACCCTGAAAAAAACAGGACTTAGACTGCGCAGAAAAGGGGAGAACCCGCGTGTTTCGTCTGACCCATTATCTGAGAGCGATCGCGGATCCGTATCCACTACCACCAGCCCGTAAACCTGCTGGGCCGGTTGTCATCTGGAACTTGATCCGCCGCTGCAATCTTAAATGCAAACATTGCTACACGACCTCAGGTGATGTCGATTTTCCGGGCGAGCTTTCAACGCAGCAGGCCTATGAAGTGATCGACGATCTGAAGGGCTTCAGTGTTCCAGTGATCATCTTCTCTGGCGGCGAGCCGCTGATGCGTCCAGATATGCTGGAACTGTCGGCCTATGCCAAGGAGAAGGGCTTTTATACGGCGCTCTCCACCAATGGCACGCTGATTGACAAAGACATGGCGCAGAAGATTGGCGCAATCGGTTACGATTATGTCGGCATCAGCCTTGATGGCATCGGCAAAGTGCATGACGATTTCCGCGGTATGGATGGCGCGTTTGATCTTTCTCTTCAGGCGGTGCGTTATCTGCGTGAGGAAAACGTCAAGGTTGGCCTGCGCTTTACGCTGACCGAAGAAAACGCCGAAACGCTGGATGATTATCTGGACCTGTGTGCGCGGGAGAAGGTTGATAAAATCTACCTGTCTCACCTTGTCTACGCTGGCCGCGGTAACAAAAACCGCGGGGAAGATGCGCACCTAAACGTGACCCGCAAGGCCATGACCCACCTGATTGAGAAGGCGTGGGAAGATGTGCTGGCAGGCAAATCCAACGAATACGTGACCGGCAACAACGATGCAGACGGCATCTTCTTGTTGCAGTGGGTGCGCGAACATATGCCGGAAAAAGCCGGGTATCTGCAAGATATGCTGGAACGTTGGGGCGGCAACGCCTCCGGTGTGAACATCGGCAATATCGATAATACCGGCAAGGTGCACCCAGATTCCTTCTGGTGGCATTACACCATCGGCAACGTCAAAGAACGCAAGTTCTCTGAAATTTGGCAGGACCTTTCTGATCCTGTAATGGCCGGCTTGAAGCAGTCCCCGCGTCAAATCAAAGGTCGCTGTGGGAAGTGCCAATACTTCAATATTTGCAATGGCAACACACGCGTCAGAGCACTGCAAGTGACTGGTGACCCATGGGCGGAAGATCCGTCTTGTTACCTCACTGATGCGGAAATCGGGATTGACGATGCTGTCAGCCCGCGTGTTGAAACCGTACCGTTCCGGGGAGCCCGTCATGAAGCAAAACATGTCTATTCCTAAACTCGCCGCTGTTTTGCTGGCTTCTTGTTTCCTCACTGGCTCAGCTTTAGCAAGTGGCAAACCTGCACCCCTAAAGCCAGTCAGTGAGGGCACGAAACAGCTGTATCAGGAGCAGTGCGCCTCGTGTCACGGCGGGGACCGGATGGGCGGCACTGGCCCGGCTTTGTTCAAGGAAAGCTTGCAGCGTTTGCGCGGAAAATCGGCTACTGCGACCATCCAAAAAGGCCGTGTGCAGACCCAGATGCCAGCGTTTGAGGAAGACCTGACCGAAGAGCAGATTTCCGGGTTGGTAAACTTCATCAAAACGCCATTGCCTGTCATGCCTGTTTGGGGCGAGCAGGAGATTATGGCGAGCCGGGTGCTCAACGAGGACTACAAGCCTGTCGAGAAGCCGGTTTATGAGTCAGACCCGCTCAACCTGTTCATTGTAGTTGAAACGGGTGATCACTACGCCACCGTGATGGATGGTGACACGTTTGAGCCTCTGACACGCTTCAAAACCCAGTTCGCATTGCATGGTGGTCCTAAGTTTACACCGGATGGGCACTACGTGTTCTTCATGTCCCGTGATGGCTGGATTACCAAGTTCGACATGTGGGCTTTGAAAGTGGTTGCCGAAGTGCGCGGCGGTATCAACTCCCGCAACGTGGCCATCTCAAAAGACGGCAAACACATCGCGCTGGCAAACTACCTGCCGCACTCTCTTGTGATGCTGTCCTCTGAAGACCTGTCGGTTGAGAAAATCTTCGAGACCAAATCGAAGCTGGGGATTTCGTCCCGCGTGTCCGCTGTGTATCAGGCACCAGAGCGCGACAGCTTTGTGGTTGCTCTCAAAGACGTTCCAGAAATCTGGGAGGTCATGACGGATCCCAAGGCCGGGCCGCAATATGAGGGCTACGTGCATTCCTATGAGAAGGGCATGATTGAAGCTTTGCCATCCTCAAGTGGGTTGTTTGCTCTGCGCCGTATCGCAGTTGACAAGCCTATGGATGACTTCTTCTTCGATCAGAGCTATCGCAACTTGGTGGGCTCTGCTCGGGATGGCAAAACAGGCGTTGTGGTCAATTTGGATGTTGGTCGTCAGATTGCAGAACTGCCTCTACCGGGCTTCCCGCATCTTGGGTCCGGCATCAGTTGGGAGTGGAAGGGCCGTCAGGTCATGGCGACACCACACCTGCGCGAGAACAAAATTTCTGTAATCGATATGTCCAACTGGACTGTTTTGAAGACCATTGAGACCGCTGGTCCGGGCTTCTTCATGCGCTCCCACGAGAATTCCAAATACGCTTGGTCTGGTGTGTTCTTTGGGCCTAACAAAGATCTGATGTACATTATTGATAAAGAAACGCTTGAGATCGTGAAAACCCTGCAACCAATTCCCGGTAAAACGGCCGCTCATATCGAGTTTGACCGTGATGGCAGCCATGCAGTGATGTCCATCTGGGAAGATGACGGTGCGATCATCATCTACGACGCCAAAACGCTTGAAGAAGTGAAGCGTCTTCCAATGAGCAAGCCATCTGGGAAATACAATGTCTGGAACAAGATCTCCTTCTCTGCAGGCACCAGCCACTGAGAGTGTGGCACTGGTCCTTGCCGCTCATGGAGACTTGGGCGGTAAGGGAGCCAACACAACTCCGGGCCATGAGCGCCTGAAGCAAGCTTTGGCCCCCTTATTGCCAGATATGACCGTTGTGAGCGGGGTCATGAAAGGGAGCCCGCCACTTGAAGACGTCGCAGCAGGCCTCAGGCACTCCAACGTGCTTGTCCTCCCACTTTTGCTGAGCAACGGCTACTTCTGCAACACCGTTTTGCCCAAGCGACTGGGGCTGAATGCCGACCACAAGAAACAGAAAGAGGGTGAATGGCGAAGTCATACGCGAGAAGGGCAGTCCATCAGGTTGTTACCCCCTCTTGGTGTCCTGCCTTTTTTACCAGAGCTGGTTTTGGAAAGTATTCAAGACACGCTTGAAACGGATGGCCGCAACTCAAGCGCCCCTCAGGAGACCGAGATTCTGCTTGTCGCGCATGGGTCAACAGTTGGCCCACAATCCCGCATCTGTGCTTTGCAGTTGAAGGATGAGCTGGAGAAGCGAAGCTCTTACAACAACATTCACTGTGCGTTTCTCTCCGAAGCGCCTCTGGTGGATGATGTGATTAGCACCTTGTCACCCAATTCAATTGTTGTGCCGCTGTTCGCCAGCGGGGGCCTGCACGGCCATGATGATATCGCAGGGTTTATGAAATGCGCGCCGACTGGATGCCGACTGGCACCTGTTATCGGCTGCGAGCATTCCCTTGCCCAACATCTGGCGATCTACCTGCAAAACCTGAACTCATAGGCGCAAGGTTCAGAGGATCAACTCGCCTGAACCTTTCTATTTGTGTGCGGGCCTTACATCCTAAGATCCTTCTTTGAGAAGTACCTCATGGTTTGCGATTTAACGTGCGTTCCCTTGCTGAAGAGCTCACCGCGGGGAGAGGAGTTGCAACATCTTGGCGACTTCATCAAGCAAAGTTATGAGGCCTCAGAGCGGTAGGTGTAGGTCGTATGCCCTCCTAAGCTTGCTGGCTGTGCATGACGACCGTGCGTTCTTGCTCCACCAACATTTGCAGCATTTGCACGTTGGAGATGATCGCACGGTTCTGCTTTACTTCAACTCCAAAGCCTTTGAGCTTTTGAAAGGCGCGAGAAAGGCTTTCCGGCTTCATTCCGAGGCGACCGGCGATCAGCGCTTTATCGTAGGGCAAGATTAGTGAGCAGGAACCAGATGATTCAGTGCATAGGTTCAGAAGGAATTCAGCAACACGTTGAGCGCCGGTATGTGTTTTGAGGCCTTCGATTTGGAGAACCAGCTGGTGTAGATGCATGGAGAGTGAGGACATCATCGCAAGCGCGATGTTTGGATCTGCTGAAATTGAGCCAGCCAGATGGGCAACCGAGATGCTCAGGACTACACAATCGGTGACGGCTTCACCGGATACTGGAAAGTTGGTGTTGGCAAAGGCTGCGCCTTCGGCAAAGGTCTGGCCGCGTGTGAAGACACCGACAACCGCTTCATCGCCGCTGCTTGTTGCGCGGAAAACTTTTACCCAACCTTCTAGAACGATAAAAAAAGCCTCGGCTTTGTCATCTTGAAAAAATATCATTTCCCCGCGTGAGACATGCTTCTTCGTCGCGCCCTGAAGGAGCTGTTCTCGCGCTTCGCTACTTAATCGTTTGAGCAACGGGATTTCTCCCAGCTTCTCGACTTCGCTGCTTAGTAGATTATTCGGCATTTTGAATAGACCTCTCCCAGGAACTGCCCAATCCTAGTGTTACGTTAGGGTTGCACGTTGATCTACCGCAAGTGTTTCCACGCAAAGTACACCCACTGATTGATCAAAGGAAAAGAGATTGCATCTGACTAAAGTCAAGGAGCGTGGGAACACATAGCCTTATGGTGATCCTAAGGGAAGTTTGTCCACTCACGTGGTCACTTGTCTTACCTGCGAAATAAGATGTTTAAAACCATCTCAAGGGTTCCTTTGAAGGCCGCATTTGCCTGCGCGCCCTCATGCTTGGTGGTAAAGGCGATTCCGAATATGGGAAACGGGCATCGGTTCCGCCTTTGCCATCAAACACTCCTGCAGCTCCAAAAAACGTGGAGTGAGGTGAGCGTAACCTCGCACATTTATCGTGTCATGCGTGTTTACTGCAATTTTTGCGCTGCTTACAATGATGGGTTTTGGCCTGAGGACACCGCGTTCCTCGGACCCTCCTTTGCCATTTCAAGGTCGATTGCCGGCACTCCTCAAGCGGGAATGCCTTGCGCTTTCATCTCTGCCTCACGCCACCGCTACATCCTGAGGACGTAGGAACCAGCGGAGCTTCTCGGCTTTTTCTGGTTGGGTGAAGGTGTACCGTTCCTCTGAAACGTGTGGGCGCAGCAATTCTGCCTCTGCCTCCTGCATTGTGTCTGCAAGGGACGGACGGGCCGGTTTGTCCTGCGGGGTTGGTTCTGCCATAAAGTCAAACTCATCGAGAGACGCGGCCAGTACGGTCTTGCGGTTTTGATAGCGCCAGACAGATCCCTCTGGATCAAAGCGGTAGAACGGCAGCAGTTTCCAACCGTGCTCTGCGACCAGCTCAACAGCGCGAACCAGATACTCGAATGTCTCTTCAACAATGAAGTAGTTGAAGTTGAGACGGATCCAGCCTGGACGCAAGATCATGTGACCGTCCAGCAGCTGTGCCTCCAGCGCCTTGCTGTAGTCCATGTCCATGCCAAGCAAAGTATGCCCGTAGGGACCGGCGCAGGAGCAGCCACCCCGTGCCTGAATGCCGAACATGTCATTGAGCAGCGCAACGATAAAGCTGTAGTGCAGGTCTTTGCCCTGATGGGTGATTTTCAGCGAGGTGATAGAGAGGCGCGGTGCATCCGGATTTCCAAGGATGTCGATGTTTTCGCATTTGGACCAGCGAGCCACGGCGCGAGAGACAAAATCCTCTTCACGGCGCTCAATCTCGTCTGTTCCCACCGCCTGCTGCAATTTGAAAACAAGACCAGCACGCACGGATTCCACGATAGCCGGGGTTCCGCCTTCTTCGCGTCGTTCTGCGTTTGCGATGTAGCGGTGATCTTCCGGCGTTACATACATAACGGTGCCACCACCTGGCATTGCCGGAACGCGGTTCTGAAGGATTGCATCCTTTGCGATCAACACTCCGGGTGTGCCCGGACCGCCAACAAACTTGTGAGGTGACAGGAAGATGGCGTCTTTGGAGCTGTCGCCTCTTTCATCCTGAATGCCGCTCATATCAATGCCCACATAGGGGGCGGCGGCGGCGTAATCCCAAAAAGACAGTGCACCATGTTTGTGCAGAAGGCGGGCAACGGCATCAACCTCCGTTTTAACACCTGTCACGTTGGAGGCCGCTGAGAAGCTGCCGATCTTCATCGGGCGGTCAGCGTATTTTGTAAGTTGAGCCTCAAGATCATGCAGACACACCTGACCCCCTTCGCAAAGGGGAATGGAAACCACGTCAGCGATGCTCTCGCGCCATGGCAGCTCATTAGAGTGATGCTCATAGGGGCCGATGAAAACGACAGGGCGTTCATGCTCGGGAATTTGCTGCTCGAATTTGTAGCGCGCGTTTAACTCGGCAGGAAGCTTCAAGTTCAGGATGTCGATCAGCTTATGAATTGCGGAGGTTGCGCCCGAGCCGCAAAAGATGACTGAATGCTCATCTCCAGCCTTAACTGCAGACCGGATCTGCTGGCGCGCTTGTTCACGCAGGGCTGTGGTTTGTGCGCCAGTATATGAGGTCTCTGTGTGTGTGTTGGCGTAATAGGGCAATACGTTGTCGCGGATGTAATCCTCAATCATACCAAGAGAACGACCAGAGGCGGTGTAATCAGCATAAACCAACGGCTTTTGACCAAACGCAGTTGTGATGGCGGTGTCTTCACCAATCACTGAGTTCCGGATACGCTCGATTATGTCGATCATGCTGGTCTCAATTTCTTGTCAGTTTGTTAGGTATGCGTTGAAGTGCATTTTGCACGCTTTACACGTCTATACTTAAAAATGCGCATAAATAAGAATGCCATGCTAATATAATTAGTCAAGCTAGAAATCCGTACTAATTTTGAGATAAAATATAGAATGACGCAAAGTCAGCTCAACCTGCCTCCCTAAGGAGGTGCAACATTAGATAATGCGCAGGTCTGACGGCTTAAATTTGAATGTCGACAAACCCAATTATGAAGCAGGATCAGATTGCGAGATCCGTGAAAGTTAAATTTTCATAGGTGCTGGTCGGTTTGGGGAATGCTACCGTCGCGCGCAAAACAGTCACACTCTGCCAGCCAATTTTTTTCAGAATACATAAATTCAGATCTCACAAAGATCAAGCAAAGACGTCTCCTGTCTTGAAGTCCATGAATACTGGACTCGACTAATTCAGGTGTGCATTAATAAAAAGGAAGAAAAAATGCGTGTCTTGCTGAATGTTTTTGTAGCAATAACTTTCTCACTGAGTAGTGCTCCAGCCTTTGCTGGTGCTGGTGCAGTTGTACAGGCTTGCGTTAGTGTAGATATACAACCGCTTGTTCCATATACAGTCAACTTTACAGCCGGTAGTGACTTCGATGAATGCATGAATAGTTCAGGTGAAAGTGATACTGTTTCTGTTGGAAGAGAAGGTCTTAACTGCGTCAGTGTTGATTATGTAGAAGGTGACGCAAGTTTGGATGAACTTTGCGCCACCAGACCATCCACCTGGACACTGAGTTACCACACAGATGATTACTCTCAGTCTGGGACAACACGTACTGATTGGGATGCTGGGGCGCAGCAAAACACGATCACATTGAGAGAGCAATCTCCCGGTACTCATGTGTGTCCAACAGAAGCGAATTGCGTAGCAACTTCTATAGAATGGGACACTGGGGACGCACCCCATGTCTACATAATCTTTGATTTGGACTGATCTGTAGCAGCAACTCCTCTCCGAACAGTTATCTTTCTGTTCCTCCAGAACGACCAGGCCTGCCTCGACCGGGCAGGCCTTCTCCCAGAATAATAAAAACTTTGGAGAAACACCATGCCACTCCTGCAATATCGTGGATCACAGGCATTCAACCAAACGCTTCAAGTTAACGAGTTTGTCAATAAAAACACTGGCTCGCTGTTTGTTCAGATACCGCTCGTTCAACTGCGTGGTAAGACAGAAGCCATAGGACTGGGGCTTTCCTTGTTTTATGCGTCCGGCACGACAGGGCAACTTGGCCTGCCAGCAGGCTGGGGGTACAATTTGCCTTATGTTGCGAATGATGAAACATTTACGTTCCAGGGCAAGACATTCATTATTGATCCAGACTGGACTGACAGCTCTGGTTATCAATCCGGCTTGAAATACTTAAACGACCATGGCCGGAAATTTGAGAAATTCCTAGAAGATCAGCAACTGCCGACAGGTGTTGGAACCTATCGCTATCTCTTCATTTATAATGACGGGGCAAAAAGCTATTTGGATGCGACGGGCAAGTTGGTTCTTCACGCTGACCTTTTCGGTAACGCATTGCGGTACACTTATGCTGATCAGCTTGGCGATGTATTTGACAACACCCTCGCGAGTATTGTTGACTCCTATGGTCAGACTGTAAGCCTCGGATATGACCTTGGCACACTTATAATTGTTCTGCCTGATGGCTCCACCCAGGAAGTTGCGTACTCTGATCAAGGCGTCTTCAGAGTGACCAACCAGATTGGTGTAGTAACTGAAATTGAGTATGGGTCCCATACGTTTGAAACAGTGATCTCTAATATCTCCTACGCCTCTGGTTTGATTACAACCCTGGCTTATACTTCAATTGAATATTTAGAGGAGGACGGCAGTACTGGATCCTTTCCTGCTGTTCGATTGCTCCGGCACAGCAACTTCAAAAATGAATTTCTGGACGCAACGCAATATGCATACGGCAGCGCCAGCGACGGAAATACATTTACTGGTTTTACCCATGGCTACCGCCTGTCTCCTTCTGGCGATGGTCTGATGAACAGTGAAAACACCGCGTATCTTTATGATGTGTTGGTGGAACGGTTAGATGCCAGTGGCGCGTTTCTTTCTGTCTCTCGTGTGTTCTACAATTTTCTTCACTCACCAGTGCGCTCCTATTCCTATTTGCTGGATGAGGACGGATACAGCGTGGACGCCTACAGGAGCCTTTACGAGTATCGCATCGTTGCCGACCAACATGATCGCAGCATCAATATGGGTAAGCCCATCAGTGTCGTGCATAGCGTTTTTGATCCAAGCACTGACAGTTGGAGTGATTACAAAAAAATCGAAACTGAATACAATGACTTCGGGCATATTACTTTAAGTCGGAAATTTGACCTGACAGGCGGAAGCGGAACTCTTGTTAACGAGACCACTCAGTCTTATGTCGCCGTCGACTGGGGTGGAGAATTGCCACTTGAAAAGGTCGAGCTGGACAAAATAACAGGCAAGCAGGTCAAATCGACCTACACCCTTACAGATGACGATAAGAACATCTCGCAGGTTACACTTGCTGAAAAGGAAGCTGATAGTGATCAGTTCGTTTCCACCAAAACCAAACGCTTCTTTTATGATGACGCTGGCGCACAAGATGGCTGGCAGCTTTCTTGGGCTGAAGGCCATTCAAGCGTCGCTGGTGCACTTACATCAGTGAGCAGCAGATTTGCGCAAAACTATGATACGAGTACTGGTCAGCTCACAATCTTGACGACAGATGCGAATGGTGGTGTCAACGAAAGCGTATTCGACATGCGCTTGCCTATGGCGCCACGCATCCGGCAGACCACGCCCGAAGGGAAGGTTTACAGCTTTTCCTATGACGCCGTCGGACGGGTAACTTCGATTCTTGATCCACTTGGTCAGACTAAAACCTACACGTACACAATGGCTTTCCCTGATCGAGCGACGCCTGATCTTGCGAAAAACACAGTGCAAACTCACAATAAAAACGGATACGAGCTGCGTACGACATTCGACGCTCTTGGTCGCTCTGTTCTGCTTGAAGATAATGGAGATCCAACTCAGACAGCCCCTGAGCTGAATCGCCAGCTCGCTCAGATCACCTATAATGCACTCGGGCAAATATCCGAGGACGTTGGGATGACAGGGCAAACGGCCCGTTACCAATACGATGCATTGGGAAGAGAAGTATCCAGAATAGACCATCTAGGTAATGAATATACCCTTACCTACGACGACCCAAACCAGAACATTCAGAGCCTATTAAATGACAGGTTGCGGGCAAGGGTTCAGTATGACGGCTTGGGTCAGGCTCTTGTCATTGAGAGTTATCCATATTCCGCAACTCAAGCCATGCAATATTACCAGCACACTTATTCCTATAATGGCTTTGGCCTGCCTGAAACCGTAAGCACCTATAGTGTCGAGAATGGTGTGCAGACACATCTTTCCACGACCAACAACGAATACAATTCCGAAGGTGTTGTTGTAAGGGAGACGTTTATCGGCACTGCTGCAGAAGCATTACTGCAAGCAGATGTAGAAACGGTGACGAGTTACGATTTGCTGGGCAACCCGGTACAACTGCAACGGATTGAAAGTTACAATAATGTCTCTCAGCCTGAGGTGAAAACTGCTTTGTTGACCTATGATGCTATGGGGAACCTAGTATCTGCAGCCAACCAGTTGGGTCAGTTACAAATATTCAGCTATAATACTGACAATGAAGTCACAAGCTATCAACGACATGATGGAGTGACGACAAACTACATCTACGATGCTATCGGGCAGTTGGCTACCGCTGAAACCGGTGGCGCTCGCAGGTTATTTTCCTATCTCTCCAATGGTTTGGTGAGTCAGGTCTCTGAGGGGTCGCAATCCATCCGCTATGAGTATTCCTTAGATGGAACAGCCGCTGCTATCCACTATGCTGACGGCAAGTCGGTCACACTGAGCAAAGATGCTTTCAGCCGAGTGGTGAGCTATACCCTGCCTGATGGCACTCAGTCATTCTACAGCTATAATGATACCAATCAGCTTCTCGATCAGACCACTGATAATGTTTCACTTAGAAACACATGGGGCATTGCAAATAATCAACATGGTGCCTTGCTCAATCAGATACTGGAGGATCCTGCTTTACCAAGTCAGACGACCGATTTCACTTATGACGGCTACGGGCATCCTGAGCAGATTGCTGTTTCCGATGGGAACGGCGCAAATGTGCTAACCACAAATGCTACGCGAGACATCTGGCGCAATGTAACCAACCTGACGATTAGTTCTCAGAGCAATCGGGATGCAGCGGTTAATGTTGCTAAAACCATGTCGTATAACGGCTTGCATCAACTTATTTCCTCTCAGGATCGTAATCTGCTGACTGAGGAGGTGTTCAGCGAAACTTACAAGTTTGATGGTGCAGGAAACATTCTAGCATACACCAGAAATGATCAGACCCAGCAGTTTCAATATAACGCAATCAACCAGTTAATAAGCGATGGCATCACTTACGATAGAAATGGCCGTATGCTCAAAGATGTGGATGGCACTACATATTCTTACGATGTGACCGGTCGATTGGTGAGGGCCGACCTTCCCGACGGCACGCAGACCCAGTACACCTACGATGCAGAAGGTGCGCTTGCTTCTGTGGCGACGAATGAAGCGAACAACCGGTTTTACACAGTCGCCGACAGTGTGGCCAGTGTTACCAGTGAAGCGCTGCAGGATGGAGACCAGGAAAGCTCACATGCCGTGTTATGGTCCAACACCTTGCCATATGCGCAGTTGAGCGAGGCATCCAGTACTCTCTATTCAAGAACTATGAATTCCGTTCGACTGCATAACAGCGCGGGTGGGTCTGAAAGTATCGACATCTCCGACTACGGATCAATTACGACACCCACTGCGTTGACGCCACCGAACAGCTTGAATTGGGAGGGGCAATTTACTGATGCAAGTACCGAACTTACTTACTTGCATGCGCGTTGGTACAGCCCAAAATCCATGCGCTTCCTTTCACCAGATCCACTGTTTTCAATCAATACCTATGGGTATGCAAATGGCAATCCTATTTCATATTTTGACCCCACTGGTTTGACCACGAAGGAAGCCGCAGTTTTTGTGCTGGCACTTGCTGTGGGGATAGCAGTTGGAGCTTTGGCTGGTGGTGCTGTTGGTGCCGGTGTTGCAGTTGCTCTTGGCACAGAATCTGTTTGGGCAACGATCGCTGCCTCCAGTGCAGCGGGTGCTGCTGGCGCAGTTGCTGGGGATATCGCCGCATCAGGAGTGACAGGTGAAGATGTCACCGGAAGACAAATCGAAATTGATTTAATAAGCGGCGCATTAGGCGGTGCAGCGGGTGCAGGAGCCGAACATGCCTCTGGATCGTTGGTTGAACGAAGCTTAGTCAGTAACGGTGCAGAAGCGAGTGTGGCCCGAAGGCACAGTTTGATTTTTTCTGGGGCAATCGGAGGTGCTGCGGATGCTGCTGTCGCGGGAGGTGTGGCCTCTATCGCCTATAACCAACCTTTCTTCTCAGGTGAGAACATGCTCGATATTGGCTTAGGAGGCGCTTTGGGTTTTCGATCTGGTTATGTGGAGGCCAAGACCGTCATAGGTGATGTACTCCCCGCACGCACTTCGCAGGATCCGTCTGATCCAGGCACGTCAACTGATGCTTCTGGTCGTGTCTTAGATGAAGCAAGTTTGAATTCTGCATTACCGGACGTTGACGCTAATCAAATTTCTACGCGACCAAGAAGCAACGCAATGCCAGTTAAGCCTTTGGACAAGATCAAGGCCGCCATAAAATTCAGAGGAATTGGCGGCATTGTTCATAGCCGACCCCAAGTACATGCGCCTAACGATGTGGTCCAACCCGCAAGTCATGACGCATTCGCACAAAACCTGGCGAGCAAGATGGGCAATGTGCAGAGCCAGTCTCCGCTTCTCCTAGTTCGAGGTAACTTTAATGATGCACAAAAGATTGCAGAAAGCATTCAGTCGAACATCTTGAAGGTGACACTTTAGTCAGACGGATAGCTTCTTGTGAATCTGTTGCGAAGTCTTCAGAGGGTTGAGGCGAACCAGAAAAGAGCTGCAGCGCGGCTTTGGAGACGCCGCGATCATCAGTCGGCTACTTAAAAGCAGCTGATCTCAACCCTAAGGCTGAGATCAGCTCAAACCCGCACGCCGGGGAATTCTTTCCAATTAAACGACACTGGCAAGCTCAGGCGATTTTACATAGTCGTTCTGCCACTTAGTTTGTGGGTGTAGTGCAACCCCATTTTGATCAAATAGATGCAAAAAAGCAGGATCGAATGTCACGTCAAGTGTTTCTCCGGGTTTTGCGCCAAGTATACCTTGTTGAGTCAACGTGAAGCTCCGACCAGAATTGAGTTCACAATGGAGTATTGTTTCTGAGCCCAAAATTTCCACTGAACGTATGCGGCATCTGATCTCACCGCCTCTTGATAGCTGCGCGTGTTCTGGACGTATCCCAAGGGTGCATTTGTCGCCTTTGGTCATTAAGGTTTTTCGGTTGCTTAATTGCAATGTCAGCTCCCCAAATTCGCTCGCAACTATGAGTTTTGTCTCGTCCTTTTGAAGGACAGTGGCCTCAACAAAGTTCATTTGCGGAGCGCCCAGGAATGCTGCAACAAAGAGGTTATCTGGCCGCGCATAAAGTTCTAATGGCGAGCCTACTTGCTCAACTCGCCCATCATTGAGGACCACGATTGTATCCGCCATGGTCATTGCTTCCACTTGATCATGGGTCACATAAACCATAGTGGCTTTCAATTTGGAGTGCAGCGTCACAATTTCATTGCGCATCTTGTGTCGTAACTCAGCGTCCAGATTGGACAGTGGTTCATCAAACAAAAAGGCTTTGGGTTCTTTAACGATAGCTCGGCCAATAGCAACGCGTTGGCTCTGGCCACCAGAAAGCTGAGAGGGTTTACGATGCATGAGTTGTTGGATCTGCAAAATCCCGGCCGCTCGCTCAATCCTCATATTGATTTCGGATTTGGATAGCTTTTGGTTCTCCAGCCCAAAACGTAGGTTTTCTGCAACATTCATATGCGGATAAAGAGCATATGTTTGAAACACCATCGCCATACTGCGTGCTCCGGGCATCAGATGATCGCATCGGGCACCTTCTAAATGAATGCTGCCCTCTGTTACTTCCTCCAAGCCAGAAATCATGCGTAACAATGTAGATTTCCCGCACCCTGACGGACCAACAAAAACGGTGAACGACCCGTCTTCAATTGTTAAATCAATCCCCCGGATAACTTCTGTAGAGCCAAAAGACTTCTTTACGCCGCACAATTGCAACTCAGCCATTGATCAGTTCCTCGCTCTGATAAGTCAGACCTTCTTTGAGAGTAGAAAATACGGCGCTCGTGCCCGGTCCAATTTCAATTGCGCTGTCACTGGCAAATGTCTTTACGTGGTCAATTTCAGCAGACCTCAGGGTAAGTTGGAGGCGTTTCAGGGCGAGGGTTCCATGGATTACAGAAAGGCGCAAACTGCCATTCTCCCAGTAACACTGCCCCCAAGCTGATCCGGAAGCCCAGAAGACACAGGCCTTTTCATTCTGGTCAAACTGGAACGTAATAGAGCCCTGAACCATATCACAGGTAAAACCGCTCCAAGCGTTCACGAGGGCATATGAGGAAAGTGAGCGGGCGTAGTAGCTACCGCATTCCATCTCGTTGTAAGGATTTCGGCGCGCACCATCATAGCGCTTACGTGCTGTCTCCGTGATGTTTAAGCCTTCCTGCTTATAACCACGCTGAATGAGGTGGGAGGCCACCATATATTCGAGACCCGTCCATATTTCTTCAGAGTAGGGCGCAGGGACAGCTGGTTTCGTAGTCTGATCCGGCCAAGTGGCCAGAGCCAAACCACCCTCATCTTCGAAGGCATAAACGCGGCCCGGGTTGAAATAGTTCAGCAATGTCTCATTGTAATTATTGGCATAAATTGCTTGCAGGGCTGAGCCGACGTTTTGCGTTGAAAGAAACGAGTCCAGCCCACACATATCTCCATGCCATTGGCCCAATATCTGATCCGTATGGCACCCTTGCCCCATCTGATAATTGATCTGACTGTTTTCATCTGACCAATAGGCCTCAACAAATTCGTTTTCCAAAACACCGGCTTTGGCGGCGTTGGCAAAGCGCTCCACCACTGCTTTGTCTTTCAGATCAATCTGCTGGTGGTAGTAAGAGCCATTAAAGAGCTTCTTGTCTATGAACGCAGCGCCTTTCTTACCTAACCCTTGACACCTTGTGGCAAACACCTCATCGCCCATAGCGCTTGCCATCTGCGACCCTGCCAACAACGCACATACGTACATACTGGAAAGCCAGGAGTTAGGTTCGAACATCTCCATATCCAGCGTATGGTGTTGTTTGCCCCAGAGAATACCGGTTTCTTCAGGGTCCCATTTGTCGGGATTTTCAGCAGACCACGCATATTCGATTGCAAGTTTGAGAGCGGGCCAAAGTGGTTTTAGCCACTCTGTATCTCCGCAAATCTTCCAGTCACGATAGCTTTTGATGATCGCCCCAAAGTGACCATCCGCACATGGTCCAAGGGGGCATAGGCCGTTCCCCAAAGGCAACCTTTGACGAAATGTCAGGCCGCCGTTTGGTTGCTGATTATACTTCAGTTCAGTTTCCCGAAAACTGCGTTCCAACTGAGGAAACAGATAGGGTAGAGCCTGCTGGTAGTTCCAAACGTGGGTGCAGCTTCCTTCGCAAGACCCTTCGTCTCTAAACGAACCTTCCCATGCCCAAAGCTCGCCACCTTCCAACCGGTGAACAGTCGGTGTTCGCAGGAGTGCAAGAGTAGAACTTGCCGCATCTTTGATGGCGCTTGGCAAGGTTGTGCCAAACAATGCATCTCGGAAAGATAGAGTTTGTGCGGACAGGTTGTCCCACCTTCTCAACGCGTCTGTGGCGACGTTAGACGCACTGGTCCATTGTGTTGCATAGTAGTTGAGCCAAGTGGGCTTTTCTCCCTCTGGCACGTTGTAATTGGGGGTTGGTCGTCCTGCCCAATAAATATCCCCGTTTGGGTAGAACCAACTGATAACGAAGCGAAAGTTGTGGCTTTCTCCAGGTTGGAGAGTCACGCGCGCAGCAACTGTCCCATATTCTGGTTGCCCAAACATATTGGCTGTCGTGCGGGGCTTATCATAGTGCCGGTGTGGCAAACATCCAACTTTGGCAAAGTCTCTCCAGAAGGTACCAAGTTCATCAAACCACTGCCCGCGATAGCCATAGGCCATGGTTTCAACGCGTTCAGCATCTGTTGCTATACAAACACCACCATCGCGGTGTAACGGCTCATCTTCCAACGCGGATGTCATATACAGCGAAGAAATACCGTCCTGTTCGTGTGCTGTATGAAGGCCACTCCCATTTTCATGATTTGCGAGCGTTCCAGCTATGACGAAATCCAGTGTATCCTGAGTGGTGTTCGTAATTGAAAACTCAAACATGGCAACAGGCATGGAGCTGTCGCGATCATTGTGTGGAATAAAAGGGCTGAGTGCCTGCAAGCTCACGTCAGCAGGAAACCCTTCTTGTTCAAATTGTAAGGAGGCGGTCGGAAACGATCCTGTAAAGACTGTTTTTGAGAAGTGAGGGACACCGGCAAGGCTGTTTCGGTTGGCGCCAATACCGAACCCGTCGAAGTACTTCTGCGCTCCAACAGATCCACTTGCTAGCCCATCATAGGGGCCGTGCAGCAGGCGTGCATCAATCAGTTCATCACCACGTTCAACTTTGATCGCGAAGTTTGAAATCCCATTAAAGCTCAGCAGGTTTGATCGATTTCGAATTGACCAATCGACCAATCGCCCTGACCCAGTTAAGGCAAAGCCACCCGTCCCGATGCCACCAAGCGGAAATGCGATATGCCTTGTGTTTTCATTCGTGTAAACAAAACCAGTCTTGTCGGAAATACGTGTCATTTTAAACCTCAGCTAGCCGCGAATGCCGCTCATTGTTACACCTTCAATGACCATTTTCTGGGCAATGAGGAAAACCAGGACAACGGGAAGAATTGCCATGCTCATGGCAGCCATAACGACGGAAAGATTGCCCTGCGCCAGAAATCCTCGCAGTAGGTCCATGCCTACGGGGAGGGTCATTGCATCCTGGCTTTCAAGCAACACTCGAGCTTGAAAATAGAAATTCCATGTTTGAGTGAAAGCGATGATTGCCAGAGCAGCTAAAGCAGGTCGTAATTGGGGAAGCGAAATGCGCCAAAAGATCTTCATATAACCGGCCCCATCCATCAGTGCGGCTTCTTCCAGTACTTTCGGTTGAGACATCATGAACTGGCGTATGAGAAAAACGCCAAAGCTGGTGGTTAAGTACATAAGCACCAATCCATAAGGATTGTTAAGTAAGCCGACTTTTGCATATCCCAGATAGATTGGAATGATGGTGACTTGTGCTGGAAACATTAGTCCAATCAACATGATAAAGAACAGGCTATCTCTACCTCGGAAGTTAAGGCGCGAAAATGCAAAGGCGGCGAGGCTGCAGGTGACGAGCTGCCCAATTGTTACCAAGGAGGCAACTAGGATTGAGTTCCAGTAGATTTTCAAAAAGGGAACCGTGGATTCAAAAACCTTAAAGTAGTTCTCTGGATTTAGTGTTCCGGGAAGAAAACTAGGCGGCATTTGATAGGCTTCTGCTGCCGGCCTGAATGACATGCTGAATAACCAGGCGAATGGAACCAACATTGTAAGAGCAAGCAAAAAGGTAACCAAAAGGATTGCTCGGTCTATGAGTTTTTTAGTTTGCTTCGTTTGCATGGTTCTCTCCTAGTATTTAACCCAGTACCGAGATCCCACCATTTGGCCGATCGTAACAAAAAGAATGACCACAGTCAGGACAACAGAGATTGACGCTGCATAACCAAGCTCAAAACTGCTAAACCCTTCTTCTGCAATGTACATAGTCATGGATCGTGTCGCGTCTCCGGGACCACCTTCGGTCAGAATCACAATGGATTCATAAACTTGAAGCGCACCGATAGTGGCGTAGACCACACAGAAAAACACCACAGGGGAAATATAGGGGAGTGTGATGCGCCAAAACATACGCAACGGGGAGGTGCCATCTAAAAGAGCCGCTTCGGTGAGTTGCTTCGGCACACTTTGCAAGGCCGCGATTAGAATAATCATGAAGAAGCCGGTGTTTTTCCAAACATCTACAATAATGACAGACATCATTGCATTGCTCCCGGTGGTGAGCCACCGAACTCTTTCAAAACCCCAGGATTTCAGGAAGTAATTAATTACGCCTAGATCGTCTGAGTAAAAATGGGTCCATACGATTGAGACGAAGGCAGCGGCAATAATCACCGGAAGAAAAAATGCCAGGCGGAAGAAGTAAAGAAGAACTACAGGCATCGCCCGGTTTAAGGCAAGAGCAAGAATAAGACCAACACTCACATTCAACGTAACAGCAAAGAACGTGAAAAAGAATGTGTTCTTTACGATCTGAAGGGATCTATCTTCTGAAAAGAACCTTTGATAATTCTCCAGACCGACCCAGAATGCACCAAAATTCACATCGTAATAAGTAAAACTCAGAAATATCGTTAGAAAAACAGGAGCAATGACGAAAGTCAGATAAAGTAGGAATGAGGGTGCCACGAAAAACAAAGCAGCACGGGATTGGGATTTTCGCATGTCAGATTTGGCAGCGACAGGCATTGTAGTTGACTTCCAAATTGAACTCAGGGGATGCTCGACGGGCGACAGAAGAAACTAAACTTACTTGGTAGGCACCTCCTCTAACCTAAGTCAGAGGAGGTGGAATTAGCGAATTAATTGCCTGTAATTCGCTTTGCCCGACTGAATGACTTGTTGAATTCTTTATGGGTGCGCTCAACACCTTCTTGAATTGAAAGCTCTCCAGACATCATTGCTAGGAAGTTGCGTGAATAGATCTTTTCAATTTCCTGAAAGTTGACAGGAGAAGGAACTGCGCGGGTGCTTGGCAGAGTTGCATAGTATAGCTCGGCGCTTGGCGGGAAAGACAGAAATTCATCGATTTTGGCGATAGATTTTCGTCCAGGAATTGCGCCACCCAGCTTGGTCTCATGTATTTGAGATTCCTTGCTCAAGAGCTCTTGAATCAAAGCCCAAGCCAATTCTTTTTGCTCTGAATCTCTGGAGATCCCATAGGCTCCAAAGCCAATAACCGTTGTTGCAACCCTATTGCTTGCCGGAGGAACAACATCCATGTCCATCTTTGACGAAATTGCATTTTGGACAATCCAATGCCCTCGACTGATCATGCCAATTTGACCAGCAAAAAACTGATTATCCATAAGACTTGAGGTTGGGACAGGCGATACTTTATATTTGTGGATCAGATTATAAAGATACTGCAGCGTTTCAGCGACCTTTGGATCCAACATGTTGGATTCCGTCCAGTCATCATTGACGATTGATGTGTCGTTGGTGAAAAACCATGGCATGGAGATAAAGAAGTTGCCTGGAACCTCGTAGCCAAACTGGATGACATTACCGTCGCTGTCTCTCTTCGTGAGAGCTTGGGCTGCTGCAGTGAAGTCCTGCCAGTTCCAGTCTGATTTAGGGTATTCAATCTTCGCTTCATCAAAGAGTGCGCGATTGTAGTTGACCATGATGTTATTCCAAGTGCTTGGAATAAAGTAAACTTTATCCTTATACTTGGAGAGCTCGAACAAACGTGGGTCAAAATCTTCAATTTCGTCCAGGGTTTTATACTTATCATCTAACGAGATCACGAGATCACGGGCTGCTAATGCGTGGAGCGTCTCAACTGCGGTATGATAGACATCATAGCTATTTCCGGCATTAAACTGAGAAAACACTTTGGTGACAAATGCACCCCAGCCATTCGAGATTGGATCAATAGACACCTCAACTTTGACATTTGGATAGTCTTCATTGAAACGGATAACTGCAGCCTTTGCAGCATCGAGCTGTGCGTCTCCTCCGAATGTCTGCAGTTTTAGGTCTGCGCTGACCTGTGAACCGGCATAAGCGGAAGAAAGCGTGCCGGCCAGCAATGCGGAGCAAGCCAACAAACCAATTTTTTTCAATCTCTTACTAACAAAGTGCATACATCTACCCTCCCAAGATAAACATGGATCGTAACGTTACGATAGTTGGTCAAAAAAAATGCTGATATCCTAAATTGAAACTTGTTTAGATGCTCCAAACTAGCTAATTTGAGCCGAAATCCAAATCGTAACGTTGCGATTATTATTGATTCCCTACGAGATAGCAAGACAAATGGCAACAGTAAAAGACGTAGCAAAACTCGCCGGTGTTTCCGCCTCAACGGTATCCGCTACGCTTAACGCGACTGTCCCGGTTAAAGAAGAGACGCGCAAAAAAGTATTGGCGGCGGTGAAGCAAATTGGCTACCGGCCCAATTCAGCGGCTCGCAGCCTGCGGAGCGGAAGCTCCAAGCTAATTGGTATGATTGTCCCTGATATCGCGAACCCGCATTTTGCCCGTGCAGCCAAGCTGGTTGAAAGAGCATGTATTGAAGCTGGTTTCATGGTCATGGTGTATTCAAGTGATGAAGATACACAGATTGAGATGAAGGTCATTCAGATGATGAGTATGCAGCGCGTTGCTGGGCTCATTCATATCCCTACTCTGTCTAGTTCAGATTACGGCAGCTGGTTTGAGGCGCAAGTCGAATTTCCTGTTGTCTTACTAGACAGTTATATTGAGAAATTACCTTATAATTCCATTTTGTCTGATCATAATAACGCAGGGCAACTCGCGACGGAATATCTGCTGAGCTTAGGTCATCGAAACTTGGCGATATTTGTCAGTACGCGGGATGTCTCCTCTATCAGGAACCGGGTGGAAGGGTGCTTATCCGCCCTTGCAAAGCATGGCTTATGTTTGGACCCGACCATGCTCATCGATGCGGAGTTTGATCAAGACGTTGCCTTTGCCAAAATCCAGCAGGTGATGTCCTCTGAAAACCCACCAACTGCTGTTTTAAGCCTTAACAACATGATGACCATTGGTATTTTACGTGGTCTCCGAAACATGGGGCTAAATTACCCGAAGGATGTTTCTGTTGTTGGCATAGATAATTTTGAGCTCTCCGATTACATTTATCCACCAATTACCGTGGTTTCCCAACCGATAGAAGAAATGGCGGTTGCTGCAATATCAACGTTGCTTTCGGAAATTCGAGGAGAATTATCGCCAAGAGGCCACAGTCAAGTTTTTGCTCCCACAATGCTCGTTAGACAATCCTGCCGAGCTATCTAATTTGATTTTCAGCCAATAAACACGTCGGCACACCAACTTTCAGCTCTGTGTTCGATGTGCGTTGTTGCATACATACCTGCTCAGAGAATATACGAGGATGAAGTGAAGATAGAACCACTTTCCCTCGGTTTTTTGATGGGGCGTCACCGACGCTCCCCGTAAAGTTCGGTTTGCTCAAAATGCCTGAACTTTACAACCAGACCGTTCTGCCCGAACCTGTTTTTTGATGCGGGCAACAGGCGTTTCAGAAACCTAAGAGAGCATTCGGGGGAGCCAGAGTGTAATCGCTGGGAAGCTCACCAGAATGGCAACACGCACCAACTCCGCCCCGAAAAAGGGAGCGACCCCTTTAAAGGTTTCGCTCATGGGAACGTCTTTCGCTAAAGCCGAAATAACAAACACATTCATGCCAACAGGCGGCGTAATCAGCCCAAGCTCCACAACTATGAGCGAGAGGATGCCGAACCAGATTTTCAGGTCTTCTGTGCTCATACCATACCCAGCGCCATCGGCGATTTGGTACATGCCGCCGTTCAGCTCCATCAGAACTGGCCAGAAAAAGGGGATCACCAGCAACATCATGGACATGCTGTCCATCAGGCATCCAAGTGCGATCAGAGCCAGCAAGATCAGCAGCAGCACAGTCATTGGTTCCAAACCGGAGCCGGCAATCCAAGCCGCGGTTTCTTGCGGCAGACCAATGCGGGACATGAAGATTTTCAAAAGCTCTGCACCCAGCAGGATCAGGTAGATCATGCCAGAGGTTGCTGCCGTTTCCTTTAGCGCTTCAACCATATCTCCCATTGAAAGATTGCGTTGAATGAGCCCGAAGACCATGACAAGGAAGACGCCAACAGCCGCAGCAGGCGTGGGGTTATAGAACCCGAAATAAATACCGCCGATGACAAGACCAAAGACGGTGAAAACTGGTAGTACGCCAATGGTTGCGGCGCGGAATTCCTCACGGCTTCCAGCGCCTCCTGCAGGGCCGGAAGAGGGGCTGACCATGACATAAAGGGCGATGACACCTAGGAACAGGAGCACGGCGAGTATGCCGGGAATGAACGCCGCCACAAACATAGTGACGATGTTGGCCTCCACAATCACCGCGTAGATGATGAGCACCACACTTGGCGGAATGAGAATGCCGAGAACACCACCAGCCGCAAGCGTACCTGTTGCGAGCGCACCGGAATAATTGTAGCGCTTCAACTCTGGCAGGGCGACCTTGCCCATGGTGGAGGCAGTCGCCAACGATGACCCGCAGACTGCGCCAAAGCCAGCACAAGAGGCGATGGCGGCCATAGCCGTGCCGCCCTTCATCCAACCCAGCCACGCATTGGCGGCGCGGAACAGGGATTGGCTCAAACCGGTTTTGGAGGCGAGTGCACCCATCAATACAAACAGTGGAATAACTGAGAGATCATAGATAGCAAACTGTCCATAAGCCAATGTCTTTAGCTGGCTGAGCAGCAGCATTGGCCCGTTGAACCAGGTGATGCCGACACCGCCCACGAGGATCATAGCGTAGGCGATGGGAATGCGAATGACGATGAGGAACACCAGAGTGGCGAGGGCACCAAAGCCCATGAGTATACTTGCCGCCATTTATGTTCTCCGGGTCAACTCTCTGGTTGTCTCATTCAGGGTGATGAAGGCGCCAATGCTGAGCAGCCCGAGCGAGATCAGCACAGGGATATAGGCGTACCAAACGGGGATCTGCAAAATCGTGGTGGTGTACTCATATTCCCTCTGGTCTGACATGCCGAGGTACATACGCCACACCAAAAGCACACCAAAGCCAAGTGCAACCAACGAAGCTATGACGGCAAAGAACGCCTTCACCCGTGGTCGCGCTTTGCTGGTGAAGATGTCAGCGGTGACGTTGGCATCGGTGATCTGGCAGAAGGGAAGAAACGAGAAGACAGCGATCGCGACACCAATCTCAGTCAATTCAAAATCACCGGGGAAGGGGCTGGCCCATATATTCCCGACGACTGAATAGATATTTACAAAGACCACGGCCAGAAGAACAAGTCCTCCGGCCAACGCCCAGCCTACGATGATCTTTTCGAAAGCACCGGCGAGGCCGGTGCGTCCGAGTTTTTGAAAGGCGCCCATAGCTACTCGCTGTGCTTGGAAATCAAAGCCTGTGCTTTTGCAACAATAGCTTTGCCATCAATACCCTTCTCGGAGACTTCACTGATCCATCTGTCTACGACTGGGGCAAGAGCCTCTTGGAAGACAGCGGTTTCATCGTCAGTCAGGGTGATGTGCTTATTGCCGGATTTAACAGCAAGGCCAATGCCGAAGTCATCTGTTGCACGCCAGATTTCACCAACTTTCCCCCACCATTCAGGGCCTGAGGCGTCGCGGAAGGCTTTCTGGATGTCTTCTGGCAGACCTTCCCAGCGTGCTTTGTTCATAGACACCTGGAACACGGAGGTTCCAAAGCGCGCACGACCAGCACCCTCAATCTGATATTCAGTCTGTTCCTGAATCTTCAGCGGCGGAATGATTTCCCATGGAATAAACGCAGCATCAATTACGCCTTTTTGCAGGGCTGTTGGCAGCTCTGGCACTGGCATAGCAGCAGGGGAGGCGCCAAGCGCTTCAATAACCCATGCCCCCGTGCGGGATGGTGTGCGGATGCGCATGCCCTTCATGTCAGCTGGGCTACGAACTTCCTTATTGCGGGTCTGTAGACCAGCGCCTGCATGTGTGTGCAGGAACATTACTTCCAGACCTTTGTACTCAACTTCAAGTTCGCTCTTGAACATATCGTAAAGCGCAAGGTTTGCAGCGCGTGGATCATTCAGGAAAACAAGCGGTAGCTCCATCACTTCGGTGCGTGGGAACAGACCTGGAGTGTAACCGTTCAACGTCCAGACCAGATCAACGACGCCATCGCGCACCTGATTGACCAGCTCAGGTGGGCGACCACCCAGAGACATGGACGGATAAATTTCGATTTTCACCTGACCGCCGGAATTTTCTTCAACGGCTTTAGCCCATGGTTCCAGCATCTTGGTCTGGGCAGGAGCTTTCGGGCTCAAAAAGTGGTGAAGCTTAAACGTGTAGTCCGCTGCACCTGCCATAGAAACACTAGCAAGCAAAAGAGCGGTAGAAGCACAAAGGCTTTTGAAATTACCAAACATAAAAATGACCCCCCTAAAGAATGGTCTAAACCAAACGAGCCTTCCTGATCCTGCAAATTGCAGCAGTCTCATCTCCCGAAGGCATCAAATTCTTATTCACGATGTGGGTGAGCCGCCAAGTACCCCTGATGAATCACCACTGTGAATTCGGAGAATTGCATATACTTTTCAAAATGAATAATGAAAAATACCAAGCTTTTCATGCCACTTTGGATATCAATATGCACCTTAAAACTCAGCCAGCCAGAGCGGGGGAGGCCTGTTTCTCACTCAGGTTCTTCAAGATATCGGCAAAGCACTGCGCCGCACTGTCCAGCACGTCACCCGCCCGCATATTCAAGCCCACGGAGCCCAGTGTTGCGCGCGTATCGATAGGCAGTTCCACAAACTGGCCGCTGTCAATTTCACGGGCAATCACTCCGCGTGAAATGATCCAGACCGCACTATATTTCCCGGTAAAGGCACGGCCAAAGGAATCCGAGACCGTCTCTATTGCCTGATCCGGCTCGGGAATGCCCTGCTCAATGAAAAGCCTGTCGACAAATGGCCGGATGATTGAGGTGGCGGATGGCAAAAGCAGTGGAAACGCGTTCAGTTCGTTGACGCTGATCTGTGATTTTGCTGCCAACGGATGGTCCTTATCAACCGCAAACACAACCCGCTCCCGGTAATGCGGTTCAAACACCAGCCCCTGCATATTCTCTGGCGCAGGAAGGCGACCCATAACCAGATCAAGTTCACCGTTGCGCAGCTGGTCCAGCAGAACGTGGTTCTCACCAGTAACAATATGCAGCCGGTTGCGCATACCGGTGTCTAGGAACGACTTCACGGCTTGCGGAATGAGGGAGGCGGCAACAGTCGGCAGCGCTCCAACCCGCACCATAGGCCCGTCGCTATGGTTGAGCTGAGTTAATGCATTGATGCCGTTGCGGGCTGCTGCGAGGCTGGTACCTGCGTGTTTTAAAAACACCTCGCCGTAATGGGTGATGCGTATGCCGCGACCATCTTTTTCAATTAGCGGCTGTCCGCAGATTTCTTCCAGCTCGCGAATGGTTCGTGTCACGGCTGGTTGTGTGAGATGCAGCACATCTGCCGCACGGCTCACGCTGTTCTGCCGTGAGACCTCCACGAAGGCTTCCAAGTGCCGAAGTTTTAATCGACGTAAATTATTCATAACAGACTCAATATGATTAACCAGGATAATATCATTATTCATTTTGAAAGAGATATGCAATTCATTCGTTTGGGGGGATGCGCATGCACTTCATAGAATTGAATACAACGACCTTTCACTACAAAAAAACGAGTTCGGACTCAGCTGCTCCTGCACTTGTTCTTGTGAATTCACTAGGTACAGATTTTCGCATTTGGGATGAGCTTTTGGTTCATCTCGGGCATCAAGGCGAAGTGCTGACCTATGATAAACGAGGGCATGGTCTATCGGGGACTGGAACCGAACCCTATTCAATTGAATTGCATGTGCGTGACCTTGCCGCGCTTATGGATGCGCATGGCCTTCAGAACGCCGTTATCTGTGGCCTCTCCGTTGGCGGCATGATCGCCATGGGGCTTCATGCGGCGCGGCCTGATCTGGTTGGCAGCCTTATCCTGTGTGATACAGCGCCCAAAATTGGCGATCCGCAGATCTGGCAGGAGCGTATCAACGCCATTTCACAAGGTGGCATTGATGTTGTGGCCGATGCCGTTATGGCGCGATGGTTTTCCGCAGGCTTTCAAAAAACCAAGCCATCCGCGCTCATGGGTTATCGCAATATGCTGACCCGTACCCCGGTAGACGGCTACATTCGCACCTGTGAGGCAATCCGCGATGCTGACCTGACCTCCTATGCCTCCCAGATAGATGTGCCTGTGCTTTGTGTCGTGGGAGAAGAAGACAACTCCACTCCGCCAGAGCTGGTGGAGGCTATGGCGCGACTGATCCCCAATGCCAGGTTTGAAAAAGTTGCACGATCCGGGCATTTGCCCTGCATCGAGCAGCCGGAGTATCTGGCGCATCTGGTTAGGCAGGCGATTGCCCGCACCAGTCCCGCAGCGGAGAGCTGTGAGCAGAAAACTTCCGAAATTTATAAACAGGGCATGAAAACACGGCGCAAGGTTTTGGGAGACAGCCATGTCAACAAAACCGAGTTGCAGAAAACAAGTTTTGATGCACCATTTCAAGAGCTTATTACGGAAGCCGCGTGGGGCCATGTATGGTCTCGCCACAACTGGACATTGCGAGAACGGTCCATTGTAACTATTGCGCTTCTCGCTGCGTTAGGGCACCTAGATGAAGTCGCGATGCATGTTCGCGCTGCCAGAAACACCGGGGCAACACGGGAAGATATAAGCGAAGCTCTGCTGCACACCGCAATTTATGCTGGGGTGCCAGCTGCAAACAACGCCATCAAAGTCGTCAAGACTGTATTTGCGCAGCTTGATGCGACGGGGGAGTGAGATGAGCAAGCCATCGACCAACACTGGTCCGTTCTTTCCAAGAGATCGGAATTGGCATCCAAAGGCTTTAACGCCGACCTATAAAACAAGTGTGTTGCGGTCTCCGCAAAAAGCGCTTCTGTCTTTGGGCAACACTTTAAGTGAAACGACCGGACCGGTATTCGGCCAGACTATACTGGGCGAGCAAGACCACGACTTGATACTGAACTACGCCAAAGCCGGGCAAAGCGCTATGGGTGAGCGCATCATCGTGCATGGCAATGTGCTGGATGAAGAGGGTCGTGGTGTACCGGGTGCCCTGGTTGAAATCTGGCAAGCCAATTCGGGTGGCAGATATCGCCACAAAAAAGATGGGTATCTGGCACCGCTGGACCCCAACTTTGGCGGGTGTGGTCGTGTGATCACCGATGCCAACGGCTTCTATGCCTTCCGTAGTATCAAGCCGGGTCCATACCCGTGGCCAAATGGCGTTAATGACTGGCGTCCATCGCATATCCATTTCTCGTTGTTCGGTTCCGGCTTTGCGCAGCGCCTGATCACCCAAATGTATTTCGAGGGTGATCCGCATATTCCGTTGTGCCCGATCGTGAATACCATCAACGACCCTACGGCCATTGATATGCTGACGGCCAAGCTGGACATGAACCATACAGTGCCAATGGATGCGCGGGCCTATCGGTTTGATATGGTTTTGCGGGGCCGCAGGTCTACCCTGTTTGAGAACCGTTTGGAGGGCAATTGATATGACCAAGCTGGAGTATCTAAAAGAAAGCCCAAGCCAGACTGCTGGTCCTTACGTTCACATTGGCTGCACGCCGAATTTTATTGGCAACACGGGTATCTTCAAAGAAGACCTTGGTGCCAAAATGGTCAATCAACTGACCAAAGGCAAGCGCGTCACCGTTAAGGGCCGCGTGTTTGATGGCACGGGCACTGCGCTGAAGGATGCCATGCTGGAAATTTGGCAGGCAGATGCAGACGGCTTGCACAACAGCCCCTCAGAACCACGCGGCGAAGCAGATCCTAATTTCACCGGATGGGGTCGTCAGCCTGTAAATATAGATAGTGGTGAGTTCTGTTTTGAAACGGTGAAACCGGGCGGTGTTCCGTTTCCTGATGGCAGAGCGCAAGCGCCGCATATCAGTTTTTGGATTGTCGCACGCGGCATCAATGTGGGCCTCAATACACGCATGTACTTTCCTGAGGATGAGGAGGCCAATGCGGCTGACCCTTACCTGAGCCGTATAGAACATCGTGTCCGGGTTCAAACGCTGATCGCGCAAAAAACGGGTGATGCGTATGTGTTTGATATTCACCTTCAAGGCGACAATGAAACCGTCTTCTTTGATATCTGATTGATTGATATGGCAGAATTTTTACCCCTAAAAGACGCAGTGAAAAAGTACCTCAAGAGCGGCGACATTGCCGCCTTTGAAGGTTTTACGCACCTTATTCCACACGCCTCTGCACACGAAGTTATCAGGCAAGGTATTGATGAGCTGACCATCGTGAGGATGACACCAGATGTCATCTACGATCAGCTCATTGGCATGGGCCTCATAAAGAAGATGATCTTCTCCTATGCTGGCAATCCCGGTGTTGGTTTGCTGCGCCGTGTGCGTGATGCGGTTGAGAATAGTTGGCCGCGCGCTGTGGAGCTGGAAGAACATTCCCATGCAGCACTTGCCAATGCCTATGAAGCGGGAGCCGCTGGTCTGCCATGTGCCGTGTTCCGTGGGTATCTGGGCACTGAACTGCAACGAGTGAACCCGAACATCAAGTCCGTCACGTGTCCGTTTACCGGAGAGAAATTGGCGGCTGTTCCCTCGCTCCGGCCTGATGTAACCTTCATTCATGCGCTCAAAGCGGACCGCAAAGGCAATGTCCTCATTGAAGGCATTGTTGGTGTGCAAAAAGAAGCAGTTTTGGCGGCCAAATACGCGATCATTACTGTTGAAGAAGTTGTCGACGAATTGGATGCGCATATGAATGCCTGCATCCTGCCGCATTGGACTATTGCCGCTATTTGTGTGGTGAAGGGCGGAGCGCACCCCTCCTACACCCAAGGTTACTACGGTAGGGACAACAAGACCTACATTGAGTGGGATGCCATCGCAGCGAACCGTGATAAATTTCAGGCTTGGATGAAAGAACATGTGCTGAAGCAGGGACCTGAAATCTTTGAGACGCGCGTGAAAGGTTTGGAGGTGACCCGATGAGTACCTTGGACTTTACACCCGATGAGATGATGGCGATTGCCGCCTCCCGTGTTTTGAAAAACACCGATGTCTGCTTTGTTGGCATTGGTCCGCCATCTGCCGCTTGCAACATTGCACGCCTGACACATGCACCGGACATTACGCTGATTTATGAAAGCGGAACTATTGGCACCGCGCCGGATGTTCTGCCGCTTTCCATTGGCGATGGCGAACTTTGTGATACCGCACTGACAACTGTTCCTGTGGTGGAGATGTTTCGGTATTGGCTGCAAGGCGGGCGCATAACCATTGGGTTCCTTGGCGCAGCGCAAATAGACCGATTCGCCAACATCAACACCACGATTGTGGGCGACTACGACAACCCCACAGTGCGCCTACCGGGCGGCGGCGGTGCGCCAGAAATTGCGTCGTCCTCGCAGGAAGTTTACATCACCATGAAGCAAAGCAAGCGTGGCTTTGTGGAGAAGATTGATTTCTTTACATCCTTCGGGCAAGGCGAAGGTGGCAACCATCGCGAACGCATGGGCATATCAACAAAAGGCCCAACTCTGCTGATTACAGACCTTGCTATCTGGAAACCTGACCCTGTTACCAAAGAGATGACTGTGTGCTCCTTGCATCCGGGTACGACCAAAGAACAGGTGCAAAACACTGTGTCTTGGGCTGTACGGTTCAGCGATGATTTGCAGGAGACCCCTGCGCCGACTGAGGAGGAACTGTCTGTCCTACGTGCACTAAAAGCGCGGACAGCGGCGGCGCATGCGGGTAACACAGTGGAGACGGCCTGATGCTTGAAGCCTATATTTGCGATTATATTAGAACACCGATTGGCCGTTATGGTGGTGCGCTCTCATCTGTTCGTGCAGATGATCTGGGTGCATTGCCGATTAAAGCGCTGATGGAGCGCCACCCTTCCGTAGATTGGGAAGCGGTTGATGAAGTTTACTACGGCTGTGCCAATCAAGCGGGGGAAGACAACCGCAATGTAGCACGCATGTCTGCCTTGCTGGCTGGCCTGCCGGAATCTGTGCCCGGCACAACGCTCAACCGCCTGTGTGGGTCTGGCATGGATGCGATTATTGCAGCCTCTCGTGCCATCAAAGCAGGTGAGTGCGATCTGGTGATTGCTGGCGGCGTAGAATCCATGTCTCGCGCGCCGTTTGTGATGCCCAAGGCAACCACCCCCTTTTCCCGTTCCAATGATGTGTTCGATACGACCATCGGTTGGCGCTTTGTAAACCCGAAAATGAAGAAGCTCTACGGCACCGAAAGTATGCCGGAAACCGGTGAAAACGTTGCCGCGGACTACGGCATTTCGCGCGCAGATCAGGATGCATTTGCTGCCCGATCTCAGGCAAAAGCTGCCGTTGCACAGGCAAACGGGCGTCTGGCGCGTGAGATTGTTGATGTCGCAATCCCGCAGCGCAAAGGCGATGCGATCATTGTATCCAGCGATGAACATCCCCGTGCTGGGTCCACCGCAGAAAAGCTTGCCAAATTGCCAACGCCATTTCGTGAAAACGGTAGTGTTACAGCGGGTAACGCATCCGGTGTGAATGATGGAGCTGCTGCGCTGATCGTGGCCTCTGCTGCTGCGGTTAAAAAATACGGACTGACACCAATCGCGCGCGTATTGGGCGGTGCAACCGCTGGTGTGGCTCCCCGTGTTATGGGTATTGGTCCAGCTCCTGCTGCCAAAAAGCTGTGTGCTCGCCTGAACCTGCAACCAACAGACTTCGATATCATTGAACTCAACGAAGCGTTCGCAAGCCAGGGCATCGCCGTTCTGCGTGAGTTGGGGCTGGATGAAACTGCCGCGCACATCAACCCCAATGGCGGTGCGATCGCTCTGGGTCACCCACTGGGCATGTCTGGCGCACGCATCACAGGATCGGCGGCTCTGGAGCTGAGTTTACAAGGCAAGAAGCGGGCTTTGGCCACCATGTGTATTGGTGTCGGGCAGGGTATCGCCATCGCGCTTGAAAGGGATTGATGTGAGTGTGAGCCTCTTCCTGGACCCTATATGGGGTGGTTTGTTTGGAGATGAGGAGGTGCAAAACGCCTTTTCACCCGAGACGACACTGGCTCACTATCTGGCATATGAAGTGGCTCTCACCAATGCTCTGTGCGAGAGCGCCATCATTTCCAACGAGGCGAGAGACGGCATTGTGGCTGGGTGCAAATGCTTCCAGCCTGATGTTGCGGGGCTAAGGGCTGGTACGGCAATCGACGGCCTGCCAATCCCCGCATTCATAAAGCAGTTGAAGGCTCATATTGGTGCGCCACATGCATCTGACTGCCACAAAACATCCACCAGTCAGGATGTGATGGACACAGCACTCGCGCTAAGCCTTAAACACGTCTCGGCAATCTTCAGCAAACGTCTCACCGCCGTGATTGCAGCGTTAAAGGCTCTGAATGACGCCAATGCCGCTCACGCGCTTATGGGCCGCACGCGTATGCAAGCCGCACTGCCGATCACTGCAACGGACCGCATCTTAACGTGGATTGAACCACTCAAACGCCATCAGATCCGGCTGGAGAGAGCAGCCACTCAAGTTGCAATTTTGCAGATGGGCGGGCCGGTTGGAACCAACAGTGCGCAGGCCGCTCATGGTGATGTTATCGTCAGCCAAATGGCGCAGGAACTGGGATTGGGCGTGCCAGACCGATCATGGCACACGCAGCGCGATGGCCTTGCCGAGTTCGCAGGCGTGCTCTCCATGATCTCCGGCAATCTTGGCAAAATTGGCACTGATATCGCTCTGATGGCCCAGCAAGGCATTGACGAGGTTAAGCTGAGGGGCGGGGGCAGTTCTTCTGCTATGCCTCACAAGCAAAACCCGATTAAAGCCGAACTGCTCGTAACCCTTGCTCGCTATAACGCAGCGCAAGTCTCCGTCATGCACGGTGCTTTGGTGCATGAGCAGGAACGTTCTGGCGCGTCATGGGCGGTGGAGTGGATGGTGCTGCCCGGTATGTGCATGACGACAGGTTGCGGGCTTGCGACTGCACTAGAGCTTTTCCAACAAATTGAGTGGATTGGCACGAGCCAAAGTGATTAACTGCCTCAGCCATACTTAGAGGGAGAACGAGAATGTCCAGTCGCAGTGAAGCAATCCAGCGAGCGGAAACTTACTTCGATAGCGGCGCGTTTCTCTCAGATCTTGCCAGACTGGTTGCCATACCGACAGAAAGTCAGGAACCCTCCCAAAAACCTCAGTTGATGCGATACTTGAAAGAGGAAATACAACCTCTCCTCACGCGTCTCGGGTTTAAAACGCATATTTTCGAAAATCCTGATCCGGCTGGCGGGCCATTCCTGTTTGGCAACCGCATCGAAGACCCGAATCTGCCAACGATCCTGACCTACGGCCACGGAGATGTAATCCGCGGTCAGGCTGGGCAGTGGCAGGGCGATCTGGAGCCCTTCAAACTAGCCGAGGACGGCGACCGCGTTTACGGACGTGGCACTGCGGATAACAAATGCCAACACCTTATCAACCTACAAGCCCTTGGGTGTTTGTTGCAGGAAAAGAAGCAGCTTGGCTTCAACTGCAAAGTCATTATTGAGACCTCCGAGGAGACGGGCTCCGCCGGTTTGCAGGAGTTTTTTGAAGAGCAGAAAGACATGCTCGCAGCTGATGTTTTGATTGCATCCGACGGACCGCGCTTGCAGGCCGATACGCCAACCATCTTTACTGGTGCACGCGGTGGAAAGAGTTTTACGTTGCAGGTGAACCTGCGCGAAGGCGCCAATCACTCCGGCAACTGGGGTGGATTGCTGGCTGATCCGGCAATTATTCTGGCAAACGCTATCGCCTCAATTGTGGATATACGCGGCCAAATCCAAATCCCCGCCTGGCGCCCCAACAGCCTGACACCGGATATCCGCAAAGCACTCAAGGACCTTCCCGTTGGAGATAAACGTGGTCCGGCCCTCAGTGAGAATTGGGGGGAAGAAGGACTAACGCCCGCAGAGCGCGTGTTTGGCTGGAACTCGTTTGCCGTACTCGCCATGAAAAGCGGAGTGCCAGAAGCACCCGTAAACGCCATCGACGGATACGCCTTTGCCGTGTGCCAGCTGCGCTACGTAGTGGGCACAGATGTCGAGAACATCTTACCAGCCCTTCGGGTGCATTTAGACGCCAACGGCTTCAGTGATGTTGAGATACGGCAGGAAGATCGCGGTTTCTTCCGGGCCACACGTTTGTCGCCAGATAATCCCTGGGTGAAGATGGTAAGCGCATCCCTAGAGGAAACCAGCGGCAAGAAACCTCATATGCTCCCAAACCTTGCAGGCTCACTGCCCAACGAGTGTTTTTCTGAGACTCTGGGCCTGCCAACAGTATGGGTGCCGCACTCCTATGCAGGATGTTCTCAACACGCACCAAATGAGCATATCCTAAAGCCAGTCGCCCGCGATGCCTTGCGCAACATGACAGCTTTGTTTTGGGATATTTCGGAAAATGGTACACCAACCTAAGAAAAACCGACGTTGACGGCACGCGCAAGAGCCCTGCTTTCGCGCGAAAAGAGCCATAGTTAAAGGCGCTTACAGGAATTCGCCAAGCAGACAGTGGAGAAACTTAGTTTCTTTCAAAAAAAATGCATTTGCCCGCTGGACAGACGAAAACAGGCACCCTATAACACGCTCACATTCGCGGGACAGAAAATATCTTGTCCCTGCTGATAGTGCCCGAATAGCTCAGTTGGTAGAGCAGCGGATTGAAAATTCGCGTGTCGGTGGTTCAAATCCGCCTTCGGGCACCATTTATCTCCCCAAATTATGGTGCCTAAAAAGAACATTTGTTCTGCTGTTGCATGGTTTGACAGTCTTTGTTTTGCGCGTGTCCGCGTCTGCTTCAAAAACGGAGGCTATTCCCGACATGTCTTGTGCAAGTTAACACCTTTTGCATAATTGTGCGCCATCGCTTCTGTCTCATGCCTAGATGCGGATTCTGATCGGGTTGTTCCGTTGAGAGCCTGAGTTGGGTAACCTACCCCCATAAGCTCCTCCAGTTTGTAGTAGGGTTCACCCTGCAGATGAGGTGAAGATATGAAGCGTTCGCGTTTTACGAAAGAACAAATCCTTGGGATGATTAAGGAGCAGAAAAGCAGGGTTCCCTACGGTGGAAAATTGCCGAAACCACGAGATCAGTCCGGCCTCGTTTTATAAATATAGGGCCAAGTATGCTGGATTGGACGTTTCAGATGCTCTAAACCAAGGGCTCTTGAAGATGAGAATTCCAAGTTGAAAAAGTTATTGGTAGAAGTAATGCTGAATAATGCCATGCTATGGGACGTTAATGGGAAAAAGTGGTAGGGCATCGGCGGTGCACGTCAAGCAGTTGCTTTTCTTCGCAAAATCCATGACGTAGTGAACGGCGGGCCTGTTATGTTATGAACGTTGATCGTTCTAGCGGGCGTTACAAACGCTTTCGTGCTGACGATGTTCCCTTGCGCGTGACTATGAAGAAAATCGCTTTCGAATGTCGCCGGTTTGGCCATCGCCGGATTCATGCCATGCTCCAACGCGAGGGAATAACGATGAACTTGAAGAAGCTTCACCTGTTACATCGCGATGAAGGTCTACAGTTTCGTAAGCCTAACGGGTGAAAGCGGACCCTCGGCACGCCGGCCTATGACGGTTCCCAACCGTGCGAATAACGCTAGAGTCTTAATTTTGGGTTCATCACAAATCTAATTCAAGGAGCGCTGCAATTAGCAACCCACACAAGAATGCCCGAACCACGCCGTATAGTCGAGAACAGATGGTCAAGCGCGTGCTGTACCAAGGGTGATTGGTCGTCATCGTCGCGGGAGAATTTGCTGTTAGCGTCCGCACCCTGCGCGAATGGATCTCTCGATATAAATCTGAGCGCCTTTCTGGTTTTGAGAACTGCTTCTGGCGGCCTAAATCTATGTCTCATAATCAGATTTTCTGGTGGCGGTCGCTATGCGTCTTCGCAAAGAGTTCCGTTTGACGGCGCAGGAGATCGCCGACAAGCTCACTCTTGCCCGCTCCTCCGTTGCTGGCTGGTTACAACAAGCTAGGATTAGCAAGTTCTCCCACCTGCCATAACTCATCGTATGTGCACGGCACACTTCCAGTGATTGCAGTAGGCCATCGTGTTTTGTGGCAATGGAGAGCGGTAAGTAGACGGTTTTTTCCTAAAGAGGGGGCTTGAGGTCTGTACCGGATCTGCGCCGGATCTCTGCAATACCAAGTGGTTGCAGATGGCAGACAACTTCGCGGTTGGAGGATCGGCCAACCTTAAGGCCGTTCGTCAGTTTCCGCTCTGTTGGCAATTGATCCCCTGGTTCTGAACGTTCACTTACAATGAACTTAGTTATGGATTGCAGGATCGCATCGCTTCTGTCTTCGGTCTTTATTGGCCGAATATTTTTGTTGGATGGAGTTAGCAAATCAGGCTCCGCACAGAATGGACGTTTCATATTGTTTGCCATCAGACATCAGACCAATTTTGGTAACAGCTTTCGAGCCTTATAAACCCTCCCCGAGTAAAACTGCCGTCAAATCAATTCATCGATTTCAGATTTATAAGCGACAACAAAGAGCTAGTTGGGTCACAAAAATATAGCGACCTCTCCATCAAAACAGGTGAAGGATGTCTCTTCCTGCGATTTTCATGAGACCTCGTGATGGTGATGAAATGAGCCGGGAGAACTTGGTGTCTTCCCGGCTTATAACTGCATTTACATTTGCGTTAAAACCATATGCGGTTCACCGTCGGAGGTTTTCTCGCTGGTCATGGCATCTGAGTTTAGTGTGCAGGTAACGCGTTGCCGAAAAGCGGAAAAGCTTTTGAACGAGACAACGTCAATGGCTTCATCAAACTTCAAAGTGAGCCGAACGCGGCATGCAGCTGTGGAGCCTTGTACGCCAAGGACTTCCGCATCAAAGTGCTGCCCAAGGTATCTGCCCGCAACCCGGTCTCCGGGGCGCAGATACAACACCGGCGGTCGGTTGCCGACGGCGGCAAACAACGTGTTCCAGTCCTTAAAGCCTTGCTGTTGCGTAATAAGCTCAAGCACCTGAGAATGGGAAAGTGGTTCACCGCGTTTTTCTAATGCAGTACGCAATTGTTTGGCTTGCATCTTTAACGCTGAAATGGATGGCAAAGATCCGGTCATGTTATAGCCTCAAACTATGCGGGATCAATTTGATGGGGCTCGCATTACCACCAACCCGCTTATTTGGGCTGACGTTCTCTCAATAATTTCAGGCTTCACCATGAGCATATGCTCCGCGAGCGGCAGGGGCCTGAACCCTTGGCGCGCAACCTACAGAGGAACACTGGTGCCGTCAAGCCCCGGCAAGCCTAGTAAAATTTACCCCGAGCGGTCACTGGCCAGAGCACTTCCACCACCCCATTTCGCAGACCAATATACCAATCATGTAGGTTGCAGGTTGGATCACAATGACCGGGAACCAGCTTGATCCTGTCATTGAGCTTGAGCGTGTTCCCAGGGTCTTTGAGGACGCCATGTTCATCGGAAAACCCAAGGCTTCGCAAGTCAGGGCGCTCAAACACGGTCGGCAGACCCGAATCCACGCTGTGAGCTTTCAAACCGGCATCACACACCGCTTGGCCATCGATATCAACTGACATGATGGATGTGAGCAGAAACAACGCATGTTCGAACTTCGGTAGGAACAAACCCTCCTTAGTTTTCACACGGCGATAATCTGCGTCCATGAACAGGTAGGAGCCACATTGCAGCTCGTTGAAAACGCCAGAAGCCGCTTCAAATGGGTAGCTTCCTGTGCCAGCACCGCCGACTATATCGCAAGCGATTTCATGGCTTGCGAGCAGATCCACGACTTCCTTGGTGAGTGTGATGGCCGTATCCAGCAGCGCTTTCCGTTCCGCATACTCATAGGCGTGTTGCGCCATACCTTGATAGGACTGAATACCTGCAAACCGAAGATTTGGCTCGGCAATAATCGCCTGTGTTAACTCAAGAACAGCAGCCCCATCGGCCACACCACAGCGACCGCCGCCACTCTCCAATTCCACAAGAACTTCAAGTTCGGTTCCGTGTTTGACGGCAGCTTTTGAGAGTGCGGCGACATTGTTTAGATCATCCGTGCACACCAGAATTCGCGCGCCTAGTTTTGGTAATTGGGCAAGCCGGTCAAGCTTATAAGGATCACAAACTTCATTGGAAACGAGAATGTCTGTGATGCCAGCGCGCGCCAGTGCTTCAGCTTCACTCACCTTTTGGCAACACACACCGCAGGCATTGCCCAACTCCATTTGCAGCTTCGCAATATCTGCTGATTTATGCATTTTGCAGTGCGCTCGATGCCGCACACCATACGCTGCAATCTCATCCCGCATCGCCAGCAAGTTTGCCTCGAACGCGTCAAGATCTATGAGTAAAGCAGGAGTTTGCACGTCTTCCAGCTTCATACCGGGAAGAGCTGGAATATCATAGCCAAGAGTGTACTGAGAGAAATCTGAGGTCACGGTCGAATCCCTGAAACTAGGAGAAGCATGACAACATTGGACAAAATTACCGACCGGAGCAATGGGGTAAATAGTGCTCCGGTCCCTTGTTATTATATAGCCTTGATATAACGGATCTTTCCACCTGAGGATATGGTTTCTGCCGCCTGCATTATGGCCTGCGTATCAATGCTGTAATGACGGTAAAGGTCGGCAATCGTGCCAGTCTGGCCAAAGTGCTCCACGCCAAGGGTGCGGATTCTGTTGCCTTTGACCGCGCCCAACCACGCCAGTGTAGCTGGATGCCCATCTAAAACGGTGATCAGGGAGCAATTGTCTGGCACATCGTTAAACAGCCGCTCTATATGGCTTTGTGCATGTACCATGCCGCGATCCCGTGCCCGCTGTGCCGCAGTCCATCCTGCATTCAGGCGATCGGCTGAGGTGATGGCGAGCAGGCCGATATCGCGGCGATCCTCTGCCATCAATCCAGCTGCATTGATCGCTTCTGGCGCGACAGCACCGGTGTATGCAATGACAATTTGAGCATTGGGGCCGGGTTTGCGCAGCCAGTACGCCCCGTCAACAATCTCCTGTTCCTGCTCCGGTCTGAACGTGCGCAACGGCTGCTCAACAGGGCGAGTGGAGAGGCGCAGATAAATGGAACCACCCGTCTGATCGCGCAGCCATGTGCGTTCATCAGGATCACCTTCGCCATCACGCTGCATATAATCGAGCCCGAACCGTATGATGATGGCAAGCTCATCCACAAACGCAGGTTCAAACGAGGCTAACCCATCCTGTGCCATACCCACCAGCGGCGTGCTGATGGATTGGTGCGCGCCGCCTTCCGGTGCCAGCGTGATGCCAGAGGGAGTTGCGACCAGCATAAACCGTGCATCCTGATAACAGGCATAATTAAGCTGATCCGCTGCCCGCAAAATGAACGGGTCATAAACCGTGCCAATAGGCAGCAATCGTTCCCCGTTGATCGCGTGAGACAGGCCAAGCGCTGAGAGCATGAGGAACAGGTTAGATTCGGCAATACCCAGTTCCATATGTTGGCCCTTGGGTGAGAAAGACCATTTGAAGGTGGAGGGAATCCGCTCCGCTTTAAACGTATCCGCCAACTCTTCCTTGGCAAACAAGCCGCGCTGGTTGACCCAGGCCCCAAGGTTGGTGGAGACGGTAACATCGGGTGCAGTGGTCACAATTTTCTTGGCGAGCTCTTCATCTGCCTTGGAAATCTCATGCAGAATATGCCCAAACCCCATTTGAGTTGAGAGGGTTTTTTCATTGGTATCAGGCCTTGGCAGGTACTTGGGAACGGGCACGGTATCTGCTTCATATCGCCTGCTGCCTTTGGCAAAGAACGGTGCTGCATCAACAAAACTTTGCAAGCTTGCCGGGTCTTGCCCAGCAGCCTCCCACTTGTCCCATTCATGGCCTTCGCGAATGCCAAGCTGTTGGCGGTAGCCGTGCATCTGCTTTGGGTTCATCAAGCCTGCGTGGTTGTCTTTATGGCCTGCGAGCGGAAGACCAAAACCCTTCACTGTGTAACACAGGAACAGTGTTGGTCTGTCGTGAGTTCCAGCGCGATCAAATGCATCAATCAAGGAGGGCATATCGTGGCCGCCCAGATTGCACATCAGGGTGGAGAGTTCGTCATCGCTGCGGCGGTTGATCAGCTCACCGACCTCGCCTTGATCACCGAGTTCATCCAGCAGGCGCTTGCGCCATGCAGCTCCGCCTTGATACGCCAGCGCGCAATAAAGCTGGTTCGGGCATGTGTTGATCCAGCTTTGGAGCTTGTCTCCGCCCGGTTCTTCAAAAGCTTCCTCCTGCAAACAACCGTGTTTGAGAATGACTACATCCCAACCGAAGTTGCGGAAAATACTCTCGAACTTCTCCCAGAGCCCTTCGCGAATAACAGCATCCAGCGACTGACGGTTGTAATCAACGATCCACCAGCAATTGCGCAGGCCGTGCTTCCAGCCTTCCAGTAAGGCTTCATAGATGTTGCCTTCATCCATCTCCGCATCACCAATAAGCGCGATCATCCGGCCTTCCGGCGCATTCTTTAGCCAGCCATGCGCCTGCACATAGTCCTGCACCAAAGAGGAGAACAACGTTTGCGCCACGCCAAGACCAACAGAGCCGGTTGAGAAATCAACATCGTCAATATCCTTGGTGCGGGAAGGATAGGACTGCGCGCCGTGGAACCCTCGGAAGTTTTGCAGTTTCTCAAGTGTTTGGTTGCCGGCAAGGTATTGGATGGCATGAAAGTTCGGGCCTGCATGCGGTTTAACCGCAACACGGTCCTGAGGTCGCAGAGAATTAAAATAGAGCGCAGTCATGATGGTACTGATGGAAGCACACGAGGCCTGATGACCACCGACTTTCACATCACCGGGATCAGAGGCGCGCACGTGGTTTGCATTGTGAATGGTCCAGGAGGCCAGCCATCTCACACGGCTTTCCAGTATAGCCAAAGTTTCCAGTTGTGCTGCGCTCATAAAACATCCCGCCGGTTTCAATAGAATTCCTGATTTATTGCAGCAGGCTAACAGGTTTTCTAGGAAATTAATGTTTTGAGCAGATTAATAATTTTACTGGAACAAGGGAATTATTCGTGAAATATCAATAATTTAGGAAAATAATTCCATATCACCTGTTGAGAATGCATTTTTTGGCTCAAGATCAGTTAGGCCTCATTTGCTGATATTGCTGTAAATACCTCAAATAACCTAATGTTTATGCGGATGACCTGACTTTGGACTGCTTGTTGGAAACAAGAAACTTCAATGCTCTTGCAAACCTTCCTTCCACGAAAGCAATAACCAGCGAGGCAACAATAATTCCAGCAGCGACATCTACCAGATGATGGCCTCCATCAATAGGGACTGAAATTAGGACCAATACATTGAGGAGGAATACCGGCAGAAAAACGAAACGAACATTCCAAAATGCATAAATTGTAAGGACCGCCATGACTGTGTGAAACGATGGGAAGGCTATAAGTCCGGTGAGACGGTCCATTCTTAGGGTATCCCAGTTATTTGACCGGTATTGAAGGATCTGGTCTACATTTGCTCTATCTACAACGAGACCGGGTATAGCTGAAACTTCGTCTGTTAGGCTGTAGTAGACAAAAGATCCAAATAATGGATACATCGCCCAGAATAAAATCGTAATCAGACTACTAATAACAAATGCATTGAGAACTTTATCTAGCTTTTCTTGCCTGCCTGAGAAGCTCAATACCAGCACAACGACAGCAATTTGCGGCAAAGAAGAATTGTAGGCGACTGAGCTTATCCAATCGAGCCAAGCAATACTTTGTGCCTTTACAATAAATTCGGGCCAGTAAAACCCTAAGGCGCGATCCCATGAGGCTAAGATGCCGTCAATGAGAGGTCTGCCCGTTAGCACCAATAGATGATTAAAGATTGACCCCACACAAGTATAGAGAATCAAATGTGCTGTTGCCTTAAAGGCTGTTGCGATCTTGATCTCTTTACGTGAGCTATAATAGTATTTTGCCGCTGCAATAAAAATTACAAATACTGCGATGCTGGTGATAAAACCGAAATAATCTGGGTTTTTATCAAAGTAATAGAAAAGAAACGCATCCGCTCCTATCAGAGCAAATATAACTTTGTTTCTGAAAATCTCTGCTCTGGACCACATTCTATTACTTCCAATAAATAACTTGATTGGTCATCAATAGAGATGGGTTTTTAAAATACGTTTAAAACTAAATTGAATTCTTCTCCTGAGGAGATGCTGGTTTAATTCGCCGCAGAAGCAGCGGCACAAATACAGTCAGTAGCAGCAGGCGGAAGATGTGGTGGGCGGCGACGAAGGTTGGGTCGAGCCCGCTTTGGACGGCTATGGCGGCCATGGCTTCCACCCCGCCGGGGGCAAAGGCAACGAACAGCAGGCTTGGGTTGAGCCCGACAACCGGCATCACGAGCACAACGCCAAAGATCGCCATGCCGACCGTTACCAGTGTTACAACCAGCCCTGCGCCAATTGCTTTAGCGAACAGCTCGGGGCTGATGCCTTTGAAGCGGGTGCCGATTAACGCGCCCATGATCAGGAACGAGCCGATTGTCGCCCAATCCGGCATCTTGCCGGGGGTGAGTTCTGTGAGGTGTCCGAGGGAAGACACCAGCATCCCGCCAAGCAGGTAAGCCGCAGGCAGTTTCATCCTCAGGAAAAGGACGCCGACGATAGCCGCTGCAAGCAGAAGATAGAGCGCCGAGAGGGCTGAAACATCATCTGCTGGCAGATACGTTGCGCCTGTTTCCTCAAAAAACAGGGTTACAAACAGCGGTACGCAGATGGTGAGGAACAAAACCCGCGTGCTTTGAGCAAGGCCAATTCGGGCCACATCCGCATTGCTATCTGCCGCCATGCTGAGAATGTAACTCAAGTGTCCGGGAGAGGAGGCGAGGGAGGCATTATACGCATCAAACCCGAAAAACCGTATCAACAAGAACCGACTTATGAGCATGCTCACGATTAGGCTGATGCCGAGCGCGATGAAACTTGCAGGCCATGCGACAGCGGCATCAATAACGGCAGGTGTTACACCGGAGCCGATGCTTACTCCCAAAACCACGAAGCATATGGTTCTCAGCCATAAGGGGACGACAACAGGCGCACCTAATAATCCACCCATTGAGACGGCCAGTGCCGACCCGGTGAGAGGAGCTGCGGGAAATCCAAGGAGTGTGAAAAGGCCAGCGCCACTGCCGGCAATGACGAGTGTCACTGCTATATTGCGAAGGTTGCTGTCTCTTCTCACCATTTCACCCCATTTCCCGCAGTTTTGCATCAATCGCTTTCGGCTGCCTGTAGTTCCTGCTTACGAACCCGTCGGGCTCGGAACGTTGGCAGGGCCACAAGAATAACCGCAACAGCCAGCAGCCCCATTGTCATTGGACGTTCCAGAACAAAAACGATGCCATCATAAAGCTGCATGGAGCGGGAGAAATTATCTTCCAACATGCTGCCCAAAATGAAGCCGATAAGCAAGGGCGCCAGCGGATAGTTCGCAAACCGCAACACCGTTGCACAGACTCCAAAGCCAACAAGGATCAACAGTTCTGTGGAATTGTTCTGCCCAATGTAAGCGCCCATGAGGGTAAAGAACAGAATGAACGGAATGAGAAAATTGCGTGGTACCGCCAAAACCTTTGCGATGTAGGGGATCAGTGGCAGGTTGAGGATCAGCAGAACGACATTGCCCACATACATGGACATGATCACGGACCAGAAGATCTCTGGTTGATCAATCATCAGGCGTGGACCCGGTGATACGTTAAGGGCAATCAGAGCCCCCAGCAAAATGGCCGTGGTTCCAGAACCGGGAATACCAAGAGTGAGCAGCGGAACGAAAGAGCCAGTACAAGCGGCGTTATTTGCAGATTCCGGCGCAGCCAACCCTTTGAGAGATCCCTTACCAAACTCGGCTTGTTCTTCCTTCGTGGCAAGGTTGCGCTCAACCGCATAACCAAGGAAGGAGGCGATGGTTGCACCTGCACCCGGCAAAACCCCGATCAGAAAGCCTTGAATGGACTGGCGACCAATGACGGGGGCAATCAACTTAGCTTCAGCTTTGGTAATGCGCAGATCTTTGATGTCTCCGCCAGTGCTACCAGAGTTTGAACGTGCCGGATCCAGCACGAGGAACAGCGCTTCTGGCAGCGCGAACATTGCCATGGCCAGCGTCACGAATCCAAAGCCGGATTGCAGATCCAAGATGCCCATGGTGAAGCGTGGCTGGTTGAACAAAGCCCCTTCGCCCACAGTCGCCATCATCAGACCAACCAAGGTCATGAGCAAGGCTTTGGAGACTTGGCCGCTGCCCGCAAAGGCGGCAATGGCTGAGAGACCGACCACCATCAACGCAAAATACTCAGCGGAGTGGAAGAGCAGAGCAACTGAGGCCAGCGCTGGCGCGAAGATCATCAGCAGGATCGCACCAATGGAACCGCCAGCAAAAGAGGAGATTGCAGCTACGGTCAGCGCCTTGCCTGCTTTGCCTTGCCGTGCCAGCGGGTACCCATCGAAACTGGTCGCCACTGTGGACGCCACGCCGGGGGCATTGATGAGAATGGAGGAAGTCGATCCACCAAAGATCGCTCCGTAATACACTCCGGCGAGCAGGATGAGCGCAGCGGATGGATCACCGATGGAAATGGCAACGGGGATCATGATCGCGATGATCGACATTGGCCCCAAACCGGGCAACATGCCAATGAATGTGCCGATAAGACAGCCGCCAATCACCATCAAGAGGTTAGAAATTGAGAAGGCCGTAGAGAGGCCAATCTGAATGCCGTCAATCATTGTGGCCTCCTAGGTGAGGAAGGTTGGAAGGGGGCTGAGATAGATGCCAAGTGTCTGTTGAACCAGATACCAGACGACACCGGCAGCCAGAATCGCAACAGGAACAAGAATGAAAAACCGGCGTTCACCCAGAAGTGCAGCTCCTGCCACCAAAAAGACAACGGTAGAGAGCAGAAACCCAGCGGGCCGCAGCAGCAACGCATAAGCGGTCATCAAGACCAGCAGGAAAACGGCCTGTCCGATTTTGTAGTCGCCCAATTTGCGGTAGTTGATCTCACTTGGGTCGGCATCAGCAGGTTTTTTCTCAAGCCCCAAAACAATTGCAAGGCTTGTCAATGATGCCAGAACAGCAATGACTTTAGGAAACGTACTTGGCCATATGGGGTTGAACCGCATGATCGGCGGCAGGCCTGCATCCATCATAAAAAACGCGGTGTACCCATAACTTAGGCTCACTGTCAGAATGACGAGTGCAATCCATCGGTCTAGCGCCATAATCCCCTCCCATTGGGCTTGGCAAGCGGATGCGCCTTAACCGGCGCACCCATTTGTTTTGATTTGGATTAGAGGAAGCCGAGCTTCTTCATGAGATCGCCGACGACCTTTTCCTGGCCTTCGAGGAAGGCATGGAAATCTTCACCGGAATTGTGGATGTTGACCCAGCCATTGCGCGCACGAACAACTTCCCATTCAGGTGTGTCGTACATCTTGGCAATTGCTTCTTGGTAGGCAGTCAGTTTAGCCTCTGGCAAACCCGGTGCAGCAAAGAAACCGCGCCAGTTCACGAAGGTGGTGTCTATGCCCTGTTCCTTCATGGTCGGCGCATCTTTGTATGCGGCAACGCGGTCATCGGACGTTACACCGATAATTTTCACTTCACCTGCGTTTGCAAGATCAATCGCCTCAGAGAACCCAGTGGAAAGCGCCGTAATCTCACCAGAGAGCAGAGCAGCCATTGCTTTGCCACCAGCATCATACGGGATGTATTTCACCGCTGTTGCGTCTTCGCCAGCTGCTTCCATCACCATTGCTGCAACCAGGTGGTCCATGCCGCCTGGAACTGATCCGCCGCCGATAGCAGTGCTGCGCTTATCAGCTTGGTAGGCAGCCAAAAGGTCCGCCATAGAGTTGATCGGGCTGTCTTTGCCTACAACGATAGCTGCGTAGTCGCCGATGGTGCCGGAAACCAGTGTCAGATCACGGAAGTTATACGGGAATACGCCAGTAAGAGAGCGGATCACGATGGGTGTGGAGTTCACCATCAATGTGCCGCGCTGGCTTTCTGCGTTCTCAATCAGGTAACCGATGGCTTTACCGCCGCCGCCGCCAGACATGTTTTCAAAAGAAGTTGTGCCCACCAAACCAGATTTGGTCAAAGCTTCACCAGTCCCGCGTGCAGTGCCGTCCCAGCCACCGCCAGCGCCGCCTGGAATTAGAAAGTGAATGCTCTCAAGAACTGGCTCCGCAATTGAAGCCGTTGGCAGAGAAAAAGTCATCGCAGCAACTGCTGCAGCCGCAATGACGCGGCGAGCCCGAATAATGCCCATAGTAGAATCCTCCCATTTGACAGGGGCGGTGTTTTTCGCCCATGACTAAGTGAAATCACTCAAACCTGACATAAACCTGTCATGTCCATGATTATTTGGGGGAGGCAAACATGAGATTTCTTCTCGTTGAAGACAATGCAAAGCTGGCTGCCGCCATTTCGGACCGGTTGATTTTGGACGGACATGTTGTTGATCACGCAGCGGAAATTAGTGTGGCAGAAGATTACGTTTCCACCAGTGATTACGACATGATCCTACTGGATATTATGTTGCCGGATGGGGACGGGCGAGATTTTTTAAGTACACATCGCAGCAGGCAAGACGAGACCCCGGTTATTGTTTTGACAGCGCGCTCTGAAGTTTCTGACAGAGTAGGCGTATTGGACCTTGGGGCGGACGATTACATCACCAAACCCTTTGATTTCTCAGAGTTGGAAGCCCGCTGCCGCGCTGTGTGGAGGCGTCAATCTGGTGGAGTGACCAACGCAAAACGGCTTGGGGATCTGATTTTTGACTCGCTGGCAGGAACGCTGAAAGTGGGAAGCACGACTGTCAACTTGCGCAACAAAGAGCTTCGACTTTTGGAGATTTTCTTTGGCGCACCAGACGTTATTTTCTCCAAGACCAAGTTGGTCGACCGACTGTTTTCCTATAATGAGGATGTTTCAGAAAATGCCATTGAGGTGTATGTGGGCCGATTGCGCAGGCACATCGCCAGCTCGTCCGTCCAAATCATCACAGTGCGTGGGTTAGGGTACCGGTTAAGTCTGGCATGAGTGCAGTTACCAACATATCCGGTTCGATCCGACGACGTCTAACCCTTCAACTGCTGGGAATCGCGGCTGTCTTGGCGGCTCTGCTGTTCATTATGGTGATGACCTTTGCAAAGCAAGTGGCTGAGGAATCTCAGGATAACATCCTGACTGCATCTGCGACGTCCATTCTGGACAGTGCTGCAATTCAGGGCGGTGCTGTGACTGTCGATATTCCCTATTCAGCCCTGTCTATGCTGGGAAATGTCAGCGATGACCGGGTGTTCTACCGCGTGGCAGCGGATGGGAAATTCCTGACCGGATATGAAGGGCTTCCCCTTGCAAAGCCTCCTATGAAGCAAGAAAGTCACAGCTTCATCACCTCTCATTATCTTGGCGAAAGCATCCGTATGGTGTCAGCTACCCGACGGCTTTCTTATGCCTCAGGACCCGTTGAGGTGACAGTCTCAGTTGCACAAACATTAAAGCGGCAGAGAGAAACATTGGAACGGATTTCCACCAGTGCGTTTTACCTCGGCTTCGGCTTTTTTGTAGCTGCTGCTGTTTTGGGTGTGTTGACCGCTCAATCAGCTGTGAAGCCCATACAAGTATTGGCGGATTCAGTTTCTCGCAGAGGGCCACAAGACCTACGAGAAGTACAAGCACCGGTTCCGGCAGAAATGGCACCACTGGTCGTCGCCTTGAACCGATTTATGGAGCGATTGAAGAAATCTCTGACACGTTCAGAAGAGTTCATCGCTGAGGCCGCCCACCGTGTGCGTACGCCTTTGGCAGTGCTCAGAACGCAGGCAGAAATAGCTCTGCGCAGGGTGGAACGGCCAGAAAACCGTGCTTCGCTGAAAGAGATGATCCGCGCCATTGACGAAAGCTCTCGCGCCGCCGGACAGTTACTCGACCACGCCATGGTCTCATTCCGAACCGACCATCTTGAAGTCACTCAAATCGACCTTTTGGAACTGGCAAGTGAAACCCTTGAGCGCCATCGCCCCTTAGCAGAGATGCAGGACAAAACCTTGATCCTTGAAGGGAGCACTCCTCCGCTCGTTTTAGGTGATGTCATCCTCATTCAAAATGCACTGAGCAACATCATAGACAATGCCATCAAGTATGCTCCTCAAGGGGAGGATATCATGCTCAGCGTCACCACCAAAAACCAATGGGTTGTGGTCTCGGTTTGTGATCAGGGCAATGGATTTAATGAACATGATATCAATCGCTTAACGGAACGGTTCTCTCGCGGCAGTAATGCTGAAAACACCATTGGTTCTGGCCTTGGCCTTACCATCGCTGAAGAGGTCGTTCAGGCCCATGGCGGATATCTCAAACTCTCCAACAGAAAAAATGTAACAGGCGCATGCGTATCCTTCTACTTTCCTCACTCCTGATCTCATTTGTGCTTTGGTTGATGCCAGCAAGTGCGTTTGAAATTGAGCAACACAAGACCTTTCCGGCCACGGAGGGTGGGGAGAGCCTTCGCATTATCTCCAATTCTGATATCGATATCTTCTCGCCACTTGTAGAAGCGTTCCAACGCAAATACCCGAGTGTTTCTGTCGATTACACGGTGGTGAGCAGTACCGAGCTGATGACCGCTTTGCAGACGGAAGGCAAAGCTTTTGACATCGCTATCTCATCCGCCATGGATCTGCAAGTAAAGCTTGCCAATGATGGCTTTACGCAACCATATAACTCTCCGCAGGAAATATTGCTGCCGGACTGGGCGCGGTGGAGAAACCATGTGTTTGCCTTCACGCAGGAACCCGCCTCCATTGTCTATTCGAAATCAGCTTTTGAGGGATTGGACATTCCCACCTCACGGCAAAGCCTGATCTCAATTCTGCGCAATAATTCGGAACGATTTACAGACAAAGTTGGCACCTACGATATTCGGGAAAGCGGGCTCGGGTTTTTGTTCGCCACGCAGGACGCCAGAACCTCAGACACATTTTGGCGACTGAATGAGGTGATGGGTAGCCTGCAGGCCAAGCTCTATTGCTGTTCAGCGGATATGATTTCTGACATCACCAGCGGTGAACTTGCCGTAGCCTACAACGTGCTCGGCTCCTATGCACAGGCCAAGGCCGCGAAAGACCCAAACATCGGCATATTGGAACTGGAAGACTTCACCACGCTCATGCTGCGCTCTGCTGTCATACCCACCACTGCGGAAAATCCAGCTGTAGCGGGAGATTTCATTGATCATCTGATCACCGCATCCTGGAGTGAGGAGGGGGCAGGATACTACCCATACCCCAAACTCAACAGAGAACGTGTTTCGCAAAAACTATCGCTCAGAACGATCCGTCTTGGCCCTGGCTTGCTGGTGTATTTGGATACCCTCAAACGCACACGTTTTCTGGAAGAATGGAAAAGCGCAATTATTCAACCATGAGGAATATGGCCCGTTTTTATGGAAAGGAAATTTTCTTCAATTTTTGTCACGCCGTTGTCATGGGACTACTCCTGAAAACCAGGGCTGGTTAGGGATAGTGCTGACACGGTAAACATGGGTTCGGTGGTTCATATAAGTGGCTTTACACCCCTTGGAACAAGGAAACTCCCTGTGACCCAATCCCCCGGTCCTATCAAAAAAATCATTTCCTACCGTCCCTCAGAACACTCCCTTGTCGTCTACTTGTCGCTCATAACAGCGACTTACCTAATATGGCTCGGGCTCTTGAAACTAACCGCGCCGGAGCATCAACAGATAGAAGCCTGGGTGGGCAACAGCCCGCTTTATGGGTTTGCATTGAATGTTTTAGGAGTTCAAACACTCTCCATCCTTATGGCAATATTTGAGACAGCCGCAGGTGTGTTTATTCTGCTTGGTCTGCGCAGGACCAAGATAGGCGTGATTGGCTGCATCATGGCCATGCTTATCTTCGCCATGAACTTCCTCTACCTGTTCACCAGTCCGGTCTGGATGGATAATCTTGGTGGCTTTCCCATCATCGGATCAGGGCAGAACATTCTTAAATACATGTCCATGTTCGCAATTCCCGCCTACATATTAGCAGCAAAATTACGGGAACAAGGATCAGGCTCCCAAGCTTCCATGTGGCGGAAGATTTCCATCCTTGCCAGCTTTGTGGGCATTACTCTGGTCATGGGGTGGATTGGATGGATGAAATTCTATGAGTTTGAGGCTCAGGGCATTGTACGTCTTATGTCCTCCAACATCCTCTTTAGCTGGACCTATCTCATTTGGGATGTACGCGGAGCGTCAAATTTCATTGGCATCGTTGAATGGACATTCCTGATTCTGCTCTTAACCCTGCCATTCAATCGCTTCCTAGGAACTTTAGGTGTGCTGGGCATAGCAGCAACCGCGCTGGGAACACTGACATTTATGTTCTCCGTACCCGGTTGGGATGCAGATTCCTTCTTCCCATTCCTCAATCGCACCGGCGTCTTCGTCCTGAAAGACCAACTCCTTCTCGCCTCAGCTGTCATTCTTTGGAAAAATTATTGAGGCGACGATCACCAAAGTAACTATGGCTGGAGGAGATACGTCCTCCAGCGGGGCCGGGCGGCCAAGAGGATTGATAACCACTCTTGTTATGATTCCCTCGAGGACTTCCCCACCTTGAATGCATGGCAGACGCGCCTCCTGCATAAAGGCATTACAGAGAAGTCAGTCTCAAAGGATTTCGGAGAGCTGTTCAGCGCGTTTGACTTGTCACATGACACCTACCTCGGGTCTGGCACATCCTACGTGGATTCAGCAACAGATGCTCGTAAAACGGGAAGTTGTTGCTAAGCGAAGAGAATGAGGAGGGCGGGCCGAAGTCGCTCTACCTATCTGCAGAATACACAGATAAGTGTAAAAGTGGGGCTTGCTACCCTAAATAAAACACGATTACCGTCCAGTGAACGGTTCTTCCTGCGCGCTCACCCTGTACGAAAGCATAGAGTGAGCCAGAAGAAATCTATTCTTCCCGAAATCACGTTGCGACCGGCTATAATGACAAAAAAAACACGTGTTCTAACAACCCTTACATGCTTGAGTATTTTAAGCCTAGTTTCGCCCGCTATTGCGGAGGTCGATTGTAAACAAAAACCTGCGTTGCAAGATCGTTTTACACTCAACGGAGCATTGGTAACCCAAACCGGCACATCACTGGAGTGGAAGCGTTGCGCAGAGGGCACCGTATGGCAGCAAGCCAAAGACAGCTGCGTTGGCGAGCCCTTGCAGATTGCGCAAAATGAAGCCGTCGATCTCCTTGCTGAAAGTGCGGAGGGGTGGCGCCTCCCAACAATTCGCGAGCTCTACGGCCTGTTGGATTCCACCTGTGCAGATAAAGAGGAACTGCACGCGCTGTTTCCTGATCTAAACAAGCCTATGTTTGGAGAATATGCCGATTTCTGGTCCGCAACCAACGATCAGAAGCTATCACGCATGTATTATTATCTGGACTTTGTCACCTATGCGCTGGACTTCCACAGCCAAGGCTACTCCCTCGCCATCCGCGCTGTGCGGGATGTGGAGTAGGTTCACTCTGCAAACAAGAAGTGATCTTCCCAATCTGATTGGGGGATCTGGTCGCCGGCGAAAAAGTCCATGGCTGTGACCTGATTGTTGGTTGGTTCAAATGTGCAAGTGTATTGAAGTCTGTACCAGTTGCTTGCGCTTCTAAAAGCAGCGCCGTCTGCGGTGATTGTTTTATGCGAAATCCTGACATCTCCATAGGCAAAGGCGACAACTCGTTCCGGTTTATAGTCGGCGTTCCAAATTTGAATTTGTTCCATAACTTCCAGATTGCACAATTGCTCCCGTTGGTCCGCAGGATCAAACAAAACGAGTGAATCCAGCAGTTCCTTGTTCTCCGGTTCCGCCAATATTCTACCAAGTTGGAATTTGCGGGCGACGACCCGTTGTGGTGCCTGGTCTGTCTCGATCGGTGGGACGGGAGAGGGCAGTTGCTTTGGCTCCACCTGAGGAACAATCGGTCCTGAGATAGAGGCCGTCGGAATGTCCTCAACCACAGGCTTTGCAAAGAGCTGATCTAACTGTCGGCCGGTAATAAACTCGACCCCAATGCTTTTGATGGGAAGTGCACGGCGACCACGTGGCAAACTGGTCATAAAGAGAAACCAGTAGGCAACTAGGTGTATCGCAATAGAAGACACAAGCAAAACAGCATAAAACCGACTTGATCCAGCCTCCGAAAACTCAACTCTTTCTGCCTTTGATATTTGCAGTGAATCGCCCACGTCCATGTCTTTCAAAAACCCGGAGTTTTGAGGTAGAAAACGGCAAAAATCAGACATCCGGACAATGTCCTTCACTTTACCCGCAGCTCTTTTCAGCTGGCAGCTCCAAAGGTACGTGGGGGCGCTTAACTGCCTCGTCTGCTCACGAAACCGTGACCCGATAATTACAAAATGCTTGTCCTGCGACAATTATGAGTTTTATTCTCATGTTTATAAGGAGTAATAGGTTGGAATAATTCTTCTCGTAACTAGGAGAGTAACGAGATCGAAATTCGACAAACGCTATAAGAATAGATGAGTGAAGGCTGAGCCTTTGCCGACTGAGATGAGTTAGATGCAGCAGTCACAAACGATGCCGAACCTTCCAAAGCCCAAGGCTGGCTTTTCCTGGGAAGCGTTTTTATCCCTCGGATTTCGCCCGTTTTACATTGCCGGTGCTGCTTATGCTGCCATCAGCGTTCCTCTATGGGTTGCCTCCATCTTCGGCCTTGTCGAAATCAACGGCCCGTTAGAAGGCGTGCTTTGGCACTCTCATGAGCTGATCTTCGGGTTTGCCGCGGTCATACTCGTCGGGTTCCTCTTCACTGCCGTTCAAAACTGGACAGGCCGAAAAACTCCAAATGGCCTTGCTCTTGGCGGACTGCTAGCGCTGTGGCTGGCTGCTCGTGTTCTGTTGTTTGTGGGCGGTGGACCTGTTGGGCAGGTTCTGGATCTTCTTTTCTTGCCACTGGCCGCAATTGGCATTGCAGTTCCGCTGTATCAGGCAAAAAACACACGTAACTACTTCACCGTTGGCTTGCTGCTGGTTTTGACGGTTGGAAATGGCGTATTCCATGCCATCGCGCTGGACCTGATCAACGTAGACCCAGCTGATATTTTCCTGTGGTCCGTTGATGTGTTTGCCATTTTCATCAGCGTCATTGGTGGTCGTATTATTCCGCTTTTCACCAACGGGGCATTGGGCGGAAAGCGGGCGCAACGAAACCCGCAACTGGAAAATGTCATTGCAGCTGGCATGGTACTTCTGCTCGTCAGCGATATTTACTTCGGCATGAGTTATGAGGTTGCAACTCTGCGCGCCGTTGGCATGCTGGTTTTGGCAGGTTTGCATATTGTAAAAATTGGGCTGTGGCGTCCACAAATGACTTGGGGCAAGCCGATCCTATGGATCCTGCCTGTGTCTTATGCGTGGATCCCCATTGCACTACTGCTCCGGGCTGCCGCCTTGCTGGACGCTCCGGTGGATCAGGTGCTTGCCATTCATGCCATCACCGTTGGTTCCATAGCAGGAATGATGCTTGCGATGATGACCCGCAGCGCTCTTGGGCACTCCGGTCGTCCGCTGAAACCAACCATCGTTGAAGTGGCGATTTACTACCTCATTGTGTTGAGCGCCGTGGTCCGGGTGTTTGGCGTACTGCTCTACCCACAAGCCTACTTCGCCATCCTCGCCATCTCCGCTCTGTGTTGGGTCGGCGCGTTCGGGCTCTTTACCGGCAAATACTGGAACATTGTCACACGCCCTCGCATAGACCAATAGAGGCATCCTTATGGACAGTTCGCGTGCCGGAACATCTCCCTTTGCACGCGAACGCAGTCCCTCTACCCCATGGCCTGTAGTGAGATCCATAGGGGGAGGCTGATGCAGGACAACAGGGTTGATTGGGCGATGAGCGTGGCGGGTTGGCGGCAATCTGCGCCGAAGGCGGCGGCAAGAATGTGTGCGGCTGATGCGGTGGGCAAAGCTGCAAACAGCACCAGAACAGAGGCTTGTTCCTTTGGGATGTCCAGCATGTCAACGGTTGCCCATGCAAAGAAGGGCAGAGCGAGCAGTTTGATGACGTTCAGCCCACCTGTGTAAATATCCAACTTCATCAATCCTTGCCAATCCAGCGTCGCTCCGATTGCTAAGAGAGCCAGCGGTATGGCAGCCAGTGCCAGTTGATTGAGACCTTGCATTAGGAGTGATGGGAGCGAAAAGCCGCTTAAACCCACTGAGACACCGGCGAACGCGGCAAGAAAAAACGGGTTCAGGACCACTTTGAGAATGATCCCCTTAAACCCAAGCTCTTTGCCCATGGATAGGGCTGTGACCGCCATGAGGTTGGCCAGCGGAACGGCAAAGCCGATTGCAATTGCCATCAGCGATGCGCTGTCTTTGTCCAGTGCATTGATGGCAACAAATGCAATTGCGGTATTGAAACGCCAAGCGGTTTGCCATCCCGCGGCAAAGTCCAGAAATTTGGCCGGGCCGAACGGACGAAGAAACCAACCCAGTACTAATCCCAGCCCAAGAATGCCCCAGACCCCAAAACCGATGATTGCTGCATCCTCAAATTGAATGGGTCGGGAAGCCGCTGCAGAAAACATAAGCGCGGGGAAAAGAAGCTGGAAGTTGAGCGTATCAATCCCGCGCCATGTGGCTGGGTCCATGCGTTTTCCAAACACACCACCGAGCGCAAGCAGGCCCAAGCTTGGCAGCAAAGCCATTAAAATCCCCAAATATCCTTCTCCTCAAAGTCCTGCTGGTTTTTCCTGAGGAGAACCTCTAAACTAATGGCTATCAATAGAATAATAAGCTCAGCTTATGCGAGCAGGATACCTTGCACCCATGCCGAAGACTGATCCATTCCCTTGGGGTGGGTTGAGGATACATGTGAATGCCGGTCATAAGGCCCTGTGTGCCAGTGAACGGACCAATTTAATTGTCATTACCGATGATGCCTCTGCTTGCTTTTTCCTTAATTTTCCCTTCGATTTGATGGACGCTGTGGGCTGTTTTTGCGCCAAGACGTTCGATTTCTGTGAGAATATGGGGTGAGACGGGTGGGTGACCGAGCTGATGCCCCGGGACTTGCAGACGCGCATTCCGGCAGTCACGCGCTCGCTGATAAGCGAAGGTTCAAGTTCTGCCATTGCCCCGTTGATTGTGAGCATGGCAGGGCTCATGGGGCTTGCTGTGTCGATTTGATCCTAGACGCTGATGAAGCGCACACCAAAATGATCGAATTCCTCCAGGGCATTCAGAAGGTGGCGGGTTGAGCGAGCAAAACGGTCGCATTTCCAAACGAGGCTCTTGGTGCCGTCGGTATCGATTTGCCCCCGTTCCGCACCTTGGATAGGCTGGCTGGTCATGTGCGCATGCAGATGTATGAAGCTGTGATGGAAGTCAATGATCTTCTGGATGTGAGCTAGCTTGGTAAGCGCTACACCCAGTTGCTCAATCTGATCCGACAGGCTCGCGCAAAGTGTCGCGACGAGTTGACGGAACCGTTGCTGCAAAAGGTGCGGGGGAAGCAGGCTGCGGCAAGGAGGAAGTTGAAGGAGCTTCAGGAAAGCCAGCGCGATTTGGAAGAGAGGCTGATCGCAGTACTGGTGAGAGCTCTCCAAGCGAGCTGCATCGAGGAGCCCGATGCAATAGTCGGACACCGGATCCGCACGGTATTTGCACAAATAGGCGGGATCGAAACTTTGGTGGAGCAGTGCGAGACGGCTCTCAGCCGTGCACCAAAACAATGACCTGCCGCTCCTCTGGCCAATCCATGCCAGGACCCGTGGTCTGCTGTTTAACGTGCTCGAGATGATTGATATCCGTTCGGCGACGCAGGACGTCAGCCTGCTGGACGCTCTGGAAATAGTGATAGCTCATCGCAACGTGCGGCGCACTGAATTGAAAGACGAGGTCAACTTTGACTTTGCGTCCCAACGCTGGCAGAACTTTGTTATCAAACGCTGCTCCGGCCGTGACCTTATCGATCGGCGGGCTTTCGAGGTCTGCTTTTTTATCCACTTGGCGGCTGCCTTGTAGTCGGGCGATCTCTACGTCGTGGGTGCCGAAAGCTTTGACGATTATCGTTCCCAACTCCTGCCCTGGGCGGATTGCTTGCCGCGATTGCAGGACTATTGCTGCGCCGTCGGCATGCCGGAAGGAGGCGCGGCGTTTGTAGCCGGATTGCAAGCTCAACTCTCTCAAGCCGCTGAGGAGGTTGATGCCGGTTTCCTAGACAATGCGATTTGACGTTTGCCGCCACCGGGCAACCCCATCCCAAACAAACACTTAGTAAACCGCAGTCTGAAGGGTTGGGTGCCTTTGAAAAAGAGGTTCACAGCCGTATGGGTGAACGGCATTTGCTCGATATTCTTAAAAATGCCACGTGCGAGACCAGCTACACCCGTCATTTTAGACCGCCATCTGGCACGAGTCCAAAACCTTCCAACGCGGAACAACGCTATGTTCTCACGGTCTTCGGCTATGGCTGCAACCTTGGTCCCGGGCAAACCGCGCGTCACGCACCCGATATAGCAAGCTGTCAGTGCTGGATGTATTCTCCCCAAAAGCGCTGGTTGAAAATTCCCCACTTTTTCAGCTTTGACTTTTGTTTGAAGGGGCATGCCCCTTCAAACAAAAGTTGGCCAAACTCTCCTCTACGTTCCTGTTGGAAAGAAGGGGTGTGGAGGAGTGGTCAATCTAGGGAAGATCGTAATGATCCATAATTTGAAGCAGCAGGGACTGTCTGTAAGTGCCATAGCGCGCAAAGCCGGGCTGGATAGAAAGACGGTCAGCAAATACTTACACCAAGGCCTTGAAGCTCCTGTCTACGGCCCCCGCCAGCGTGACGGGCGTGTACTGGAGGAATACAAAGGCTATTTACTTGAGCGACTGGAGCGGTTTCCCGGTCTATCTGCCCGGCGCTTGCTTCGTGAGCTGAAGACACTGGGGTTTAAGGGCGGTTACTCCACTGTAACGGAATATCTTCGCCTGATCCGTCCAGCTCCTCCGCATGCATTTGAACGGCGCTTTGAGACAGCACCAGGCCAGCAGGCACAGGTAGATTTTGCTGAGTTTCAGGTGGAGTTCACCAGTGAACCAGATGTGGTGCGAAAAGTCTTTTTGTTTTCAATGGTGCTGAGTAATTCACGGTTTTTGTGGGGGCGCTATTGTGCCAATCAAAAACTAGAGACAGTCCTGCGTTGTCATATCGCGGCCTTTGAGGTCTTCGGCGGAGCGACACTGGAAGTCCTGTATGATCGCATGAAGACAGCCGTTCTGGGAGAGGAGCCAGATGGCACTGTTCTTTTTAATCCTGCTCTTGTCGCTCTTCTGGACCATTATGGCGCTCAGCCGGATGCCTGCCAGCCCTACCGGGCCAAAACCAAGGGCAAGGTGGAGCGGCCATTTCGTTACATCCGGCAGGATTTCTTCCTTGGTCGTACGTTCCGCGATCTGGACGATCTTAATGCCCAGTTCACACGCTGGTGCAAGGAAATTGCCAATGCCCGTGTTCATGCCACCACCAACCGTGTGGTGGGCGAGGTCTTTGGAGAGGAACAGCCCGCTCTGATCCCTTTGCCAGCGCACCCTTATGATGCTGTTTTACTGGTGGAGCGGCGGGTCACGCGTGATGGCATGGTCTCCGTTGGAGGTAATCTTTATTCAGTGCCGGACACCGTTAAGAAACGGATGGTCGAAGTCCAGCATCACCCGCAAGAGGTGCGCATCTATGAAAACGGTCAGCTCATCGCCACCCATCCGGTCATGGAGGGAAAGAACCAGCGCCGGGTTGATCCATGCCATCGCAAGGCTCCTCCACGGGCAACACAGCGCCGTCGTCTGGCTGCGGAGCCAACCAAACACAGCGGTGTAAACCAACGCCCACTGGAGTTCTATGAAGCGGTAGGCCAACGACTTGCCAGTACTGGAGGTAAGCCATGAGTTCGCTCAGTAAACGCATTCAGTCTTCACTGGTAGGCTTAAAAATGCCGCGGGCTTTAGAGGTGCTCGACCACACGCTGAGCCAATTGGAACAAGGGGAACTCACGGCACTGGAGGCCCTGGATTCTCTGCTCAATGAAGAATATTCAACACGCGAGGGCCGCCGTATCGGCGTCGCCCTGACGACAGCGCGGCTTACTCCGATAAAAACACTGGAAAGCTTCGACTTTACCTTCCAGCCCTCGCTGGACAGGGATCGCATCATGGCTCTAGCCGAACTGGAGTTCATCACTCGCAATGAAGTGGTACACTTTCTCGGTCCACCTGGTACAGGAAAGAGCCATCTGGCAACTGCTCTTGGGGTTGCAGCCGTTAAAGCGGGTAAACGGGTGTATCGCATTGCTTTAGCTCACCTCATCGAAGCCTTGGCAAAAGCTGAAAAAGAAGGGCGGTTGACTGAGAAACTACGCTTCTTTGCACGAACTTCACTGCTAATCGTCGATGAAATCGGTTATCTGCCAATTACCAATGGGGGAGCAAACTTGTTCTTCCAGCTCGTCAATGCCAAATATGAAAAGGGATCCATGATCCTCACCTCAAACCGTGGCTTTGCGGAATGGGGTGAGATCTTTGGTGATCGCGTTATTGCCACAGCCCTTCTCGATCGGCTTTTGCATCATGCCGTCGTCATCCAGATCGAAGGTGCTAGTTATCGGTTGCGCAGCCATGCGGACCTCATGCCAGAGCACGTACGGGCTAACGCTTCAATAGCTCCACCTCCACCACCAAAACGACGCGGCAGGCCACCCAAAAAGGAGAGTTAGACCCACAGACAAGGCTGGTCACCAAATACTCAAACTGAGGACTTTCCGTCCAGCACATGTGGGGAAATTTGACTCAGCATTGACACAAGCGCCGGGGCGCTTCGTCGTATCAATGCTAAGCATATCGATGCGCCCAAGCTAGAGGCCGCCGCCACCGATCTGGTCAACGCATATAGCCGCTTTACATTGCTGCGACTTCGGGGCGCCGGCAGCGCCGCGATCACCAACAAGCTCATTCTCGCCTGCTCCACAGTTGCTGGCTGGCTACAATAAGCTGAGATTGGCAAGCAGACTACAATTCTCAACGACCACATTCATCCTTGGGAAACATAACACTAGCGGTATTCTCAGCGAAAAATGGGTTGGAAAAACTGGCCGCACAATTACTATCGACGGATCCACTTAACCACCGGGGGTGAAGTTGGGGGCCAGGCCAGAATTATTCAATCAAAATCCACAGGAAAATAAATCCTATGGGATTAAATTGGTTTGAGTCTCTTTAGATATTCCTAAATCGGCCGTTTTGAAAAGCGAGAACGAATTGATAAATCTGCAGTAAATTCCGTTCACAGATTAATGATAAGTTTTGCATACAAAACCCTACGGGAAATTCGATAGGCTTTGTACTCTTGCATCCTCGGAATTACGAAGTATCTATGAGAGAGAAAAAGTAGACGGTTTTTTCGCATAGTTTGAGTGCAGAGAATATTTCTTCGAATATAGACGGATTGAGAATGACAAAACTGAGTAAAGCCACGCTGGAGCTACTAACCGATAGCGACGCTTGTAAAGGCCTTGCTGAACTACGTGTGGGCATCGAAAAAGAAGCCCTGCGCGTGGGCGCTGACAATTATATTTCATTGCGTGACCACCCAAAAGCGCTCGGGAAAACTCTCACGCACAAATTCATTACCACTGACTTTTCCGAGGCTCAGTTGGAGTTCATCACTCCTCCACTTCACTCTGTGAAGGAGAGTCTTGATTTCCTGAAAGAGCTGCATGCCTTTACTGCGCGCAACGCGGCAGCTGGCGAGTACATGTGGAATGCTTCCATGCCACCAGAAATTGCGGGGGATGAAAGCATTCGGATTGCCGAATACGGCAGCTCCAACGCTGCGCAGATTAAAACGCTTTATCGCAAGGGATTGGCGCACCGCTATGGAAAGCGGATGCAGACAATCTCGGGCATCCACTACAATTTCTCGCTCGCTGATAACATGTGGCAAGTCTTTCATAAGCAGTGCACAGCCGGTGTAAGCCTTCAGGATTTCCGCAGTGCAGGATACTTGGGTCTGATCCGGAATTTGCAGCGCCATGGCTGGTTAATTTTGTATCTGTTTGGTGCATCCCCAGCTGTTGACCAGAGTTATATGTCTGGCGCGCATCCAACCCTTTCCATGTTGGGTGAGGACACTTACTTTGGTGAGTACGCCACATCTTTGCGTATGAGTGATCTGGGTTATACCAGTGTCGTGCAAAGCGAGCTGGACATCCATTACAATTCCATTTGTGACTATCTGGAGGGGTTACGCACCGCACTTGCAACCTCTGAGCGTCAATACGAGCAGATTGGTGTGTTTGAGGAAGGCGACTACAAACAGATCAACACGCACCAGCTCCAGTTGGAAAACGAGCTTTACGGCTCCGCTCGCCCAAAGCGGAACACGAGAGAAGGCGAGCGTCCAATCGCGGCACTTTGTCGGCGCGGTGTTGAATACATCGAGCTTCGCTCTCTTGATATCAATCCACTCAATCCAATTGGGATCTGTGAGCAGCAAGCCTACTTCCTGAATACCTACCTCACCCATATGGCACTGGCCCCTTCTCCCTGCATCTCCTCAGATGAACAGCAGGCATTGAATGAGCAGCAACGTCTTGTTGCCTGGCAAGGCCGGTTGCCAAACCTTGTGTTGCCGACCTACGGCCCGGAAGGGAAAGAGCTGAAGCAGGTTGGGCTTGAAATTCTTGAAGATATGCGTGCAACGGCAACAATTATGGATGGTGTTTACGGCTGTACAGGCCATACCGATGCCCTGAATGCGCAAGCGGCCAAGTTTGAAGACACGAGCCTTACACCATCTGCAAAAGTGCTGGAAGGCGTTAAGAAAAGCGGCTCCTTTACCGGGTTCATTTCGGAGCTGTCCCGTAATCAGACAGATCATCTGATAGCAACACCATTGTCGGCAGATCGGGTGAAATTCCTGGAGGCTATGGTGTCACAATCCAACGCTGCCTATGAGCAGGTGGAATCTCTGCAAGGCTCTCACAGCTTTGATCATTTTCTGGACACACAAAACACAGAGGTGCTGCCTCCAGAGTGTCGTGACGATCAATAAGCCGAAGGCTCGGAGTTGAGCCAAGCGACTTTTCAGCCAGCACATCATGGTGTGCTGGCTGGCGGAATGTATGGGGTTATCTAGCATCCACCCAACAAGGCGACCTAGGTTGATTTGGCGGGTTTTTCTCTATCCTTAGTCCCTTTAGTTTCAATCATCTGGAATTTGAGGGACAACAGTTGATAGGCAGAACAGCTAGAATCACATTTGCTCTGTGTGCATTTACACTTGCTGGGTGTTTATCTAACGAAGAGCGACTGCCCAAGGCCTACACACCCACCGTTGAGATCCCGGAAGGTGCGACGCTGATTACGGTGAATACAACGCCGGATGGTGCTCTTTGCTATCTGCAGGGTCACCGCTCTTCTATATTCGTGACGCACACACCGGGACCGATGGTCGTTCCGGCTGGCTATGAGAAGAAATCCCTAATTTGCAAACTGGAAGGCTTTAAGACCACACGCGGTGCTGTATTGCCCGGCACACCTTCGCCCGATAGTCGGGAAATTATCATTCAACGCGTGTTTATTCCCGTTGGCGTTCAAGATCCTAACTCCGGCCCTTCAGGCGCACTGGTACCAGATGGATTTGTCGGCACCTACCGCCGTTAACGCAAAATTTCCTGATAAAGCCTGCCAAAATTTGAAGCCAGAAAATTCATCAGCTCACGCACACGATGGAGCTGGTGGCGCGTGGGAGGACTGACCAACCACAGGGGCGTTGTCTGGTTCCACCCAGCGAGAACCTCCGTCAAATCTCCATGTTTAATCGCAGAGTCCGTGTAAACGTCAGAGAGCCGGGCAATTCCCAGCCCGGCGCAAGCAGCCCGGCACATCACACGCCCATTTGAGATCTGGAAACCACTGTCCGCCTGTACAACAACCTCTTCATCAGCGCGCACAAATATCCAATCCTGCACACTGCCGGAGATGAACGCCAGCTTCTTCAAATCGGAGGGATGTTTGATCTTGGGGTGAGCCTTCACAAAACTTGGAGAGGCTACATATCGCGTGGTGATGGTGTGTAATTTCCGCGCAATGAGCGTGCTGTCCTCCAGATCTCCCATTCTCAACACCAGATCATAATCACTCTCCAACAAATCGACCCGGATACTGGAGAAATCCAGTTTGACCTCAATGCCAGGATTTTCCTTCTGATACTGAATAACCAGTGGGGCAATGAGGTCTTCACCAATCATCCCGCCAACGGCATTCATTTTGATGGAACCGGTAAGACTATCAGTTGCTTGTGACGCTAGGTCAGAGGCATCCTGGATCTGCTTCACTCCGGTTTTGCACATCTCATAATACCGCTCTCCAATTTCGGTGAGCCGTAATTTGCGTGTGGTCCGGTAGAGCAACTGCACATCCAAATGCGCCTCAAGCTGGCTGACTTGTTGACTTAAACTCGCTTTTGACAAGCCTGTTTCATCCGACGCTAAGGTGAAACTGCCATGTTCCGCTACGGCCAAAAACGAACGCAAACCATTCCAATAGATATTGTTCATTTAAACCTAACAATCATTTCGAATTACCCCCATTTATCAGAACGATCCTTCTCGTACAATTGCTGCAACACAACGCAAGGCAAACTTGCTCAACGAAATTTTAGCTAGGCAGGATAATAAAATGACAAAGCCACTCATCGTCGTCACAGGTGCAAGTTCTGGTATTGGTGCGGCAATCGCGAAATCATTCAGCGATGCAGGTCATCCCCTGTTGCTCGTTGCACGTCGTGTGGAACAGATGGAAGCACTTGGCCTTCCAAACGCTTTGTGCCGCGGTGTTGACGTAACCCACCGCGACCAGCTGGTTGCTGCCGTCAAAGAAGCCGAAGAAAAATTCGGACCAGCAGATGCAATCGTCAACAATGCAGGCTGTATGCTGCTGGGTGAGCTTGCAACTCAGGACCCATCCGAGTGGGATCGCATGATCGACCTGAACATCAAAGGTGTTCTCAATGGCATCCATTCCGTTTTGCCTGGCATGAAAGCCCGCCGTGGTGGTTCCATCATCAACGTCAGCTCCATTGCTGGCCGTAAAACGTTCCCGGCCCATGCTGCATATTGCGGAACAAAGTTTGCTGTTCACGCAATCAGTGAAAACCTGCGTGAAGAAGTTGCTGCTGATGGCGTCCGCGTCATGACCATTGCTCCCGGCGCAGTGGAAACTGAACTGCTGTCTCACACCACATCGCAGGACATCAAAGATGGCTACGACCAGTGGAAAAAAGAGATGGGTGGTGTGCTGAACCCACAGGACGTCGCAAATGCAGTGATGTTTGTTTACCAGCAGCCGCAGAACGTCAACATCCGTGAAGTTCTTCTGGCAGCAACTGGTCAACCAGCATAATCACAGCTTTCATTTTCAAGAAGAGGGTTGGCTTCCCAGCTGGAGCCAACTTACCGAACGAAGAGGCTGGAACACCAAGTTCCAGTCTATCAGCACAAAAAAGGCGATGTTGGCAAGCATCGCTTTTTTTGTGGTTCCAGACTAAAAATTATAAGCTACGCCGAGAGAAAATAGATCTTGGCGGCCATCAACGCGGAAAGGGGTGAAACCATCAAACTGATAAGTTTCCTCGCTCATTTCTAAATGCTTGTAGTCAATGCGTGCTGAAATGTAGTCCGTGATCTTGGCTTCCAACCCTGCGCCCGCGACGAATCCGACATGTGTATTATCTGCTTCCTGTCCATCAGCGAAGCGTGTTATTTCATAGCCAGCAAGCCAATACCAATAGAGAGATAAGGCAAGATACCACCAACATCGTAGCCAATGCGAGCTGTACCGATCGCGTTCCACTGTGCTTTTGATCGGGAAGCATTCGTTGAACTTGTGAAGTTGGAAAGGTTTACATCCGCTTCCAAGCCGACGACTACGCGATTAAATGAATGGCTATATCCCGCAAATACACCTGCGATGCCAGAACTAAGCGACTGCTCATTTCCGATGTCATCACTGCCCGACATAATCCCGATGCCGCCGCTTATACCGAGTTGAAATCCGTCCCAATTTCCATTGCCTGTGCCATCATCAGCAAAAGAAGTAGTTGGGGCAAGCAGTGTGCATACAAAAATTATATACTTGAGCATTTCAAGTCTCGATCATCTCTAGTAATGAATGTGTGTATTGTTATAATTACCAATTACTTTATTTTAACAATTTATTAAATTCATTAACTTGGATCAATCAGCGAAATATATTAATTCAACAGATTAGTTACTTGAGAATTAGCTTGAACATTTAGGGTGGTATTTCTAATCTGATGCCTGCTCGCACCGAGCTGTGTTGTGCGAACAGGTCTTGAGATCTAATACCGACTGGAGTCAGCCTTCTTTAAGAATTCGGCACATCACTCAAATGTCGGGCGATCGCCTGAAACAAGGCAATTGACTTCAGCTTGATCATTTCTTTGTTGCCCTGATAGTCTGGGAACGTGGAGGTTTTTGCAATCACGACGTTTCGGGCGGGATTGACGTAGATGAATTGCCCATGGATACCGATTGCAACAAAGTCGCCTTGATCAGATTCCAACGGTAACCACCATTGATATTTGTAGCCGAGCGGTGACTCGCTTTGCGGGTTGTTAAAGCCCGGCATCAAACGTGGATCATCCGGCGTTACAGAGGTCTTGATCCACTCTTGGGAAACGATACGCTCGCCTTTGTGGTTCATGCCGCCACGTGCCAGAACCATTCCAACCCGAAGCATATCTCTGAGGCGAATATTAACACCACCGAAAACAACAGGCTGGTCTTCCTGATCAACCATGATTTCCGCAGGCGCTTCTGGACCAATCTTTGACCAGAGCTTTTCGCGGAACCATTCTTCATAGGGCTTGCCAGTCGCCCCCCTCAGCACCCAGCCAACGACGTGCGTGTCAATTGAGGAGTAACGATTGTAGGTTCCCGGTTCAAATTCACGCGGAACGTCCTTCGTGAACTTATCTTGAGAGCCAAGCAGAATGGCAACAACAGATTGAACAATGTCTGACTTCAGATCAGCGTAATCTTCGTTCCAGCGCACACCGGAGGACATCTCAAGGACATCCTTCAATCGAACCCCGTCATAGGCGGTGCCTTTGAGTTCTGGAACATATTTCACCACCTGGTCATCGACGCTTTCAATGAGCCCTTCATCCAGCGCAACACCTACTAGAATGGATGCCATCGATTTGGAAACAGACATTTGAATGGCGTGGGTTTCCGCAGTATTACCTCGATCATAATACTCGTGGATCAGCCTACCATTCTGCATGATCGCTAAACCTGTGGTGTGGGAATCGAGAATAAAATCTGAGGTAGATGCCATATTTCCCTTGTAAGCAAAGGACGCTGGCATCGGGTCCGCCCGAAATTTGCGCGGCAGTTCATAAACCGGGCTTTCTGGCTTTACAGAAACACTGGCGTATTCTTTATAAAGACTGCGGAATTTCTGATCGATATTTTCCGGTTTAAAAGCATCAGCGTATGCCATCACCGCTCTAATTTCGGCTATATCCTGCCGAAAGTAAAAAGCCCCAGCTGCTAACAAAACAACAACAGCTAATACCCCATAACCAATCTTTTTCAGCATGCCCCCTCCGTTTCTCGCCTGATAGGTGTACCCATCTTCCCGTGGCGAAAGCCAAACTTACGCATAGGTTAACTAGTTGTAAAGGACGCAGCACACCATCTGGCGCATGTATATCTTACTTTGTTACGGGGAATTGAAAGTATCGTACACACTCTACCTTACGAATTTTGTTGTTTAATCAATGCATTATGATTACTGCACAAAAAATCGGAGTGAAAGTCATGCGCGGCAAGTTTCGAATACTTATACTAACGAGCCTTAGTTTTATGCTGATGGCCGGTCTTGTTTATGCCCAGACAGACAACTCTGCCGACGTTTTGGGAGCTGACGCAGATGCTGATCCGCTAAAAGGTGACTACCCGGATATCGTAAGTCCCATGACTGATTGCCCGGATATTGCAGAGAAATACCGTTCAGGTGGCGCGAATGCTGATCCGCTCGGATATGCACCCAATTTTGGTTTTTCAAGTTTATCTGCAGCAGACCAACAGGCATGTATCAAAGAGATCAACAAAGACGGCGACATAAATGAAAAGCAAGAGACGCAGGAAGAAGGTAATATTCTTCAAAACTAGTTTGTCTTGCAAAGCACCAGCGCGAATGACATTTAGTCATTCGCCAGCAGCTCTAATTATGCCAATTGCAGACAGACGTCGACGATAAGGTCTTCCGGGGCAGTGTTGGTTGGGCTGTTGTGAAAGATGTCGTAACAAGGAGTATTTGCCGCCTCCTCGCCTGAGGACGGGAGCCATTCTCCGAATAAATACATGTAAGCAACTTTGAGGCCCGCATAGGGTCCTTTGTGTCTTAACACTGCAAAACGGCCAGCTGGAATACGCAGAGTTTCAAACCCGTCATGCGTTTCCGGCAGTGTTTGGAAAATAGCGCCAGCATGTGAGCGCAGCTCCTCAGCTGGCACGATGCCCGGGTCATCATAGTAGATACCGGCAAATGGTCCTGCTTGACCGATGAGCCCACGAGAAACCAGCATCGCGACAAGATTCCCAAACGTCATGCCGAGATCGTGGTAGGGCCCTTTATTGGCCAGTGCGAGCATTGTTTGCTCTGGCATTTCTTTTATGTGAATCTGGTGCATTGAAAATACGCCTTCATCCTTGGGGGCAAAAACAATAGGTGCATTCCCGTTATCTCGGAACCCTCCCGGAGCCAAACCATATTCGGCTTTAAACGCCCGCGTGAAGCTCTGAGCAGTTGGATACCCATAGCGAACCGAGATTTCTGCAATCGCATCATTCGTTTGCAGGAGATCAACTGACGCACGGCTCAATCTGATCCGGCGGATAGCAGCAGCAAGTGGTTCTCCTGTCATTGACTGGAAAACACGGTGCCAATGGAAGCGAGACATGCACGCGACATCTGCCAGTGTATCCAGACTCAAATCTCCATCTAGATTGTTGAAGATGTATCTAAAAACCCGTTGTATTCGCTTTTCATAGGCCGCTTTATTCTGGTCCGCTCTCACTTGGAGATTCCTTGTTTCATCTTCTGCGTTCCATTCTTAATCACAGGAGGACTGAACATGTCTTGCTCTCCTGCAACTTATATGTACGTAAAAACCCAGTAAACCAAAGCTGGTATTGGCGCCAAATAGCGCTCTTTGTATCAAATTTCAGATAATTTACTTACAAGCCTGTTGCCATCCCTCCACTTGCTCGGATAAAGCGAAGGCAACAATTGGCCAAGCATCGGGACTTTGGCCCAATCAAACATTCTAGGGATTGCAAATGAGCGACACAGTGTTGGCCCCAGCTCCTGCGCTTGAGCAGGACGTTAAGACCGATTTCCCCACTCCTGCAGGTGTTTTCGCCGAGAAAGTTGTCTCGGTAAAGCATTACACGGACCGCCTGTTCAAGTTTCGCATTACGCGTCCAAGCTCTTTCCGGTTCCGGTCCGGCGAGTTTGTGATGATTGGCCTGCCGAATGCTGAAAAGCCTGTTTACCGCGCGTATTCAATTGCCAGCCCGTCTTGGGATGAGGAGCTTGAATTTTTCTCCATCAAGGTGCAGGACGGTCCTCTGACTGAACACCTGCAGAAGATCCAGCCGGGCGACACTGTTTTGATGCGCAAAAAATCTACCGGCACGCTGGTTAATGATGCCTTGATCCCTGGGAAACGCCTTTACATGTTCTCCACGGGCACAGGTATTGCACCGTTTGCATCCCTGATCCGCGACCCAGAAACCTACGAGAAGTTTGAGGAAGTCATCCTCACGCAGACTTGCCGCGAAGTGGGCGAACTGGCCTACGCAAAAGAGCTGGTGGAAGAAGTAAAAAACGATCCGCTCGTGGGCGAATTCGCGGCTGGTAAGCTCCGTTTGCACACGGCTGCGACGCGTGAGCCATACCCCTGTCAGGAACGCATCACGACCCTGATTGAAAGCGGTAAGCTTTTTGAAGATCTGGGCATTCCAGCTCTGGACCCAGCTGTTGACCGCGGTATGATCTGTGGTTCCATGCATATGATCAACGATACCAAAGCAATTTTGGAAAAGCACGGCCTTGAAGAAGGCTCAAATGCATCCCCATCCACATTCGTGGTTGAGCGCGCATTTGTTGGCTAAGCCATTGCTGGTCTAACGAACTTTGAAAGCCCGCTGCATTTTCAGCGGGCTTTTTTGTTCCATCTTTTGGGGGGCGTCAGGCATCAAGATCAAGCGCCTCTTGGATGCGCGAGATCTCATTGGTCCAACTCGCTTGAAGGTGAGGGGATTGCCGATTAAGGCGCCGAGCCAAATCAGCCTCCATCAGCTCTTCCAACTCAATCAACCGCTCCAGCATATCATCTTCATTCGAAGGGACGGGCACAGAGACCTCGTCTTGCGCAGGCGCGGTCTTAGCCGGCAGCTTGGTTCCCCGTTTTGGGGCTTGCACCGGTTCCGCAGTGATCAACTCATAGGCCGCATCTACATCGTTGACTTCTTGCAAGCGGCCTTTTTGCACCACCCAGAAGCGATTGCAGGTTGCTTCCACCAAATGCCGATCATGCGAGACCAGAAGAAACGCCCCATTAAAGGAGCTGAGCTGGTTTGAGAGCTCATTCCGCCCGTAAAGGTCCAAATGGTTGGTGGGTTCATCCAGCATCATCAGGTTGGACTGCACGCGAGACAAAGACAGCAACAACAGCCGAGCCCGTTCACCGCCGCTAAGCTGCGAGACCTTCTGGCTCAGCTGGTTGTATTTGAAACCCGCGCCCAAAATGGTTTTCTCACAATCAGATGGCAGGAGGTCCAGTCCAAGTGATTCTCCAACGGCAACCATCCCGTCTGTGAGGTTAACAGCACCCGGAAGCTGTTGCAGGGTCTGATCGTAAAACGCGATGCGGCAGCGAGGGTGAACACGAACACCGCCTTCTTCGCTGGTTCGCTTTTCCCAACAACACCGCAGAAGGCTTGATTTACCGGTCCCGTTTGCGCCCATGATCGCGATGCGGTCTCCGGGCCGCACTGTCATATCCTCAACATTGTAGAGGAACACATCAGCTACCGGCGGCGTCACATCAAGGTCCGTCAGCCGAACCAAGCGGTCAGCCTGAATGGTTTGTCCGGCAATGGACAAGTTCCATGGATAAGCTTCAACGGCATCGGTCTGATCGTCCTTCATCCGATCAACCATTTTCTCCATGGACTTTGCCTTACGGGATAAGTCCTCGTTGTCGAAAGTTCGGCCCCATTCAGCGATCCGCTTTGCACTTGCCTCGACGCGTTTGATTTCTTTTTCTTCTGTCTCGCGACGTGCAATGCGGGCTTGCTTCAGCTCTTCATGCGCTTTAAGCGCGGCGGTGCAGGGCAGGTCAAAACAATGTAGCTTACGATCCTGCATGATCCATGTGCGGTTGGTTACGTGATCCAGCAGTGTTGCATCATGCGAAATCATCAAAAAGCTGCCCTTCCAATTTTTCAGGAAGGTTTCAAGCCACAGAATAGTCGGAAGATCCAGATGGTTGCTCGGTTCATCAAGCAGTAGCAAGTTTGGCTCATTCATCAACGCCCGCGCCAACATCAGTCGCGTCATTTGTCCGCCGCTCAGGTCCTTGCAAAGCACTTCGGCTTGATGTGCCTCGAACCCCATCTCGGGAAGAGTGACGTCAACCTTCCAACCCATCCAGTCCCGTTTGTCTTCAGGCAGAGCGTCACGCACGGCTTGCGCCAGTGTTAGATCCATCAAGCGCTTTGGCAGATGCTGCTCAACGCAGGAGACAACCGCAGCTCGTGATACAGATATACCGCCTTCACTTGCCTCAGCCCGGCCAGCGAGAATATTCAGAAAAGTAGATTTTCCGCAGCCATTGTGGCCAACAAGGCCGATCCGGTCGCCTGCGTTCAGGCCAAGCGAGATGTTTTCAAACAAGACACGTTCAGGCGATTGCTGCCATAAACCACTACCGGTGATCAGGGGCGAACTGCTGGGTTTAGCCATGATAGCGGGTACTCCGGAACAAACTCAACTTTAACTGTCCGAAACTCATAGATGTAAACTGCAAAAGCTCCAGTGGTCATTCTACTGTGGGACCCAAACCCCAATATTTTTGTGAGGTCCGAGGGTTTTAAGTCACAATATATTCGTAAAAACCAGCAGAATCCCTTTGATAACATCGTATCTCTAAGGGGTTGCACGCATAACACTGCATCCAGCTATAGGTTAGATTGCGCAGGAATTGGGCAATTGTAGAATTGGCCCTCACCGCACCACCTACTCAAATCAGAAGTTATTCAAAGCCAGATGCATAATAATAAAGGGGCGACCCCTAATACCACACGTGATGCCATCACCTATCTTTGCATAATGGCATCGGCCTTCGGCCTCCTAGCAGTTGTTGGTATTGCATATTTCACCCGCACCGAGCCGGTACAACTGATCCGCACTGCAAAGGTGGAAATCTCACACTGCACTATTGAGGGCGCAATTGCAGTAAAAGGGCAACGCGGCAGCTGGAACTGCTACGCACCTAAATAGCGGTGAGCAGGCAACGTCTTTGTCTTTGCTCACATCACCATACCAGCTATTTGCTGTTTTGAGCCAACATCTCGTTATAGGCTTTTGTAAAGCCAGTTGCTGAAAAGTTGATGGCAACTTTTTTGCCTGCTCGGGACATCATGACAAAGCGGCCTTGATCTGTAGCAACTTTCATAGCATTGATGAATCCGTCTTCTGTTTTGCCTTCAACAATGCATCCCTGCGCTGTACAGCGATTAACGCGCGCAACAGACTGATAGTCTCCAACATTAACGCCGACGCCCGGGCCCAAAAGAAAATCCAGCGGCAAGACATATTGAACGATGTCGCTCTTGTCTTTCGGATTATGGGCCAGAGTCATCATCAAAATATTTTGCCCGCTTTCATTATGAACAACACGCTGCTTAATCTGACAGCTGATACCGTTGACAGCAGGATCATAACATTCCAGCAACCAGTCGCCATGTTGCTGGGTGGTTACTTTAGGGCTGCTTTGAACAGCTGCCTCCGTATTCGCTGACTGCGCAAAAGCCGAAATAGGACTTGCCAGAGCGAGCACACCTGAGGCACTAGCAAAAAGTACATTACTCAAAAAACTTTGTTTCATCATATCAATATCTTGAACTTCATAAAAACAACGGTTGAACTGGGTCTAGATATCTCACCAATCCAATGTGGTTGCAATAATCAACTTCTACAGTCTATCGAAGACTATCCAATATCTTAGTTTTGATTTTTTGAGTTATTCTCAAGATCGAACTTTTCTTCGGCGGTTTTTTGTTCTATTTTTGTTCTAATGCTCAAAGGAGAGACCATATGAACAAATCTGGCACCATTAATTACATTGAACTACCTGCTGTTGATCTAGAAGCGGTCAAATCATTTTATAGCAAAGCTTTAGGCTGGACCTTTGAAGATTACGGCCCGGATTATGTCGCCTTTAACGATGGTTCGTTTAACGGAGGCTTCTTCAAGTCGGCGCAATCCTCGTCCACAGCAAACGGCGCGGCGCTCATAGTGCTATATGCAGATGAGCTAGAGGCCCTGCAGGGAAAACTCGTTGAACAGGGAGCTAAGGTTTGTCGGGAAATATTTTCGTTCCCCGGTGGACGCCGGTTCCACTTTCTGGATCCAAACAACAATGAACTGGCAGTCTGGTCTGACAAATAACGTAGGAAGGGCACCAGCGTGATGCTCGTGCCCTCTACCGACATCTTATTCAGCTCACACACTCTGAACTCGGTTCAGGAAACTCTCCGTTTCCAGATTGAGCTGATTGATGTGCTCAGAAATTGCATCGGCGTTTTTGTGAAGTTCTTCTGCTTGAGTACGGGACTGCCCGGCTGCATTTGCAACTGTTTCAAAATTCGCAGTCGCAGCTTCAGCCCCCTGAGCAGAGACCTGCGAGCTTCTGCTGATTTCTTCGGTTGAGGCCTGTTGCTGCTCAATGGAACAACTAATTGCGGTCATGAAGCTCACCACCTGCTCGACTTCCTCGCCAATTTTTTCAAGGGAAGCCACGTTGCTTTCTGTACGGCTGGATGCTGACATTACATGCGCTTCGAGCTCACCCGCCGCCTTCTCGGTCTGCTCAGCAAGGTCTTTCACCTCCGATGCCACAATAGCAAATCCAGCTCCATGCGATCCTGCACGCGCGGCCTCAATGGTCGCGTTTAGCGCCAACAACTTAGTCTTGTTGGAGATACCTTTAATCTGATCAAGGAACTCACTCACATCCATGTTCAACTTCTGCAACACAACAGCATCTTCCTGACAGGTCGCAGCGCTGGATTTGGTGTTGTCAACAAAACCAACTGTTCGGTTCACTTGATCGCGGATCTCTTGGATTGATGCGGAAAGCTCTTCAGACGCGGCTGCTACACTTTGCACACTCGCAGAGGCTTGCTGCGCACCAGCGGACGCTGATACCGCGCCTTGTTCAGAGTCCTTTGCAAAGGTTTGGAACGATTCAGCAGTTCCTCGCATTTTCTCTGCAAGGCTATTCAAAACAGTGACAGCACCTTCGTAAGTGTTGCGGAATTGGGTGACGGCTCCCATCACAGCCTTCTCACGCTCAAGGTTCGCCTCATAATTTTTACGAGTTTCGGCTTCCATCTCCTGCTGCTTTTGCGCCTGATCTCGGAATTTTGTTAGTGCGCGAGACACATCACCAAGTTCATCCTGAGAATTGTTGTAGGCACTTTCAAAATTCAGATCTCCTGCTGAAAGTTTAAGCAGGCTGGAACAGAGCCAATCAACAGCGGTAGCTACGCGTTTTCCCAACACCAAACCGATGAGAAGAGATAGTAAAAGTAAGGGGCCAAGAATGAGGAGCGGCTTGGAGAGTGCATCTCCCAGATTAGCGAAAAGCTTACTCTTTAAAACACCGGTGCCAATCACCCACTTCCACTCTGGAAAGCTCTCAACATAACTAAGCTTTGGGCTCGCTTCACCGTTTTCGTTGATGTAGTTGTAGGTTACGTAACCATTCCCATCACGTTTTGCCGCATCCACCATAGTGCGGATGAAGGGCACACCGTCACCGTCTTTGGTATTGCGTTGATCAGAGCCAATAAAGGAGGCATTGAATGGATGCATGACCCCTTTGTAGTTATAGTCGAAAACGAAAACGTACTCTTCGCCATCATAACGAAGAGCCTTGAGAGCTTTTGAGGCCGCCGTTTGCGCTTGTTCACGACTGAGAGAACCGTCTACTTCACCTTGATAAAATTGACGGACGACTGAGTTAGCAGCCGTGATAATAGATGTAAGTTCACTGTTTTTCGCGCTCAGTAAACTTTGATAGAGTACATAGGATTGGAATGAAGTTCCGATCAGGAAACTCATAAACAAAATTCCTATGGCACCCCAAATTCTTACCCTTAGGGTACGCGGCATTAACGAGGCCATTACTAGCTCCCTCAGTCTCGTGAAGATCCGAAGAATACTGTAGGCTTTTGATATTATTCTGAAATTAATGAAATTGTCGCAGCCATTTACAACACAAAACTAAGTAAAGTGACGCTAGATTTCATGAGGTTGAATACTTAATTTTTGCAATAATAATATGAACTGCCGCTGTAGTCCAATCTTCCGAGCAAGCCTAATTGAGGCGCATTCCTCTTTCTTCAACGGCAGTCCTGACAAGATAATCTACATATAAAAATCGATAGAGTTTATCGATTTTGCCAATATAAGAAATTGAACCTCTATAACCTTAAAATCGATTTTTCAAATCTTCCTCTGACCTTGAAATATTACAACTAAAAGTTGCTGATAAGATAATTGCCCAAGCAATAATTTGTATTCCATACAGCGGCCTGAATAGATTAACTAAAGGATTGTGAGAATTTGCATAAAATTGTAATGTTAATTTCAGAGAACCTGCATTGATAGCGAAGAGGTGTAGCCTCCTGTAGAGTCTGCATTTAGGGAGATCCTTGTGCAGCGCTCCAATACAATACGTAGGTTCTTAGTCGGAGGTGGCTTCAGCTATAAAGCACTCACGTCTAGAGCCTGAGGGAGCTGTTTATTCATGAAGAATATAAGATGCACAGATTTCATGGGTAAGGGTACTACCAAAAAAACAGTAGGTCTGTCGGAAGGCGCATAAATGAGCCTTCCTCATCACAGTCCAAACTCTTTAGAGGACTGCTTCTACAGCAGGCCTATTTGCTGCTGCCCGCTTTTCTGCCTTTTGCGCACGGGAGCCAATTATCACCAGAACTAATGCAACGCTCCCAAACACGCAGAACGCAAACGAAAGCGGTAGAACTGTCTGATTATAGAATCGCCCTACAAGCACGGAAAGAATAAGTGCGATGAACGTTGTTGAAGCCCCGATGAAGGTCGCAGCCAGACCCGCAATATGCCCGAGTGGTTCCATAGAGAGTGCATTGAGATTACCGTTCAACATTGGCTGGCAGAAGAAAGCCAAGGTCAGATAGGTCATGAACAACCACAGTGCAGGAGTTGTGTCCACAAACCGCATATACATGGCAAATACCAGGCTAACGACAATTTGAATAATCAGGGCGCCGCGACACATGTTTTGCAGGCCGACCGTCCTGACAATACGACCATTCACAACAGACGAGATGCCGAAAACAACTGCAATTCCTGAGAAATACAACGGGAAGGTCTCGTGAATATCATAGACATCTGCAAACATGGGCTGGGCAGTACTTAGATACGTCATCATAGTGCCAAATACGAAACCAGAAGCAGCTGTGTAATACAGCGTTGCCTTGTGTCCGGTCACATCCTTAAAACCGTCCCAAAGAAGTTCTCGGGTGATTGCCCGGCGATTTTCCGGCTTCAACGTCTCTGGCTGACGGATACCAAGCCAGCAACATCCTGCCAACGCCATCACAAGCATGATGACAAAAATTGCACGCCAGCCGGCTGTGAACAGGATGCCCTGACCGATCAGCGGTGCAAACGTTGGCACCGTAATAAAGACGGCTGTGACAAATGACAGAATTCGCGCCATATCCGCACCAGCGTATTTATCGCGAACAATTGCCATTACAACAGTCCGGTGCGCTGATGCGCCCACGCCTTGCAAAAACCGGCCAAAAATCATCACCGGAAGCGATGTTGCGGTTGCGGCGAGAACCGCACCAATAGCAAAAACGACTGAGCCAGCATAAACAGCTGGTTTGCGGCCAAAGCGGTCCGAGACAGGCCCGAAGATAAACTGACCAAGGCTCAACCCCAAAAACAATGCAGAAATAATCAACTGCGTGTTGTTTAAGTTGATGACGTTCAGGTCTCTACCAATCTGCGAAAAAGCTGGCAGCACGGCATCGATTGAAAGGGCGGTCAAGCTTGTGAGCGCAGCCATGAGGGCAACAAATTCAACCGTTCCCAGGCCATCACCTGCGGTTTTGGAAGAGTCCGACATTGGGGTATTCCTGTTTCAATCTCAGCAGCATCCGGGCCAATAAGGAAGCCTAAGCGCTAAAGATCGTCCGTGTATTACGGTTAGTCCAGAGGGAGCAACATCTTCCACCTAACAGGCATATCCTTCGAAATCAAGAAATTACATAAGCTCCGAAATGCTGTTCGCCAATGGTTTGGTCGCAGCAGTTATTCAGTGCATGACAATCCAGAAGAGGTTGTGGGAGCTGTTGTTACAACTTTTATTCTGTTCTAGGGCAAACTTAATAAGACACTAGGATGCAAAGTGTTATTACTCCGCTATATTTGACGGGGGCATAATGTATTTGATTGAACGGGTAAGAGGCACCTTATTGCCTCTGTTATTAACTGGCTTGGTATTCATCCTGTTGGCAGCAATAGCTTTTCGGCTGCTGGGAGAACAAGCAGGCAGCAATTCCTACGCTTTACTGGCAGACGCATTTTTGAATGGCCGCTTTGATGCGGCACGTTGTTTTGATCAGGATTGCGCACTTTACCAGAAGAAGATCTTTGTCATCTTCCCACCTGTTCCTGCGTTGATCGCATTGCCGTTTGTTGCAGTGTTTGGAGAAGAGTTCCATCACTTCATCGCGCTTGGGGTTCTCTGTTTTGCAATTACCGGGGTGGTGTGGTGGCAAATCACACGAGAGTATCAACCTGACTTCAAGCTGGCGTTGTTGCTGGTTGTTGCCTTTTTGTTTGCGACACCCCTGCAATACACAGTGCTTCGCTCAGATGGTGTCTGGTTCTTTGCGCAAGCGGTGGCTGCTATGCTTACCTCTTTCGCGATTTGGTCGGCGCTCATTAAACGCAATGCTTGGTTGGTCGGGCTCTTTATCGGTCTGGCGTTTCTGACACGGCAAATGAGCATTCTTTACATGCCGTTCTTCTTTGTATTGATGACGCCGGCAGATCAGTCAATTTTCGCGGTGAATTCAACGAGCTTGAAGCGGCTTTTCAGACTGGCGATTTTCCCGGCTATCGCCATAATAATCTACTTTGTCTATAACTACGCCCGCTTTGGCGATCCTATGCAAACCGGGTACGCCTATATCTTCCCGCCGGAATGGGAGACCGGCCTTACAACTTCAGGAGATTGGCTTGCCTTCCGAGTACGTGAACTGGGGTTATTCCATCGCGATTACTATCTCTTCAACCTGCTGCATTTCTTCGTGCAGGGACCAGATGTGCAGTTTGCCGGGAAGTACCTGACAGAACTCAGCGGGTTTGGGGACAAAGGCATTGCGTTGTTTATCGGCGCGCCATTCTTGCTGTTCTTCTTTCTGGCAGGGTGGAGCAGAGCCTATCTCTTTGCCATACTCACCATCCTTGTGATCGCCGGTATCACACTGTTCTACCACTCCAACGGATTCTCTCAGTACTCCGTACAAAGATACGTTTTGGACTGGTTACCGTTGATGATGCTGTTTGTGGTGAGAACAGTGAAGAAGGAAAACCTTGGGATCTTTGCACTTCTGGTCGCTCAGGCCTTGTTTCTGAACGTTGCTATGCAAGCGCTCGCCTTCGCGGCGAACTCCTAGGCTTTGCGAAACGTGATTGCCTTGTGGCCGAGATAGTTTGTCACGGCTCCAATGGCAATCGCGGTTCCATGTGCCAGAGCTTGTGCAAAAAAGAGTGGAAGCACTCCAAGCAGAAGTTCCCTTAGACCAACCGAAAGACCCAGCACGATCATTGCAGACAATAAATTGACGCCGAGAAATATGACAATTTGTCGTTTAACGCTGTCCGGCTCTTCTGCACCAACAAACACAAAGCGCTTGTAGAGCGTGTAGCCAATGCTCATGCCGATGAAATAGGCTAGGAGGACCGCCAACCAAAACGGCAGGAAGACGGATAGACCTATGCGCAGAACCCAGTTCACAAAGGCGGCAAATCCTCCAGCGAACAAAAACCGTACGATCTGGCGAAATTCTGCGCTGGTCTCATAGGACTGGCGCAAAGCGGCGATACGTGCAGCAACCATTAGACCAACCTCCCGCCGAACCATGCTCCAACAAACAGAAGAACCAAAAACCCGCCCAGCATCAAGCTTTGTTTATCCTTGAGCGCGAACACGACCGGGTCATCATTCAGTTCCAACCGCTGACATTTGAGCCAAATGCGCCCAAGCCACAAGAACAGGATAAGCGGCATCCCCCAAAGAACGGCGGGAGCAGAATAGAACTGCGCATTGAAGGCTTCATTGGTTAGATAAAGCACCATCACCAAGGTTGCGGCCAATCCGCTTGCAGAGCCGAGCGATAGGAGAACAGGCAAATCGGTATCACGGTAACCTCGACCAGACATATTACCATCCCCACCGGCTTCAAGATATCGCCCTAGTTCTGTGTGCCGCTTCGCGAGGGAGAGAGACAAAAATAGATACATGGAGAATACGAATAGCCAAGGGGAGGGAGGAACACTAACCAGTGTCACACCAATGCCGAGGCGCATTGTAAACAGTGCCGCAAGAACTGCGGTATCAAGCAGCGGAATACGCTTCAGGTAGAACGAATAGGAAACCGTCACCACAAGATAGACCAGAAAGCCAGCCAATACGAAGGGCCCGAGAGTGGCCGCAATCACGAGCGAAAGCCCAATGCCCAAAGGGATCGCCATAATAGCATGTACGATCTTCAACCGGCCAGAAGCCAGAGGCCGCTTCTTTTTGCTCCAGTGGTTGCGATCAGCTTCAATATCCCAGAGGTCATTGAACAGATAGGTTGAAGACGCCAGAATTCCCAGCGCAACGAAACCAATAAGCGCAGTAAACCATGCGCTGGCATCAAGAGCTTGCCCGCCAAGGATAAGCGGAACAAACACTAAGGTATTTTTAGCCCACTGATGTAAACGCAAGCTCTTTACTAAGGGCGCTGCCACTCCTTCAGGGCGTTCAAAAGTCATTTCAATTGCGCCGCATTCTTCTGCCCGTCGTAACAGGCTGGAAGAGGGATGCACAAGGAGCGACTGAACAGCACTGGTAAACACCGGCAGATCTGAACTGCTGTCGCCAGCGTAGGCAAATCCGTTTGGAAACCGCTTTTCAAGATGACTGGCTTTGTTGCCAGCTTTCAGATTTGTATGGCCATTGCTCGCATGCACCTCATCAATAAACCCTAGACGCTTTGAAATTCCGATTGCCAGACTCTCATCTGCTGCAGTTGCCATATGAACTTCACGACCGCTCGCAGCTTGTTGCCGAGCGTAAGCAACAACGTCCTCATTGAGCGGAATTTAATCGATAGTCAGTTCAACACTGTGTGCAAGCTGTCGTTTTAAAAAGGCTCGACCGCGTAACAACCAAATAAATACCACAAAGATATTCAATGGGTTTGCTTTGAGAAACAAAACCAGAGCTTCGAAAAATAAATCTGTTTTTATAAGTGTGTGATCAAGATCTAAAACAAGCGGAAGCTGTATAGTCTCGCTGTCCAATGATCGTTCTTCCTGAATAGTGTCCATTTCCCCACCCAAAGACTCTGCCCAATATACTATGGGGTACCAATACCTAATCAATTACTCGCTAAATTGATTAATATTGAAACTATGGGATTGAGATATTTTTTCTTGGATATCTAATACAACAACGAACTGCTGTAATACCTTGTAATCCGTCGGGTTGTGTAAGACTCATGCTGTTTCTGCCCGCAAGATTTCCCCCACCATATTCCGCAAGGGTCATTTCCCCGAAGAATACAATTGAATAAGCCAAAAACTACGTTAAAGTGCGTATCGGGATACGCATATATGCCAGCGACGAGGGGAACTGAGCATAAAGCCACTCGTGGGGAGCTTCTAAAACGCAAATAATTTCAATTTCGCGTTGCTCTTAGGAAAATATGCATTTTTTTGGAGATCACTTTTCAATTGAGGTGAGCTCTAGATCCTATTGAGAAATTTGTTCAAGTCGGCACTGTTGGGGAACAGGTGACCGATTTTATGTGAGGAGATTCCTAGATGAAATTCAGCAAAAGCTTTCTTATGGCGAGTGTAGTCGGAACTGCACTGCTTTCTACCTCTGTATTTGCTGCGGGTGTTCATCCAGAAACTGGCGAGAAACTCGCTGACGACCAGACTTTTACTTATCGTATTCTCGATGAGCATTCATCTGTTGATCCAGCAATCGTAGAAGATGTATCTGGTTCTGAAGTCGTCCGTAACTTGTTTGAAGGTCTGTACAACCAGGATAACCTGGGCAATCTCGTACCAGGTGTTGCACTGAGCCATGATGTAAGTGCTGACAAGCTGACTTACACTTTCAAGCTCCGCGATGATGCAAAGTGGTCAGATGGATCTTCAGTAACGGCTGGTGATTTCGTTTACGGATGGCAGCGTGCTGCTGATCCTAAAAACGCATCTCCATACGCATGGTTCATGGAACTGATGTCCATTGAAAATGCAAAGGCGGTTATTGCGGGTGAGAAAGAGTTGTCCGATCTCGGCGTTAAAGCGCTTGATGATCACACTCTGGAAGTGAAGCTGACTCAACCACTGCCATACTTCGCGTTGATGACAACGCACAGCACAACATTCCCGTCTCCACAGGCGGTTGTTGAAAAACACGGCGCTGCATGGACAAAGCCAGAGAACATTGTCTCCAACGGCGCGTACAAGCTGACCAAGCATGTTCCGCAGGAAACCTTGGAGATGGTGCGCAACACCAATTATTGGGATAATGAGAGCACCATTATCGACAAGGTTCAAACCCTCGTCATCAATGATGAGAACGTTGCTTTGACCCGCTACCTTTCTGGTGAGATGGATCGTACAGAGGTGCCTGCTGGGCAGTTCCCACGCCTTCAGAAAGAATACCCTGATCAGGCAATCGCTTTCCCGCGTCTTTGTTCTTACTACTACACTTTCAACGTTTCTGATTCCGGTCCAAAAGAATTCAAAGACGTTCGTATTCGTCAGGCGCTGGCCTATGCGATTGATCGTCGTGTCATCACAGACGCTGTATTGCAGGGTGGCCAGTTCCAAGCGTACACCTTCACTCCCGCTGTAACCGCTGGCTTCGATGTTCCAAAAGTAGATTTTGCTGGTTGGTCTCAAGCCGAACGTGATGCAAAGGCGAAAGAATTGTTGGTGGCTGCTGGCTTCAGCGAAGGCAACCCACTTGAATTCAACATGCTCTACAACACATCTGAAGCTCACAAGAAGATCGCTATTGCGATGTCTCAAATGTGGAAGCAGAAGCTGGGCGTGAAAGTCAACCTCGAAAACATGGAATGGAAAACATTCCTCAACGAGCGCGGACAGCAAAACTTCCAACTCGCTCGTGGAGCTTGGTGTGGTGACTACAATGAAGCCTCAACCTTCCTCGATCTGCTGACGACAGAATCCGGTTATAACGACGGCAAATACAGCAATGCTGAAGTTGATGAGTTGATGGCGGGCGCTAAAACCTCTGCAAATCCACAGCCGAACTACACACGTGTAGAAGAAATTATGGCTGCTGAAATGCCGGTTATTCCAATTTATCATTACACCAACGTGTACATGTTGAATGACACACTGAAAAACTGGCCGATCAAAAACGCTGAACAAAACTGGTATGCGAAGAACCTTTATAAGGTTGCTAAGTAATTTCGCGATCAAGAGCACCGGTGTCCCAGACGCCGGTGTTTTTGCATCTTTTTGTTGCTGAAACACCCGTTCTTCATACGAGAAACTAATAACAATGATCAGCTACATCCTTAGAAGAGTAGCCATCGCAATTCCTACATTGCTGCTGCTCATCATCATCTCATTTTTACTCATGCATGCGGCTCCCGGTGGCCCATTCACCTCTGACCGCGCGCTTCCTCCTACTGTTCTCGCCAATATCGAAGCTAAATACGGCCTGGATAATCCAATCTATGTGCAGATTGTGAATTACATCGGCGGGATCGTTACTGAGTTCGATTTTGGCCCGTCCTTCAAATACAAAGACCGCACTGTAAACGAGATCATAGAGAGCGGGTTCCCCGTTACATTAACCTATGGATTTCTCTCGTTTGCTGTTGCCGTTATCGTAGGTGGAGCCCTCGGAATTGCTGCTGCCCTGAAGCAAAACAGTTGGCTGGACTACATGGCCGTTGGTATTTCCATCGGTGCTCAGGTTCTGCCAAACTTTGTCATGGCGCCAATTCTTGTGCTCGTCTTTACGCTGTGGTTGGGCTGGCTCCCCGGTGGAGGTTGGAATGGTGGGCAATGGAACCATCTCATTCTGCCAGTTATTGCGCTCTCAACCAGCTATATGGCGTCAATCGCGCGTTTGACCCGCTCCTCCATGCTGGAAGTTCTGCATACCAACTTCATTCGCACTGCTATGGCTAAAGGTCTGCCATATCATGTGATTGTTTTCCGTCATGCTCTCAAACCAGCTCTGCTTCCGGTTATGTCTTACCTTGGCCCTGCGTTTGTATCCATGATCACTGGGTCCGTTATCATCGATATCTACTTCTCAACCGGTGGCATCGGGCAGTTTTACGTTAACTCCGCCCTCAACCGTGATTACGCCGTCATGATGGGCATTACAATTCTCATCGGAGGCCTCACCATCCTCTTCAATCTCATAGTCGATATCCTGTACGCATGGGTCGACCCGAAGATTAGATACTGAGGGCTGAGCACATGAATGTAGACGTTCAAAAAATGGAGCAGTTCGCAGATAATCTGGCTGCTCAGGAAGAGGTGCAGGGCCGTTCTTTGTTTGCCGACGCTCGTCGCCGGTTTTTCAAAAACAAAGCCGCCTTGGTTAGTCTCTTTATTTTGACAGGTGTCATTATCTTCGCGGCTTTCGGTCAACTGTTTACCGGCTGGTCGAATGAGGAAATCGATTGGGGAATTTTGGGGCAAGTTGCAGAACTTGGCGCACCCAACGCGGAAAATGGTCACTACTTCGGTGCTGATGAGATGGGGCGGGACCTGTATTCCCGTGTCATTCAAGGCACCCAGATTTCTTTGATGGTTGGGGTGGTCGGCGCACTCATCGCGGTGGTCGTAGGAACACTTTACGGAGCAATTGCTGGTTATGCCGGTGGACGTGTCGATAACATCATGATGCGTATCGTTGATATCCTTCAGTCCATTCCTTACATGTTTGTTCTGATCCTGCTTCTTGTGGTGTTCGGACGGTCCATCTTCATGCTGTTCGTTGGCATTGGGTTGATCTCATGGCTGGATATGTCGCGTATTGCGCGTGGTCAAACGCTCACGCTCAAAAACAAAGAGTTTGTGGAAGCGGCAGTCGCTACCGGTGTAAAGCCGATGACGATAATTTTACGCCATATCGTCCCCAACTTGCTGGGCGTGATCGTTGTTTATGCGACGCTTCTCGTCCCGCAGATGATCCTGACCGAGAGCTTTATCTCATTCCTAGGCCTTGGTGTTCAGGAGCCGAACACGAGCTGGGGCGCGTTGATTGCTGAAGGCGCTGGAACGATGCAGTACGGCACATTGTGGCAACTGATATTTCCAATGTTCTTCTTCATCATAACTCTGTTCAGCTTTTTCTTTATCGGCGACGGTCTGCGCGATGCGCTTGACCCTAAAGACTATTAGGAGGTGAGACGTGGCACTCTTGGATATCCAAAATCTACGGATCACCTACGATACGCCGGAAGGTGTAATCGAGGCCGTAAAAGACGTTAGCCTTACGATCAGTAAGGGTGAAACTCTGGGAATTGTGGGCGAGTCTGGTTCAGGTAAAAGCCAAACAGCTTTTGCGACCATGGGCTTGCTTCCCCCCAACGCGAAAATTTCTGGTTCTATCAAGTATCAGGGGCAGGAGATTATCGGCCGTTCTCATAAGGAAATGAACAAGCTTCGTTCCAATGAGATTGCTATGATCTTTCAAGATCCAATGACATCCCTGAATCCTTACATGCGCATTTCAGAGCAGATGGCTGAAACGCTGATTTATAACGCGCCAGATGGCAAACGCATGAAGAAGAGAACTGCGATTGCTGAATGCGTGCGGATGCTTGAAGCTGTGAAAATTCCCGATGCGAAGAACCGCATTCACATGTATCCGCATGAGTTTTCCGGCGGAATGCGGCAGCGTGTGATGATTGCGATGTCGTTGCTGTGTCGTCCAAAACTCCTGATTGCAGATGAACCGACAACGGCACTTGATGTGACGGTGCAGGCCCGCATTATGGACTTACTGGTGGAACTACAAGAAGAGTTCCAAATGGCGATTGTTCTGATTACTCATAACCTTGGCATTGTGGCAGGCTCCTGTGAGCGGACCATGGTGATGTACCAGGGCGAGGTGATGGAACACGGTTTGACAACAGATATCTTTGCCAATCCAACCAACCCTTACACAAAAGGGTTGCTCAGCGCGGTTCCGCGTCTGGATCAGGATGAAGAGCGCTTAATGACGTTGGACCGCAGCATTGAAGCCCAGATGGCGGAGGAAAAGCTTTGAGCACGAAAGAGCCAATCTTGTCCGTCCGCGATATGCGGGTGGAATTCCAGATCAAGCAACAAAACGCACTCCCCTGGCATAGGCCGGAGATTCTGCGTGCGGTTAAAGGTGTTTCCTTTGACCTAGCCCGCGGTGAAACGCTTGGTATCGTAGGCGAATCCGGCTGTGGCAAATCCACACTCGCCCGGGCAATCATTCGGATGATCCCAGCACAGGGTGGTGAGGTTTTCTGGGAAGGCCGCGACCTGATGAAGATGAATCCGAAAGATCTTTTGGGAATCCGCAAGGAAATCCAGATGATCTTTCAGGATCCTCTGGCTTCCTTGAACCCACGCCTCACTGCCGGGCAAATTATCGCAGAGCCGCTAAAAACGCATTTTCCGAAAACATCCAAGGATGAAGTCAAGAAAAGCGTTCGTCAACTCATGGAAAAAGTTGGATTATCCGCTCGGATGATCAACCGGTATCCGCATGAGTTTTCAGGTGGCCAGTGTCAACGTATTGGCATTGCCCGCGCTTTGATCACCAATCCGAAGATGATCATTTGTGATGAGCCCGTTTCTGCCTTGGATGTATCCGTTCAAGCACAGGTGGTGAACCTGTTGATGGATTTGCAGAAAGAACTTGGCCTGTCCCTGCTGTTTATTGCCCATGACCTCAGCGTTGTAAAACACATCAGCAACCGCATTATGGTTCTGGAGTTTGGCAATATCGCGGAAATGGGTGACGCTCACGACGTCATCAACAACCCGCAAAGTCCTTACACCAAGGAGCTGATCAAGGCAGTCCCTATTCCGGACCCAATTGCAGAGCGGAAACGTATTGCAGCGCGCCGGGCCTTGGAAGCCAGCGCGTAAGAAACCAGATGTATCTATGATACAACGCGCGGCGGGGCTTTTTGCTCCGCCGTTTTTACTGGTACTTTACCCATTGGTTCTCCCTTTTACCTCTGTGCTTTAGTGGAGAAATACGACGAATTACCCAAATAGGGTGAACATATAAGGAGGTCGTGACTGGTCTTGTCAGGAACTCCTGCCTGTTTGCAAAGAGGCCAAAGTTTTTTGCTTCCGATCCAACCAAAGCTTCAAAGCAATGCCAACCAAAAGCCCCCAGAATGCACCACCAATCCCGAAGAATGAGAGGCCTGATGCTGTGATCAGAAAGGTCATGATTGCCGGTTCTCGGCTGGTTTCTTCCGTCAGCATACCTTGAACTGAACCAACAAGGGTCCCGATAAGTGCCAAGCCTGCGACACCGCCAATGAGTATGCGCGGCGCCAGTTCAACGATGCCAACAAAGCCAGCTGCAAACACACCGAAAACGAAATAGACGAGGCCCGCAACAACGGCTGCCCAGTACCTGCGCGCAGGATCTTTATGAGCATCTTCATTCGCACAAATTGCCGCTGTGATCGCAGCTAGGCTCACGCCATGTCCGCCAAACGGCGCGCTCAATATTGTGGCAACGCCGGTCCAGCTAAACAGAGGGCCCGGAGTTGGTTGATATCCAAAAGACCGCAAGACGGAAACGCCCGGAATATTTTGGGAGGCCATCGTCACAACATAGAGCGGGATACCGATCCCAACAATTGCACTCAGTGTAAACTCCGGCATTACAAAAATGGGAGACTGCACCAGTTGCATCGAGCTGAGGCCGGAGAGGTCTGCGTGGAAATACAGGGCGACCAGAAAGCCGAGTAACGCAGCGGGGACAGCTAGTAACTTGTTGACTTGGCCCGCAATAAACCATGCAAGCACTATTGGTAGCGCCAGAGTTGGCAGCTGAGCTACTGCCTCGAATGGGACAAGGCACAATGGCAGGAGAACACCTGCAAGCATGGCCTGTGCCAGAGTCACCGGGATAAACCCGATCAAACGCCCAAGCGGGCGCCACATGCCGGTGATAACAACAAGCAAACCCGCCACTATAAATGCACCGACTGCAACCGCAAAACCGCCCTCTGGCACGCCGGAGGTTGCCAGAAGTGCAGCGCTTGGTGTTGACCAGGCAACAGATATTGGAATGCGCTTCCAAAGGCTGAATACAATTCCGCAAAAGCCCATCGCGATAGAAAGAGCCATAAGGCCGGAAGCCGCCTCGCTCTGCGTTGCCCCGACACCGCTCAGACCTTGCAGAACAATAGCAAAAGAGCTTGCAAATCCAACAAATGCCGAGAGAAAACCGGCGCTGGTTGCGCTAAGAGAAAAAGAAGAACGCATTTACAGTCCTGCAATGGGATGGTTCAGGCTCTCAAAGTTGGGGAACAGAGAGCCTGAAGAAGCTGAGGATATCCATGGGATATGCTAACAGCCTCAAATCTGAGAGCAAGCCTGTGCGGGGCTCTGATATTTGAGTTTAGCTCAATAGATGAGCTGCACGAGTTGAAAACGCCACAAGCCTGTATAAATAGGGGGGCTTTTTTCATTGTTTACGTTTGGGAGCAGACTGTTAGGCTTTCGCTTAGTCTCCATAATTTCCCGGACAAGAGCCCATGTTTTCACTTGATGATCGGCGTAGAATTCTTGTGACAGGAGGTTCAGGGTTTCTCGGCTCATATCTTTGTGAAATGCTGCTGGATGCAGGGCATGAAGTGTTGTGTCTCGATAATTTCTTTACGGGCGCGCGCATGAATGTGGAGCACTTGCTGGACCACAAACGCTTTGAGCTGTTGCGCCATGATGTGTGCCAACCCCTGTTTGTTGAAGTGGATGAGATTTATAATTTGGCTTGCCCGGCGTCTCCCGTGCATTACCAGTTCGATCCGGTTCAAACCACTAAGACAAGCGTGCTTGGTGCCATCAATATGCTCGGGCTTGCCAAACGCGTTAAAGCCAAGATTTTGCAGGCGTCCACCTCCGAAATTTATGGTGACCCTCAAGTTCACCCGCAGCCGGAGGACTATTGGGGCAACGTTAATCCCATCGGCGTGCGTTCTTGTTATGACGAAGGTAAGCGGTGCGCGGAAACGCTTTTTTACGATTACCATCGCCAAAACAACATCAACATCCGCGTGATGCGCATTTTCAATACTTATGGGCCACGTATGCACCCCAATGATGGGCGAGTGGTTTCGAACTTCATTATGCAGGCGCTGCTAAATAAACCAATCACGCTGTACGGAGATGGTCTGCAAACCCGGTCTTTCTGTTATCGCGATGATTTGGTGGAGGGTATGATGAGATTGATGAATGCCCCCGATCACGTTTCCATGCCCATCAATATTGGCAATCCAAAAGAGTTCACGATCAAACAACTTGCAGAGCTTGTGCTGGAGCTGACTGGGTCCAGATCCCGGATTATCAGGGAACCTCTTCCTCAAGATGATCCGCTCCAGCGCAAACCAAATATTGAGCGAGCGCGGGAGTTTTTGGGCTGGCAACCAACAACTGAATTGCATCAAGGGCTCACAAAAACGATTGCTTACTTCGAGGGGCTATTGTCCTCGCACAAAGCTGGGCAGCCAACAGAACTGGTTCCTGCGGAATAGCGCCGTCTTACCAATCAATTTGGGCCTGTTGTTGGAGAACCCGCTTTGCACGCGTCTAGAGCGTGGTGCTAGCTATGCGATTCAGAATTTTCATGAGTTCTGATCTGTGATTTCCTATCCGCGTAGCCGATTTTGGGGGTGTGTGATGGGCAGAACACATCCTCTGGCACTTTGTGATCTTAAAGCGTGAAACAGGTGGTCTGGAGCCGCTGGCGCAGGGCAATGGCGGAGGTCATGGTAAATTTGTCAGCCTTAGGGGCTGGATCGAAGCACGGATGTTCACCAAACTAGATTTGACGCTGAATTACTTGGTATCGGAGTTTGCAGATCACCACAATGTCGCGGTCCACCGTGTGTCGCTCTGGTGGGTTCTGCGCAGTCGTGACCTGGCACAAAAAAATGACCTCCAAGCAGCAGAGCAGAAGCGACCTGATATCTGGCAGTCTCGGGATATCTCGATTACACACCGTCAATTTTTTATGCGTAACTTGTTGTCACGTATAGGATTTATCGACGAGATTGCGTTGAAGACCAACATGACTAAAACCATGGGCTGGTCTCCCAAAGGGTCACGTCTGATTGATTACGCACCCTTTGGACACTGGAAAACACGGGCCTTTATCGCCACCCTGCGTCATGATCGACTGGAGGCTCCTTGGGTTCTTGAGGGGGCAATGAACGGCAAATTGTTCGATTTCTACATTGTGATCCATATGCACTATGGCAGCGCGGATCAAACGAAAACATCAACCGTTTGTTACGCCAGTATTTACCACGTGGCACTGATTTGTCTGTACATTCCCAAGCAGAACTTGATGCAATCGCAAGACAGTTCAACGAGCGGCCACGCAAGACCTTGCAATATCAAACCCAGCTGAGAAGTTTGCCGAGCGTGTAGCCGCGATTGGTTGAATCCACCTCCTATCTAATGAAAACGCCCTCTCCGGTGACTGTATTAAAAGTCGACATAGTGGAAACTGGTGGTACTCAGATTGAACGGGTGTCTGACATTCTGCTGTCGTTGGTAATAGCGCATCCAAAAGGTTTTCGGCGAGTAGTCTCAACCCTTGATGGAACCAACTGAATGACTGCTGATAGCCCCTAGTTCCATGAACAAAATATTGTCCGCTCCTGCAGACAACTTTCTCAACAATATGCCGCTCAGGATTAGATAAGGAAATGAAGCCCATTTGCAGTGTGCCCTGCCTTCAAAGCGGGATCCACATCGAATTTACGATCCAGGACAGCTCATGTTTTCTGACGGGTTGAAACCTGTCATGTGTCAGGTTTCAACAAGCCGCGCTTCTGTTCATTTCTCTATGTCGTATTCATTTGAGGGGAAACTGCTCTTCCTAGTTTGCATCTGCTCACCCGTTTTTTTGGCAAGAAGAATGAAACGGACCTTGCAGGGAGCAAATCAAATGAACATCAGCCAAAACCTCCTCACCGATATTAAAATCTTTATGAATGAAGCAGGCGCAATACCAATGCCTGAAGAAGGCTCCTTTGAATGGATCTTTGAAATGGTTCGCGATGCTGCGACCGGCGCAGCCCCTAAGGCGCTTGCTGCATGTAATGACCATTCTGACTGCTGATCTGCGCGGGTGGTTATCCAAGATGCTCGTTCGCAGTTCGTGCGTTATTTGAAGGAGCAAGGGTAGGGAGAACGCCACTTTGAAGGAGGATGGAAGATTTCAGTGTGTGGTGGAATGAGGGTTGAAACACGCATCATCTATGATGAAGGCTGCCGTGCCTTTGTAGAGGTATTGGAGCAGCTCTGGATTGAGGCTTGGGTTTACAGCTACGCAGATTGAGGGTGCTGCAGCCCTCTCAGCTTGCCCACATCCCAACGCACAAGCTTTCCCAAAAGGCTGCAGTCCATCGAGCGCTTGTTGAATGGTGCTCCCCTATGGTGGACAGCAAAGCTTTTTTGGTAAGCATTGGAACGATCAAGATTATGCGAGAATTTACCAAGCCAGTTTGTGCTCACGAGTGCGTATTTGAAAGAGAAATAGATCTATTGAAACCGACGACCAGTCAGGCAGCCCAGAAATAATCCAAAACACCTCGATTGAACGAAAGCACCATGACGAAAAACAGACAAACAAAACTAGCACAGAGAGAACAGGCGATCTTGAACGCAGCACGAAAAATAGTCGTTGACGGAGGGCTTCTGGCCTTTCGTATGCCCGACTTAACAAAGAGTGCAGAGGTGTCTGTGGGTACGCTTTACCGACATTTTCAGAGCCGGGAGGATGTTATCGCCAGTCTAGCAACAAACTCCCTAATTGTCCGGCATACCAAGCTGGTTATGGTGATGGATCAATTCCAAGGCGCTTTGGAAAGAGCCTTGGTAATACCTATGCTGGATTTTATTTTCAATGTTGCCCATCCAGAAGCCTTCCTTATTGAGACAACCTGTACGACCTCCACTATCTGGAAAGAAGTTTCCATCCTGCAGCGGCAGCAATACGATGCGATTTGCGAAAAGATTACAATATTGATGCAGCAAGTTGCAGCCGGGATCGAAGGTTTTGCCTCGGACACCCACTATGCATCAAATGCAGACATAACACTGGGCATATGGGGACTGATCACAGGAATGTCGTTCGTCTGGTTTAGCATTCTGGACAATGAATTCAAGACGCCAAGAGAAGCGTTGAATTTCTTCCGACCGCACCTCGTCAACTTTTTAAGAGGATACGGACCGCAGCTCGATATTCCAAGCGACACCATCGCCCAACTAGAGCACCACTTACTGGACAATACTGAACAATGGCTCTGGGTTTTAGAAGGAAACCAAACGGATGAAACACATTAAAACAGCCTTACTTGTTCTGATTGCCGCCATTGGCTTTCAGCAACCAGCCCTGGCGGAACAGCCTATGGCAACCATTTACATGGTGACAATCCATACCGCCAATTTTCCAACAATGAAGGCTTTCTTTGAAGATAAGATGGAAATGGAAATTGTTATGGAGACTGGCGAGTTTGTCGAGTTCTCTTCCAGGGGGATCAGGCTGTCTCTGGCCAGCTATGCAACACTCGGATCATTCTTGAAATCAGACAGTCTGACAGGGGAACGGGTCGGTTCGGCGATTGGAGTCGGTTTCAAATATGTGTCAACAGCAGATGTGGACGCTGCCTACGCTGACCTGCTGGCAAAAGGTGTTGTAGGCGTTGCCCCTCCAAAGCAGCAAGTCTGGGGTGAGTACACCGCCTTTTTCGCAGATCCAGATGGCAATATCCACGAACTCGTTGCCCAGACGAACTAACCCCTCTTTTAGGGGTATGTTGAGGGGAAGGCGAAAGCTACCCTTTTTTCGCTCCTGGAGTCACCTTCAAAATAGCTTTAATCCAAGAGCAACGGGCGGTCAGGTTTGTGTCGCAAAGTTTGGTCGATTTGCAGGTTACTCCTCTTCAGTTTAAAAGAGTACGCTCCAAATCCACGATCCAAGGTTTCCTGTATCGTGCCCCTGATAAACAAAGCAAAACGGTTGATTTTATGCTCTCAAAGAGACGCGATGAAACGGGGGCAACCACCTTTTTCGAGATCGCCATTGGCAGCAAAGTCCTGCCGGAGAAAGTTGTCATGGACAAAAGCGGTACTAACCGGGGGGAGCTGACAAATATCAACTTTATTTGTTCCTCACAGGCTACTGGTGGGCGTTCATCGACATCCTTTAGGTTAAATACCTCAACACTATCATTGAGCAGGACCATCGGTTCAGCAAGCGGTTAACCAGACCGATTATGGGGTTTAAGGCCTTCCAATCTGCCAAGGCCACGCTTGATGGAATTGAAACCGCCCACATCATTAGAAATGGTCAACTGGGGCAGCAAGGCGTTCCTGCATACCGCCAGTTCATGGTGCTCGCAGGATAATTGTATCTACGCCATAGGTGTATTGCCCCCAAACAAAAAGTTTGCGACGCAACCCCGCGGTGGGGCACCCATTCCATCAAAACGTTGCTGGCTCTGCTATTTAGAAACCGCCAGTCATCACAATGTTTTCGCCTGTCATGAAGCTGCAGGCGTCACTGGCAAGGAAAAGTGCAGCTCCGACCATTTCTTCCGGGGTCCCTGCGCGTCCCATCCAATTGAGAGATTTGGTGTAAGTCTCCCACCCTTTGGGATCGCCTTCTTTGCGATCTTTATTGCGGTCCGTATCAATCAGGCCAGGGGTGAGCGAGTTAAGCAACACGCCGTATTTTGCATAGGCCCGAGCCTGACTTTGAACGAGGTTATGTTGCGCAGCTTTGGTCGCTGCGTAAGTGGTCACAATTTCCTTGGGCCGAAGCTGGTTGATAGAGCCGATGCTGACAACACGGCCCCAATTACGCTCTGCCATTTTCGGTAGGCTTTCCTGCAGCATTTCAAAGGTAGAGCGTACATTCACATCAAGCTGAAAGTCAAAATCTTCATCGCTCACGTCAGGGAGTTCAGCGTTGATTTGGGCCGATGCATTGATGACCAGAATATCCAGTTTGCCAAACTGGTCTTCAATTTTTTGAACCAGTTGGCGTCCTGCTCCGCGTGCAGAAAGATCTGCGCACAAGGCATGTGCTATGCCACCTTCGGCAAGGATTGCAGAGCGGCGGGCATCTGCTGCATTTTGGGACTGGCCATGAACAATGACTTCTGCTCCAGCCTGTGCCAATCCATGTGCAATGGCAGCACCAATGCCTCGGCTTGACCCTGTAACCAAAGCTGTTCGATCTGTCAGGTCGAACAGGGCTGAAGGTGAAAGGGGATGCGAAATCATTGGATGTCCTTCACTAGGAATGGTTCATTGGCAATGCCGGTTTCGCCCGGCGTACAGGCAAACACACCGCCGGAAAGCGGGGCTTCAGCTAATGTTGCAG